>JABFRB010000014.1 GCA_013141385.1 Bacteroidales bacterium | reverse complement strand
CCCCTTAAATAAGGGGCTATAACAGATTTCCTTATGGGAGTAAGTATTCTTTCAACCCATTCACCAGAAATCAACTCCATTACAACGCTCAATTAGCCCTCCTTTTTAAGGAGGGTTGGGAGGTTTTATGTATAACATGGTTGTACAGGGGGTTTCTTCTACTTCACTTCAATGTAAATGTGTATTTGCTTTGTGTTTTTTGTGATTTCTTAGTGTTTTTTGTGGAATAGCCATTACATAAAAGGTGTTAGCCCCTATCGCAAATTGCGATATAATAGCAAATGGGTGGCATGAATGTTAGGACGAACAAACCCCAACCCCTTGAAAAGGGGCTATAACAGATTTCCTTATGGGAGTATGTATTCTTTCAACCCATTCACCAGAAATCAACTCCATTACAACGCTCAATTAGCCCTCCTTTTTAAGGAGGGTTGGGAGGTTTTATGTATAACAGGGATGTACAGGGGGTTTCTTCTACTTCACTTCAATGTAAATGGATATTTGCTTTGTGTTTTTTGTGATTTCTTTGTGATTTTTGTGGAATAGTAATTACATAAAAGGTATTAGCCCCTATCGCAAATTGCGATATAATAGCAAATGGGTGGCATGATTGTTAGGACGAACAAACCCCAACCCCTTGAAAAGGGGCTATAACAGATTTCCTTATAGGAGTAAATATTCATTCAACCCATTCACCAGAAATCAACCCCATTACAACGCCCAATTAGCCCTCCTTTTTTAAGGAGGGTTGGGCGGTTTTATGGTACTTTGTGGAATAGCTATTACATAAAAGGTATTAGCCCCTATCGCAAATTGCGATATAATAGCAAACGGGTGGCATGAATGTTAGGACGAACAAACCCCAACCCCTTGAAAAGGGGCTATAACAGATTTCCTTATGGGAGTGAGTATTCTTTCAGCCCATTCACCAGAAATCAACTCCATTACAACGCTCAATTAGCCCTCCTTTTTTAAGGAGGGTTGGGCGGTTTTATGGTACTTTGTGGAATAGCTATTACATAAAGGGTGTTAGCCCCTATCGCAAATTGCGATATATTGCTAGGATGATCAAACCCAACCCTTAAATAAAAACCCCAAGAAACATACACGTATGAGCAGACCCATGCAGCCTGTCCCGCTCTGCGAGATACTGTTGTGCGAGATCTATTGGCTGCCTACCCGATTACAAGCTGCCATTTTCTTTACCCGTATTGTTTTCCAAGGGAATCAACAACCAAACCAACGCAACCATTTAAAATCTTTTTGCATCTAAGGAATAGTTGGAGCTATATTTGCAAAACAGTTAACATACCCAACTATTTGCAAGCGTGGAGTATTCGAAGGATTTTATTGATAAATTGTATAAGGGCGATAGGACGGCACAACGTACACTTTACGAGTTAAGCTCGGCAAAGATGTACGGTTTATGCTTGAGGTATGTTGGCGATTCAGATATTGCTCGCGATGTACTTCACGATGGGTACATAAAAGTATTTACTTCAATTAAATCGTATAGAGGCGATGGTTCTTTTGAGGGATGGGTTCGACGGATTATTGTAAATACTGCGTTGGAGTATTTAAGGCAGAGGAAGGATTATGTTGATATTGATGTTGCCAATGGGAGTGAGGCCGAAATTCAAAGCTTAGGAGCTGATTATACATTCTATTTAGGTATTGTAAAGGAACTTCCTCCTCAATATCGATTGGTTTTTAACCTTTATGCCATTGATGAATATACACATAGCGAAATTGCTAAGATGCTCGATATTTCAGAGTCAACAAGTAAATCGAATTACTCAAGAGCAAGAGCAATTCTTAGAAGTAAATTTGAGCAAGTGATTGATTTTAAGTATGAGAAACTTGTACGATAGTAGTCATGATATTGAAATGATTAATCGCCTCAAATCAATTGAGGTTACTCCTCCTATAGGTTTATGGGATGATATTGAGGCTACTTTGCTAGCAAAACGTAAACGAAAGATTTTCATTATTACATCTTGGGCTTCTGCTGCTACCATTGCGATACTTTTTACAATTGGAGGATTTTATTATGTGAATGTTAAGGAGATAGATATTGCATCGAATAATCAAAAAAAATCAGAGATCAATAAATTAGCTGATGAGAAAGTAAACATTAAAAGTCTTGATAGCAAAGTAGCTACTGATAAAATAGAAAAGCATAAGGTTGATTTAAATGAAATTAATCGAAATGTAGTTTTAAATTCAAATACTACCCAAACCATAGAGAATTTAGAGGATAGTAAAAGATATGATGAGATTCCTAGTAAAATTCAAACTATTCAATCCAAGGTAAAAAAATCTAATGTTGATGTTGTTGAACAGCTTCACATTATTTCTGAAAGCAATCAAATCGATTTTAATGAAGTAATTGCTCAGGTAGAACCTGCCAAAAAGGATATAGGAAAATGGTATGTTGCAGCATCAGGATTTCCCGTTTACTCATTTCATACTTATGGGGCAATAAGTCGATCCGATACACGTCAGGAATCTGGTATTGTTTCATGGGGAGGATCTATTTCTATTCGATACGCTTTTTCTAATAAGTTTTCAATTGAATCGGGTTTAACCTACAGCACTATAGGGCAACAGGAGAAGAATATCTTTTTACTTTACACAGATCCTAGTAATACAGAGGTTACTGATATTCGAGGGATTTCAAATAGTTATGGTGTTCTTACAATTCCCAATACCGATTTGAAAGTTATGGATATGGGTATTTTAAATATACTCTCAACACCTGCCATTAATGCAAGTAGTATATATAAAGCTAATGCATATCAAAGATTTAGATACATTGAGATGCCTGTTATACTCGCTCGAAGTTTCAATTTGAAGAGCGTTCGGTTTACAGTAAAATCAGGCTTATCGGTGGGATATCTAATAGATAATAAGCTTCAAGTCAGCGGCTCGAATTTTAAATTAAGTGGTAAAACACGAGGAGTTGCTCCATTTGCACCATCAGCATTAGCCTCATTAGGCTTTTCAATTCCAATTACAAATCGTGCCAATTTATTAATAGAACCAACCTTTCGATTAGGGTTAAAATCTCTCTACCTAACAAATAGTAAAACTTACCCTTTCTCTACCTTTATCAAATTTGGGGTTGAGGTTCCTTTTTGATTTAATCTTATTTTGAGGTTATTTTAGCCACCAAAACACCAAAACACAAAATTTACTCACCATTTTATATTTTCAATGGAGTTCGTGAGGTCGCTTCGCTAAGTTCACTAAACTATAGTACAAAACGTTTTATTCCTTGCCCAATATTAACAACATTAAAGTTGATTAAATAACCTAAACGTTTATTAGTTAATTTCATGTGGCTTAATACTTGGGCTTCCCAAACAGGGTTTACTAAATCCACTGCCTTAATTTCACAAATTATATTATCTTCAACCAAAACATCCAGTCTTAACCCTTCATTAAAGGTGATTCCATCATAAACAACAGGAATATCAATTTGGCGTAGACACGTTAACCCCCTTTTTGCTAGTTCGTGGCAAAAACAAATTTCATATACTTTCTCAAGCAAGCCTGGCCCTAAATTTTTATGAACCGTATAAGCAGCATCAACTATTTTCTTACCAATAATATCTAGCTCATCGGAAATGGGCATGTACTTTTTTTGGTGCAATTTGGTGTTTTCGTGATTTTGTGGCATTATCTTTATTTTTAAACAAAGGAAATATTTTTTACCAGCACCTCAAAATAAGATCTAGCCTTTGACTCTGAATCTCTCCCTCAAAAGCATAAAAAATACTAACTTTGCCTGATTTTCACAAAACAAATGGTGAGAGCGAGTTGTTTTTTTATTAAAATTCGAATATGCTTATTGGTAATCTGAGGAAGAGAAAAATCACAGTGATTGGTTCTGTTGTAACATCCATTTTAACTATTGTCCTATTTATCATTCTTACCGTTGATATTGCTGGTTGCAGGGAACTTCCAGGTTCTAAAACCTTGAAAAAAGATACTACAATCTTCCGAAATCCAGCTTATCAGATACCATTACCCGAAAAGTTATCATTTGCTGGCGAGGAAGTTCCCCTTAAGTATTTTGATGTTCGTGAAAGCCTCGACCGTGAGTTGCAGCTAAATACTTACTGGCATTCACAAACATTACTTATTCTAAAACGTGCAAGCCGTTATTTCCCAATAATTGAGCCCATTCTCAAGGAGAAGGGAATTCCCGATGATTTTAAATTTTTGGCAGTTGCTGAAAGTGCATTAGCACAAGAAATTTCCCCAGCTAAAGCGGTTGGTTTCTGGCAAATTCTTGAAAAAACGGGAAAGGAGTTAGGCTTGGAAATTAACAAGGAGGTTGATGAGCGGTATAGTATTGAAAAGTCTACAAGAGCCGCATGCGATTATTTACTAAAGAGTTACAATAGATTTGGCAATTGGACTATGGCTGCCGCATCTTACAACTTTGGGAGCAATGGAATTGATAGGCAAATCGATCGTCAGAATAATGAGAGTTACTATAATCTTGTACTAGGTGATGAAACTGGTCGATATCTTTATAGAATTCTTGCGTTTAAGGCGATATTTGAGAATCCCCAGAAGTATGGCTTTGTACTAACAAAGAATAATTTATATCCTCCCTTAAAATGCTATTGTGTTGAGGTTGATACTTCAATAACCAGTATCGCTAGGTTTGCAGAGCATTTCAAATCAAACTATAAGATGATTAAAACCTTTAATCCTTGGCTACGAGAGAACTATCTCCCTAATAAAACCAGAAAAAAGTATCAAATTCAAATTCCAACTGAAGATTATAGAGAAAACGCATATAGTGAGTAGGTTTCAGACACCAGATTTTAAATGTCTAAAATCTGAGTCCACTCCGAAAAGTAATAAAATCAAAAAATGCCACTAAAACACCAAATATCACAAAATGCTGAATATATGCCAGATAACTTTGGTGGAATTTTGTGTTTTAGTGCTTTTGTGGCAAGATAATGGCTTTTCGGAGTAGGATCAAATCTTGAGTCTTAAAAAACAAATAAATGAAAATTTTAAAGGGAGAAGCAACAGAGGTATCGGTTCAGGGGGCAAGGGTACATAACCTGAAAAATATTGATGTAAATATCCCTAGGAACAAGTTAACAGTAATAACTGGCCTTAGCGGTAGCGGAAAATCATCGTTGGCATTTGATACTATCTATGCCGAGGGACAACGACGTTATATTGAAACCATGTCGGCCTATGCAAGGCAGTTTTTGGGTACAATGGAACGCCCGGATGTTGATAAGATTTCTGGATTAAGTCCAGTGATCTCTATTGAACAAAAGACTACTAGCCGGAATCCTCGATCAACCGTTGGAACAATCACAGAAATTTACGATTTTCTTCGTTTGCTATTTGCCCGTGCATCAATTGCATACTCCTATAACACGGGAGAGGAGATGGTTCGGTATACCGATGAGAGAATTGTAACCCTTATCCTCGAAAATTTTTCGGAAAAGAAAACGGGAATACTTGCCCCAATTGTTCGGGGTAGAAAAGGTCACTATAAAGAGCTGTTTGAACAGCTTCGCAGAAAGGGATATCTATACGCAAGAATTGATGGTGAGGTAGTTGAGATGCGATCTGGATTAAAGTTGGATCGCTACAAAACTCACTACATTGAACTTGTTGTTGATAAAATGAAGGTTGCCGATGTGGATAGAAAGCGACTTTCAGAATCTGTTGTTGTTGCCATGGGGCACGGTAAAGGTACAATTATGGTACTTGATATGGAGGCTAATACAAATCGTTACTTTAGCCGTCATCTGATGTGCCCAAGTACAGGTATTTCCTACAACGAACCAGCACCTCATACCTTTTCTTTTAACTCACCGCAGGGTGCATGTCCGCATTGTAATGGTATTGGCACTGTAAGTGAGGCAGATCTTTCAAAAATTATCCCGAACCCAAAATTAAGTATTAAAAAAGGGGGTATTGAACCTCTTGGCCCATATAAGAGTTCTCTGATTTTTTGGCAAATTGAAGCAATTGCTGCAAAGTATGAATTTGATATTTCAGATCCCATCGAGGATATTCCTGAAGAGGCGCTAAATGTGATCCTTTATGGATCCGAGGAACAGTTTAAACTCAAACACTCATCGATGGGACTTTCATCATCCTACTTTCTGAGTTTTGAAGGAGTAGTAAACTTTGTGCAAAATCATCAGAATGAAGAGTTGAGTGGCAAAGGGCCAAAATGGTCTGAGCAGTTTATAAGGCAAGTTAATTGTTCTGTTTGCAATGGTACCAGACTTAAGCCAGAATCGTTATGGTTTAAGGTTGATGGAAAAAATATTGCCGAGGTGTCGGCTATGGATATCGATAAATTCTGGCTTTGGCTTCAGAATTTAGAGGATAGGTTAAATAATCGGCAGAAAGCAATTGGAACAGAAATACTCAAGGAGATAAGAGAACGTGTAAGTTTCCTGCTTGACGTTGGTCTTAACTACCTCTCTTTGAATCGCAGCTCATCATCCCTTTCAGGTGGTGAAAGCCAGCGTATTAGGCTTGCAACGCAAATAGGATCAAAACTAGTTAACGTTCTTTATATTCTCGATGAACCGAGCATCGGTTTACACCAAAGGGATAATATACGCCTAATTGAATCGTTGCGTAACTTAAGAGATGCAGGCAATTCAGTGATTGTTGTTGAGCACGATGAGGAGATGATACTATCTGCCGACCATGTTGTAGATATTGGCCCATTTGCTGGTAGGAATGGTGGAAAGGTTGTTGCCGAAGGCACTCCCGAACAAATTGCCAAATCGTGTACGCTCACAGCGCAGTATTTAAATGGAACACTTACAATTCCTATTCCCGAAACTCATCGGAAAGGAACTGGGAAATCCATAATAATTAAAGGGGCAAAAGGGAACAATCTGAAAAACATAAATGTTGAGTTTCCGTTAGGAGTATTTATCTGTATAACAGGTGTTTCTGGAAGCGGAAAATCAACATTGATAAACGAAACACTGCATCCGGCAATTAGTAAAATCCTATATAGATCATTTCAAGAGCCCTTAGCCTACGATAAGCTAATAGGTTTAGAGAATGTCGATAAGGTAGTGGAAGTAGATCAGTCACCCATTGGTCGCACACCAAGATCAAATCCCGCAACTTATACTGGAGTGATGACCGATATTCGCAAACTTTTTGAGATGACTCCTGATGCTAAGATTCGAGGATACAAAGCTGGTAGATTCTCATTTAATGTAAAAGGTGGTCGTTGTGAAACATGCAGGGGTGCTGGACTTCAGGTTATAGAGATGAATTTTTTACCCGATGTTTACGTAAAATGCAAGGAATGTTCGGGAGTACGTTATAATAGAGAAACGTTGGAGGTTAAGTTCAAGGGAAAGAATATTAGCCAGATTCTTGATATGACAATCACTCAGTCTGTTGAATTTTTTGAAAACATACCATCAATCTACCAAAAGTTAAAAACCCTCAAGGAGGTTGGACTTGGGTACATTACACTGGGTCAACCATCAACAACCCTATCTGGAGGAGAGTCGCAACGGGTTAAACTAGCTGCCGAGTTAGCCAAACGGGATACTGGACAAACCCTTTACATCCTCGATGAACCCACAACAGGTCTTCATTTCGAAGATGTTCGCGTATTATTGGAGGTGCTTAATCGCCTTGTTGATAAAGGAAACACCGTTATGGTTATTGAGCATAATATGGATGTAATTAAAACTGCCGATTATATTATTGATCTTGGCCCAGAAGGCGGAGCAGGTGGAGGTGAACTTATTTGTTGTGGAACTCCCGAAGAGGTGATGAAGAATGAAAAGAGTTATACTGCTGAATACCTAAAAAGAAATTTAAAGAGGGATTTTGTAAAATCTTGATTGTTGGATTGTGATGCTGTGTTGCTGTGATGCTGTGTAATTGTGATGCTGTTTTGCTGTGGGGATGTGATACAGTGGGATCATTGGGTTGTTGGCTAATAGGTTAATTTTCAAATCTTCAAATTATTAGACATCTTCCGACTTCTGACTTCTAACTTCATTCCCACTATCGCAAACTGCGATAATTTATCGAAAATATTCAATCTTGGGACGAACTGAACTGTGTTGTAGTGGATTCATTGGGTTATTTGGTTAATTTTCAAATCTTCAAATCTTCAAATTCTCAAATCTTCAAATTCTCAAATTCCCCAATTTTCAAATTATTTTTCCTCCTTATACCATCCAGAATAAAACAGGTAATTACGAGCAATCCGTTCATTCATCTCCTTACTTTTTGAGGGATCAACCGTTTTAATGAATTTGGCAGGAACGCCAGCGTAAATGCTACTTGGTTCAACAACAACACTTTCCATAATCAATGCATTGGCAGCAACAATTGCCCCCTCGCCAATAACAGCGTTATCCATAATAGTAGAGCCCATTCCAAGCAGAGCCCAATTTCGTACCTCGGCACCGTGAACAATAACTCCATGGCCAATTGATACATCATCGCCTATATTTAATACCGTTTTTTGGTAGGTTGTGTGAAGAACAGCGTTATCCTGAATATTCACCCTATTCCCAATTCGAATGGAATTTACATCACCACGTAACACTGCACCATACCAAATACTGCAATCATCACCTATCTCCACATCGCCAATAATAACAGCAGTTTCAGCAATAAAGCAGTTTTTCCCAATTTTAGGAGTAAAACCACGTAGGGGTTTGATAAGAGCCATAATAATGCTTTTTTGCAAAGTTAGTGGAATCTGAATAAGAATGAGTCGGAAGTTAATCGGAATAAGTCAGAAACGGTGAAAAGGAATATGTAATTATACTTGATGCGAATAAAGGGTTGAATAAAACAGTATACACAATTAATAACTCCTTCTTTTAAGGCAGAGTCAAAGGGATAAAGGGTTTTTGGCTTTAGCCCAGCAGCGAGTTCGCAAAATGCGCTCGGTTTTTTTGCTTTGTGTGTTTTGTGACTACTTTGTGTGTTTTGTGGAATAACTATTACACAAAGGTTCACAAAGATTTTTTTCCAGCACCTCAAAAAAAGAATCAACCAATGAGTCGGAAGTTAATCGGAATGAATTAGGAATGTTGAAGGGTAATATGTAATTATACTCGACAAATAGCCATAACAAAAACTATCTACCAACTAATTAAACTATTATAAGTCATGTCTATATATGTTGTAAAAAACAATGCTAGATTCCCTTTATAGAATAAAAAGGTTAATTTTGTATCGAATTTTCCATGAGCCTGCTTTTGTATTTATCAGGTAATCATATTGTTACATGTTTTATAACAGTTTCATATGTAGCATTTTTTCAAAAAACTGTTTTAATTAAATTAATCTGACATGAGTGAACAAAAACAAGTCCTTGAGATTGGTGAAGTAGTAGTACGCTTCTCCGGTGACTCAGGTGACGGAATGCAGTTGACTGGTACATTATTTTCCGAAGCATCTGCGCTTTACGGGAATAGTGTAAGCACATTTCCAGATTACCCTTCGGAGATCCGTGCTCCGCAGGGGACGATTGGCGGTGTCTCTGGCTTCCAAGTAAACATTGGAAGTACAAAGGTTAATACTCCTGGAGACTACTGTGATGTGCTTGTTGCAATGAACCCTGCAGCTCTTAGGGCAAATGCAAGATGGGTTAAGCCCGGTGGAATGATCATTGTCGATAACGATACCGTTAACGAGAAGGGTCTCCAGCGTGCTGGTTTTAAAACCGATAACCCTGTTGAGGAGTTAAAACTCCAAGACTTTAAGGTAATTTTTGCAAACATTTCAAATCTTACTAAAGAAAGTTTGAAGGATACTGGTCTTGATAACAAGAGTATCATCCGTAGTAAGAACATGTTTGCACTTGGAATGGTTTACTACATCTTTTCAAGACCTTTGCATTTTACTGAGAAGTATTTTGAAACAAAATTCAAGAAGAAACCTGAGATTGTTGAAGCCAACAAGAAGGTTCTTCGCGATGGTTTCAACTACGCAGCAAACATTCAAGCAATACCCAATACATATCACATCCCTGCTGCTACAAGCATTCCAAAAGGTAAGTACCGTAACATTAACGGTAACACAGCCGTAGCATGGGGTTTCATTGCAGCATCGGAGAAAGCAAAATTGCCACTTTTCTGCGGATCATACCCAATTACCCCTGCAACCGAGATTTTAATCGAACTTGCAAAGCGTAAAGATTTAGGTGTTAAAACGCTACAGGTTGAGGATGAAATTGCCGGTATTTGTACCGCAATAGGTGCATCTTTTGCTGGTAACTTTGCAGTGACTACAACATCTGGCCCTGGTTTATCGCTTAAGAGCGAGGCTATGGGATTAGCGGTAATGACTGAACTTCCATTGGTTATTGTAAACGTTCAACGTGGTGGTCCTTCAACGGGTTTGCCAACCAAAACGGAACAATCAGACCTTTTCCAAGCATTATACGGTCGTAATGGCGAATGCCCAATGATTGTTATTGCGGCTAGCACGCCAAGCAACTGCTTCGATTATGCTTTTTTAGCTAGCAAAATCACACTTGAGCATATGACACCAGTTATTCTTTTAACCGATGGTTATATTGCAAATGGTACTGAACCTTGGATGATTCCTAGCATGAAGGATTATCCAGAGATTAAAGCTCCAATTGTTCCTGAAGGAACCGTTGGATATCAACCTTACGCTCGGGATGAGAAGCGTCTTGCACGCTCATGGGCTTTACCTGGTACAAAAGGTTTAGAACATAGAGTTGGCGGTCTTGAGAAAGATTTTATTAAAGGAACCGTTTCTCATGATCCAATGAACCACCAACGCATGACCGATATTCGCGAAGCTAAGGTTAAACGTGTTCAGGAGTTTATCCCTCAACAAGAGGTTTTTGGCGATAAAGAAGGTGATTTACTTATTGTTGGTTGGGGTGGTACATATGGTCACCTATTAACCTCTGTTCAAAAGATGCGTGATGAAGGCAAGAAGGTTTCTCTTTGCCACTTCAACTATATCAATCCACTTCCAAAGAATGTAAGAGAGATCTTTGGTCGTTATAAGAAAATTCTTGTTTGTGAGCTCAACATGGGTCAATTTGCAAATTACCTACGTATGAATTTCCAAGAGTTTAATTATATGCAATTCAATAAGGTACAAGGACTTCCTTTTACTGTTGTTGAACTAGTTGATAAATTTAACCAAGTATTGGAGGGCAAGTAATCATGGCAGAAAATTTTAAATATACTCCCCAAGATTTTAAGAGCGATCAAGAAGTCAGATGGTGCCCAGGATGCGGCGATCACTTTGTTCTGAACGCTGTTCAAAAAGCTCTTCCAGAGGTTTCCCATGTTCTTAACTATGATATAGAACGCTATGTTTTTGTATCAGGAATAGGTTGTTCAAGCCGTTTTCCTTATTATATGAAGACCTTTGGATTTCATGGTATACATGGACGTGCTTCAGCAATTGCTACGGGCATCAAATGTGCTAATCCCACGCTTAGCGTATGGCAAATCACAGGTGATGGTGATGCTCTTGCAATCGGCGGTAACCACTTTATCCATGCAGTACGTCGTAATATCGATATCAACATTCTCCTTTTCAATAACGAGATTTATGGCTTAACCAAGGGTCAATACTCACCTACTTCTAAATTAGGCTCTATTACCAAGACCTCTCCATTCGGAACCGTTGAACACCCTTTCCGTCCAGGAGAACTTGTAATTGGTGCTCAAGGTAAGTTCTTTGCCCGCTCTTTGGATATTGATGTTAAGTTGACTTCTGAGATTATGGTTGAGGCTGCTAAGCATGATGGTACTTCGGTTGTTGAGATTTTGCAGAACTGTGTTATTTATAACGACAAAACTCACGGTGTTATTACCGATAAGGAAAATCGTGAGGATAGGATTATTTCAATTCGCCACGGTGAAAAGATGGTATTTGGTAAAAATCGTGATAAGGGTCTTATTCTGAGCGGACTTAGCCTAAAGGTTGTTACAATTGGCCAAGGTGGTTTCTCAATCGATGATATTCTTACACACGATGCTTATGAGGCAAATCCAGGCGTTCATATGATGCTTGCAAATATGGCATATCCTGAATATCCTGTTGCTCTGGGCGTTATTAGAAACGTAAAAGAAACAACCTACGACGATAACGTTCGTGATCAAGTTCTTGAAGTAATGAAAACTGCAAAGATCAAAAATGTTGATGATTTACTTAACAGTGGTGATACCTGGGATGTATAATCTAACATTTGATATATAATTAAGGAGGCGTGATTTGTTCACGCCTCCTTTTTGTATTACCACCTTTACTGAATTCATTATTGATTCAACCGTTAAAAACAGTTATCTTTGACGCTTCAAATTTTCTCCAGATGCCTTATTCACAACCCTATCTCAATACTCTTGGACTAGATTTTAGCGATACTTCGTTCGATAAGTTGATGCAAAAGCGTATTCATAAAATATTGCTTATTTGTAGCAGTTATGATGCGTTTATGCTTGAGGAGGATGGTCGTATTGATGAGCAAATCTTTAACGAATACGTTTCGCTTAGTTTAAGATACCCACCAACATTCATTCAGGCTCATTCATCCCGAGAGGTTCTTACTATATTACAGGAGGAAAAGATAGATCTTATCATTTCCATGCTCAACATCAGCGACATGGATGCTTTTAACCTTGCGGGGTTACTTAAGTCAAGGTATCCAGAAATCCCAATTGTTGTTCTCACTCCTTACTCAAAAGACGTTTCATTAAGGTTACAGAAAGAGGATCTAAGTGCTGTTGACTATGTATTCTGTTGGCTAGGTAATGCGGATATCCTTTTAGCAATAATTAAGTTAATTGAGGATAAAATGAATGCAGAGTATGACCTCCAACATATAGGCGTTCAAGCAATAATCCTTGTTGAGGATTCTGTAAGATATTACTCGGTTTTTCTGCCGAATATCTATAAAATCATTTTTAGGCAATCCCGGAGTTTCATGAAGGAGGCGCTGAATGAGCATCAAAGAATGTTACGGTTAAGAGGAAGACCCAAAATCCTACTTGCAACAAATTTTGAAGAGGCAAAGAGTTTTTACGATAAATATAAAGCAAATATACTTGGCATTATTTCCGATATTAATTATAAGATTGATAATAAGCGAGACACAGAGTCAATGGCAGGATTACTACTCTGTAAACAAGTAAAGGAAGAAGACCCATATATGCCCTTTATCCTGCAATCATCAGATATCTCCAATAAATTTTATGCCGATGAGATGGGAGTGGGGTTTATTTACAAAAATTCCAAGACACTGAACATTGAACTTAGAGATTACATTATAAGCCAATTTGGATTTGGTGATTTCATATTCCGCGATCCCAAAACCTTGAAGGAGATATGTAGAGCAACTGATCTTCAGCACCTGCAGCAACAAATCCTTAACGTACCTGATGATTCTTTCCAATATCATACAAGCCAAAATCATATTTCGAAATGGTTAAATGCTAGAGCACTATTCTCAATAGCTCAGCTATTTAAGCCGTTAACTGTAAATGATTTTAAGTCAGTTTCTGAACTACGAAAGTTCATATATCAATCAATTTCTTCTTACAGGTTAAGCAAAGGGAGAGGTATTATTGCAAAATTTGATAGAAATAGTTTTGATGAATACTCATTCTTTTCAAGAATAGGTGAAGAGTCAATTGGAGGTAAAGCAAGGGGCCTCGCTTTTATCAATTCAATTATTAAGGATAATAAGTTGTTTGAGAAGTTCGAAAACGTAATAATTAGCATTCCACGAACAGTTGTTATCAGCACTGAATTCTTTGATGAATTCATGGAGGATAATAAACTTTATAAAGTTGCACTTTCAGATCTCCTCGATAAAGATATTCTTAACCGATTTTTGGAGGCTAACCTTCCCGAACGCCTCAAAGTTGATCTAAAAACAATTGCAAGTTCAATGAAGAATTCACTTGCAATTCGTTCGTCGAGTAAACTCGAAGATTCACATTATCAACCATTTGCTGGAATTTACTCAACATATATGGTTCCTTTGGTTGAGGATGTAGATACAATGCATGGGATGATTTGTCAAGCAATAAAAAGCGTTTATGCATCAGTTTATTTTAGGAGTAGTAAAGCATACATGGCTGCCACTTCGAATGTAATTGATGAGGAAAAAATGGGAATTGTAATACAGGAGGTTTGTGGCAATAGACGTGGAGATATCTTCTTTCCAACGTTCTCTGGCGTTGCACGATCAATTAATTTCTATCCAATCGGCTCCGAAACGGCAAAAGATGGGATTGCAACCGTTGGATATGGTCTTGGAAAGCTTATTGTCGATGGAGGAGCGGCTATTCGCTTTTCCCCTAAATACCCAAAAAAAATATTGCAACTCTCATCCCCTGAGATGGCTCTAAGGCAGACACAGAAACAGTTTTATGCCCTAGATATGCGACCTGAGTCGTTTATACCCTCGGTAGACGATGGTGTTAATATCCTTAAATTTGATATCAAGGAGGCAATTGACTATCCAGATTTTCGGCATGTAGTATCAACGTATGATTATCATAACCAAACTCTTCGTGATGGTTTCTATGAGGGTGGTACTAAACTGGTTTCCTTTTCAAGTATTCTTAAACACACAACCTTTCCTCTTGCAGAAATCATACAAACTTTACTGGAAATTGGACAGAAGGAGATGAATAACCCAATTGAAATAGAGTTTGCAGTAAATCTAGATACTCCATCGGGTTGGCCAAAGATTTTTAATTTCCTTCAAATCCGCCCTATTGTGGAGAATGAGCAAACCGAGGAATTTCTTTGGAGCGATATTGATTGTGAGCAAGCTTTGCTATTCTCTCGTTCAGCGCTTGGGCATGGGGTTATTAATAATATTTCTGATTTTGTATATGTTAAGCCCGAGAGTTTTAACCCATCCCATACTAAGGAGATTGCTCGCGAAGTAGAAACAATAAACCAAAAATATATCGACTTAAAGCGAAATTATGTTTTAGTTGGGCCAGGTCGATGGGGCAGTAGTGATCCTTGGCTAGGAATACCAATAAAATGGTCTCAAATATCCGAAGCAAGGGTAATTGTTGAATCTGGACTAGATAATTTTAAAGTAGATCCAAGCCAAGGGACTCACTTTTTTCAAAATCTAACGTCGTTTAGGGTTGGATACCTTACCATAAATCCCTATATTAATGATGGGAAGTATGATGTGGCATTTCTTGATTCTCAGAAATCTTTTTTTGAGACAGAACATTTAAGATGTATTAAGTTCGATAAGCAACTTACCATTCAAATTGATGGCAAGAGTAATAAAGGGGTGATTTTTAAACCTGAAAAAGTGGGTGAAGTTTGATTACAAAAGATTAATTTGGATTGAGTTTTTTTGTAAACTCTATATAACATAATGAATTTTAGATAGCCAACCAAAAGGAACGATTTAATTCCGTGAAGTTCAGTAAGGATTACCATTCAACCCTGTCTTGAAAAAGGGTCAAGGCTGAAAAAAGTTTTATAATAATGGCAAATCCCACTAAAAATGTTTTTTATCATGTTTTGATATGACATTTTTACTTTGAAATTCAAATTAAAAGGGCAAAATTTGCTTCCGATTTTAAAGAAAAACATCATTTATTATAACAAACTGAATTTCTATAATTTACTACTAAAACTAAAGCAATGAATGTTAACAAATTAATGACTGAGCTTGAGAAAAAACACCCTGGTGAAGTGGAATATCTACAAGCAGTACGTGAAGTATTAGAGTCAATTGAGGAAGTTTACAATCAAAACCCTCAGTTTGAATCAGCAAAGATCATTGAAAGAATTGTTGAGCCAGACAGAATCTTTACATTCAAGGTACCTTGGATGGATGATGAAGGAAATATTCATGTGAACCTTGCTTACCGCGTTCAGTTTAATAACGCTATTGGACCTTACAAAGGTGGTCTCCGTTTTCACCCAAGCGTTAACCTTTCAATCTTGAAATTCTTAGGTTTTGAGCAAATTTTCAAAAACTCTTTAACCACACTTCCTATGGGTGGTGGTAAAGGTGGTAGCGATTTCAATCCTAAAGGACGTTCAGACGCTGAAGTTATGCGTTTCTGTCAATCATTCATGTTAGAACTAGCTGCTCACATTGGTCCTGAGACTGACGTACCTGCTGGTGATATCGGAGTTGGTGGTCGTGAGATTGGTTTCCTATATGGTATGTACAGAAAACTAAAAAAAGAAAATACTGGTGTTTTAACTGGAAAAGGTATCAACTGGGGTGGTTCATTAATTCGCCCAGAAGCTACTGGTTTTGGTGCTACCTATTTCGCACAAGAAATGCTTGCTACCAAAGGTTCTAGTTTTAAAGGTAAAAGGGTTGCTATTTCAGGTTTCGGTAACGTAGCTTGGGGTGCTGCTATTAAAGTAACAGAATTAGGCGGTAAAGTTGTTACCATTTCTGGGCCAGATGGTTATATCCTTGATGAAGATGGAATCAGCGGTGATAAAATTGCTTTCTTACTTGATCTTCGCGGATCTAACCAAGATATCGTTGAGCCTTATGCAAAGAAATTTGCTGGTTCAAAATTCTTCGCTGGCAAACGTCCATGGGAAGTAAAAGTAGATGTAGCTATGCCTTGTGCTACTCAAAACGAGTTAGGTAAAGCTGATGCTGAAGTTTTAGTTAAAAATGGTGTTGTTTGTGTTACTGAAGGTGCAAACATGCCTTGTACTCCTGAGGCTGTTGAAGTATTCCACCACAACAAGATTTTATTTGCTCCGGGTAAGGCTGCAAATGCTGGCGGTGTTGCTACTTCTGGTCTTGAAATGTCACAAAACAGCATGAAACTGAGTTGGATGAGCGAAGAGGTTGATGCTCGTCTACATCAAATCATGAAGAGCATTCATGAATCATGCGTTAAGTATGGAAAAGACAAGAATGGTTATATTGACTATGTAAAAGGTGCTAACGTTGCTGGTTTCCTAAAGGTTGCCAACGCTATGTTAGACCAAGGTTTAGTATAATCACACTTTCCTTATATAATATAAAAGGCATCGAGAGATGCCTTTTTTGTTTTTTATCAAACCAAATATTTTTTTGAGAAAATATTTTCCTTATTTTTGAATTGTTAATTCGCGATTCGCGAATCGCGAATTGAAAAATGAAGTAAGAATGAAAAAACACAATGGGATGCGTCCCCAAGACATAGCAGTGCTATTAAAGATAATAGCCTTGAAGCATGATGACTGGAGGAATTCAGACATAGCATATTCATTGCAAATAAGCGCATCTGAAGTGACAGAAGTATTAAATAGATGTAAAATAGCAGGATTAATTGATGCTAAAAAAAGAAAGGTACACATTAACTCGTTTAAGGAGTTTTTGATTTACGGATTAAAGTATGTTTTTCCTGCCGAACCAGGTGCTGTTGTGAGAGGAATTCCAACAGCACATTCCGCATATCCAATTAACGAGCAGATCTCATCGGGGAATGATGTTTATGTATGGCCTTACGCTAAAGGTGAACAACGAGGACAGGCGATAGAACCTCTTTATAAAACTTTACCAGCAACCGTTCAAAACGATAATATATTCTATGAACTCCTTGTAATTATAGACACCATACGAGTTGGGCGCACAAGAGAGATAAAGATAGCTATAGATGAACTTGAAAAACGGTTGCAACATGCTTAGTACCAATATTATGATGCTACAAACAGTAGCCAATGGTTTAGGAGAACTAAAAGATAATATAGTATTTGTTGGGGGTGCTGTGGCTGAACTATATGCAAATGATCCTGCTGCCTCAGATATTAGACCAACACTCGATGTAGACTGTGTAATTGAATTAAACTCAAGAATTGAACATTCAAGATTGGAAGAAAAATTAAGAGCAAAAGGTTTTGCACACGATACTTCAATAGGAGCACCAATTTGCCGAAAGATTTATAAGGGTATTAAAGTTGATGTAATGCCAGCCGATTCAACTGTACTTGGATTTAGCAATCAATGGTATCATGAGGGAATTGAGAATAGAGTATTAAAAGCACTACCTAATGGTATCGAAATATTTGTATTTACTCCAGAGTACTACTTAGCCTCGAAATTCGCTGCACATAGAGGTAGAGGTGGAAATGACTTAAGACAAAGTCACGATTTTGAGGATATTATTTACATACTGGATAATTGCCTTGAGGTATTAAACAGTATCAAAAATGCTAATCAAATCGTAAAAGCATATTTAAAGAAAGAATGCCAAGATCTATTGAGAAATGAAGGGTTAACTGAGGGTGTTGAAAGCGCTTTGCCTTTTGATTCAGATTCTGATAGAACAGGTTTTATTGAGAACTTAATAATGAATATTGCAGGAATTGAATAATGGAAAGAAAACCTAAAGATATGTCACGTGATAAGAAGATTTAAATATTTATAAATCAGGTATTTACACAATTTTTTAAGCAAAAAGTTATGAAACCAATTGAAATAAAACGTTTATGGTTTTTCTTCCTGATTTGCAGTGTATTACTTTTTTCATGTAGTAAGGAGTCAGAAAAAAACCTAAACACCCGCACCTACAGAATGGGTTTTCAGAGTTCAGCACCTCGAATTGAGTTTGATTTGGTAATTCAATCGTTGCATTTATGGGAGCAGCGAGCCGATGCTGCAATGATTACAACCGAAGTCCCTTGGGATTCCTTGTATAATGGAATGTCGCCAGTGACCTATGTAATTAATAATTATAAAGGATTGGTGGATTATTATCGCACCAAAAATTTCAAGTTGTGGGTCTATATCGATCCTGCTAATGGACTAAATCGTGGATCGGATGCGCTTGAACTAGTGGCTCGCCATAAGAGCATTACTCAGCCCGATGTACAGCGTTTATACAGGCGTTTCGCTTTTGTTATGGATAGTGTTTTGCGCCCAGAGCATATGGGACTTGCATTGGAAACCAATCTTATTCGTGGGGCTTCACCCGATTCAATATACCAAGGAGTAAAAAAGGCAGCTAACGATGCCTCAATCGAAATACGTGCTTATGATACTCATGTAAAGTTGAGCGTGAGTATTCAAGTGGATTTTGCATGGGGAAAGTTGGGTAATGGCACTTTCAATTCAATTGCTCAAGATTTTACTGATTTCCCCTTTATTGAAGAGTTAGGCATGTCATCATACCCGTATTTCGGATTTGATAAACCGCAGGATATTCCTTTGGATTATTATTCCAAATTGGTGATCGGGAAATCATTGCCAGTTTTTATTTCCGAAGGGGGTTGGTCTTCGGCAACGGTAAATAATTTTACTGGTACACCAGAAAAACAGCGTGATTATATTTATCGGCACGCTCAATTACTTGATCAGGTGAATGCCATTGCTGTGTTTCAGCTAACATTTACAGATATTGATGTTTCAGCATTACCACCTAATGTGCCTTCGAATATTACCTTGTTTTCATATATGGGTCTGGTGGATAAGGATTTTAATCCAAAACCTGCGCTTGGGGCATGGGATGCCATTTTTAAGCGTTCATATTCTGGGAAGGAGTAAAAAAATAAATTTAAATTATTGTAGCTATTCAGCAATAAAAAAATATCTCACGCAAAGTCGCTAAGCCGCAAAGAATATAAGATAGATGAGGAACAAAGTTAAACTCAATTGAAATATTATGATTAAATCGCACCAATTTGAACATAATACTTGTGCGCAAAGGGAAAAAACTTTTAGTTTTTTCTCCCTAGCGAGCCTTGCGACTTTGCGAGAATCTTAAAAGACCTCAGAACCTTGTTAGTTTTCAAAGAAAGTACTTGCCAACGTATATTCCTGAGTAGTTACAAATTATTTAATAGTGAAGATATCATAATCCAATTTGGGAATCAGATTAAGTTCGCTTGAGCGTTTGAATAGTTCTATGATCGCATCTTTACCTTTAGTTCCTAAATCAATTGAATAATCATTTACATAAAGTTGAATATGTTTGTACATCACTTCCTCTTCCATAGCTTGAGCATATTTTCTAACATACGGATAGGATTCTTTTGGGTAGGAGAAAGCATGTTCAATACTTTTTCTGAGTAGTTGATTTATTTTGATTTTGATGTTATTAGGTAAACTTCTTTTAACTGCAATTCCACCTAAAGGGATTGGTAATTTTGTTTGCTCTTCCCAGTACTCTCCAAGATCTATTATTTTCTTAAGTCCCTTTTTCTCATAGGTAAATCTATTTTCATGGATTATCACACCTGCATCAACCTCATTTGATAAGATAGCCTCTTCAATATCTGAAAAAAGATAAACTTTCTTGTTTTTTGCTTCGGGGAAAGCAATTGTAAATAGCATATTTGCAGTTGTTTCAAGACCAGGAATTGCAATTTTAGCATGTTTTATTTCATCGGGGTAAATGAGCCTACGGCTAATTACTAAAGGACCCACACCGTTACCCAATGCACTACCAGAGTTTAGTAGTTGATATTTATCGCATACTTTCGCAAATGCATTAAAACTTATTTTAGTTATATCGGCAACCCCATCAAACGCTAACCGATTTAGTTCATCGATATCCGCAAGATGAATATCAAAGGTGAAATCATTGTTGGCGATCCGACCATTTACCAACGCATCGAACATGAATGTATCGTTTGGACAAGTTGAGAAGCAAAGTTTTAACTTCATGTTTTTATCTTTCTATATCAAATAGTTAACAATCTGAGGTAATGCTGTTTATTAAACGTCTCACTTCGTGTGTTAGATTATTAATAGAATTTTTAAAATCCCATTTCGACCTATCCCTTGGTTCTACCATGTTTGAGATAGATCTTAAGCATACAAACTTAATATCCATTAGTCTACATACGTAAAACACGGAAGCACTTTCCATTGTTTCAACATCTGCATTCCACCGCTCTTTAATTTTACGAATTATCTCCTCTGAGCCGCTAGCAGTTGAAAGAGTAACTCCTTTTACCAATGGTAATTTGATTTCAAACAAAGCGTTTTTTAGCCATGGATTATTTAACGTATCACCCAAAAATGGAAACTCATCTTTTGCATTAATATTCACATCACATAACGACTTGAAAACGCCCCTGTCGTCAATTCCATAATCACCAAAAGTATCCTCATTAATACAAACAACAGAACCTATGGAATAAATGGGATTGTATGAACCTGCAATTCCTATATTTATAACAAGTTGATAATTTTCCACCACTTTTGTTAAAAAAAAAGTTGTTGGAACAGCACCAACACCCGTGACCAAAACATCAACATCATGATTAAATGGCTCTTTTACTCTTATAGGAATACCTTTTTTTACATCAAGCCCCGTCGCTAAACCATTCTCTTTTGCTGTAGCTGAAACAATAAGTATGTTCATTTTAAACCTTTTTTAATATGGTCTTTCAAAGTAATTAAAATTAATTAGGGCTATAATTTCATTCCGAAAGATATAGTTTTTTAACTTTATAGCCTATCAAATCATTAGCTATGCCAATTTCTTATATCACCCGAAGGGAAAGATTTAATGCTGCACATAGGCTGTTTCGAGAAGAACTATCCGATGAGGAAAATTACAGAATTTATGGTAAGTGTTCGCATCCAAACTGGCATGGACACAATTTCGAACTTTTTGTAACTGTTAAGGGTGATATTGATAAAAAGATTGGTTATGTGACTAATCTAACTAATGTTAGCAAGTTGATTAGAGAACTAATAATTGATAAAATCGATCATAAAAACATAAATCTTGACGTTGATTTTATGCGGGGTAAAATTGCATCAACTGAAAATCTCGCTGTTGCATTTTGGGATGTATTAATGCAACCCATTGAAAATTTAGGCGTAAAATTGCACTGTATAAAAATTCAGGAAACAGAAAATAATTATGTTGAATATTTTGGTGAATAGTTATTTACATCCAAAATAATATTGATTTTTAAGAGTCTTTAAGTTTAATTAATATTGCTATTCAAACTATAAAGCAAAAAATCCACTTACTTTGTAACTCAAATTAAATTAGTGAATCTATATGGAAATTTTTGATGACGAGGAGAATGAATTCGAAAATAATGGTTACTCCAAAATAGAGAAGTGGAATCCAGAGACCACTAAAAAATTAGCAGAACACCATAAATCTATACTTGAACTCTTAGGAGAAGATCCTTCTCGTGAAGGATTACAAAAAACGCCATTGCGCGTTGCCAAATCCTTGCAATATCTTACTCAAGGTTATCATGCGGATCCTCATGAAATGCTTAAAAAAACAAAATTTAAGGAGGATTACCCTCAAATGGTTCTTGTTAAGGACATTGATCTTTACTCTATGTGCGAGCATCACATGATTCCATTTTATGGAAAAGCTCATGTTGCCTATATACCCAATGGGTACATCACTGGTTTAAGTAAAATTGCTCGTGTTGTTGAGGCGTTTTCACAAAGATTGCAGGTTCAGGAAAGGCTTACAATGCAGATAAGGGATTGTATTCAGGATACATTAAACCCAATTGGTGTTGCAGTGGTTATTGAGGCAGCACACATGTGCATGCAGATGAGAGGCGTTCAAAAACAAAATTCAGTAACAACTACCTCTGCATTTACGGGTATATTCCTTTCCGATATTAAAACCCGTGAGGAGTTTATTCATTTAATTGGAATGAAATTACATTAGGTTTTAACTTTTGTTTGACAATAAAAAAGCCCCGAAAGGGGCTTTTCAGTTATTATTGCTTTACAAACTTCCTTATAAACTGACCCTTCTTGATATTACCCTTTATGATATAAATACCGCTTTCCATATTCTGGACGGGTACGCTATATCTTGTTTGTGCTGGGGTATAGTTGCCTACCACCCTACCAGCAATATCAAAGATCATTAACCTATCGATACTGGTTTCACTCTCAATAATTAGGTAATCATTGACCGGGTTGGGGTAAATATCAACCAAATTGCTAATATCAATTGGATGATCACCCGTAAGGGCAGATAATTTGAATGACGCAGCCTGATAAACCTGTAAAGTAGTGCTATTCTGAACAAACACAACTACCCTTGCATTAATAAATTCAGAAGATGAATTATCAATATTTACTGGTATCGATTGGCTTATGGTTTGTCCACTTACCCAATCACTTGTTGATATTAAAATACCTCCCGGATTTGGAATAAATTTGCGGAGCACATTATAGTAGTATACATTACCATCCAAAATGCTATCCTTGACAATTGCACAGTATAAAACAAGATTATCTCCAGTTAAATCCTTTAAGGCTTTTAATTCTAGGCTTACATTACTCGAAGTTACATTAAGTCCAATAGAAATCATTGGATCTTTGAGAGTTTCAACATCGATTGATTTTTCGTATTTCAATTTACTTGAAGCATCGACTAATTCCGATGAAGTTATACCGTTGGTAAATATATAGGGAACTTGACTAACTCCATAGTAGAATAACCTTGATGAAGGGCCTGCAGAATAATAGTTAAATAGAACATCCCCTATTGGGTTGCCGGTATGATAATGAATTGGAATTATATCCTCTTTTTTAAACTTTTCAATTTGTTTGATATAATTGTTTATTGAAGTATCTGCGGATACTGTTGAATTGGTAAAATACTCGTCTAGAACCAGCTGTTGCCTGTCACCGATCCAAACATCATCGAAAGCAAAACCGTTAAATGGTTTAATGTTATTCGCTTCGTTAGCATAAACAATTCTGAATCGAACATTAGATAAACCCTTTAGCGTATCTAGGTTATGGCGTGCGCTCTTCCAGCCAGTTTGAGTATCGGTGCTACTCCAGCCCGTTGACTGACCAGCTGGTTTACTGCTGATATTACCCGGATCAAACCAATTTATACCTTCGTTTGCTTGACCAACATTATTATCCTTATTATTTGTTTTCCAAGTAGTGCCACCATCGGTTGAGTACTGAAGCACAGCACCATCACGACCCGCTTCGGGAGCAGACCAGATGTTCATCTTTATCATTGGTTTTGTTAAGCCTCTCATATCGAAGCATGGGCTGATTACCTGTGAGTTTTCAACTTTCTGAGTACTAAAGCCAATATTTGTATACCAAGCATTTGAACTAACATCTGCTTTAAACACAGTTCCAGTTGGGATTCCAAACACCCAACTGGAGTTACCTCCATCTAAAATACTCTTTGCATTCCAGTTCTGAGTACCCGACTCAAAATTATCGGAGTAAATATGCTGTGGAAGGTCAAGGAATTTGATATAAGGCTGTATTACAACCTGTTTTTTAACAGAATCAATACATCCATCTTTTGTACTAATGGCAAGGGTCATGTTATACTTTCCTAGTCCAGAAAATAAATATTTAAGAGAATCTACATTGGTTGAAATTTGTGTATTGTTATACTTCCAAGTAGCAGTGCTGATCTCACCTCCAGATGAAACATTTGTAAATTTAACGGAGTCGCCAGTTAAGCAATCATTAATCCAATTAAAATCGGCTTTTGCGCTTACACCTACAGTAAAGTAATTAGTTAGTTCATCTTTGCAATCCTTTTCGGTTGTTGCGACTAGTTTAACAGGTTTTAAACCTGCAAAGGTATACTTGTATGTTGGATCTTTTAGTGTTGATCCATTGTCTGGTTCAAAATTCCAGTCCCATGTTATTGTTGAACCGGGTATATCTTCAGTTTCATTTTTAAAAGTTATATCTTTATTAATACCAGGACAAGAAGCAGCCAAAGAAAATTCAACCTTAGGAACAGAATTTACGGAAGTCTGCTTTGTTATGGATTGTATACAGCCCTTGTCTGAAGTAAATGTATAGGTTATTTCGAAAGATCCAGTATCGGCTATACTTGGAGTAAAGGTAGCATAAAGAGGATTAAATATAAATGAGTTAGGATTTACACTATTTACTCTGTTTCTAATAATTGAGTAAGTATTTTCACCGTTCATTACTCTATGAGTTCCTAATACTTGCACTGGTGCATTATTCTTACAATAATTGCTACTCAAGTCAAATGAGACAATTCCAATGGAATCAATAAATACACTCTTTACTATTTCGTATGGAGTTTTATTTATGCCGGTACCAATGTAATATTTGTACTTAATTATATCTGTTCCTGCACCCGCTTTATTAATACTATAATTAGCAATATGATCTGAGGTTTGAGTTAAAGCATTCTTAGTACTTGTAAAAGCAAAATCATATCCAATTGCAGGGTCGCATGAGATGTCAAAGGCTTCATTGCTGTAGCAATAACTATCCGCCATATTTGCACTACCAACCTTAATTCCTGCATTTGCTTTATATACTTTTGTGTTATGAGTTATGCTTCCAGAACAACCATTTTCAGTTAGTGTGTAGGTTATTGGAATATCAAATCCAATTTTGGATGCATATAAAGGGAATATTGTATTACTTGAAATAATTTCACCCGAGTAACTTCCATTGGCGGGAGGATTTAAGAAAATTGGAGTTTCATCAAAATTGTAGTTGTCTTTGATAGTGAAATCTGGTGTTGGTACTGGATTAACTATTGTTGTGTGTTCTTTGGGCGTTGATTGGCAACCCTCAGGAGTCTCGTAGTAGTATGAAATTGTTATCGTGGAGCTCAATGGAGCAGAAGATGGTGAAAATGTTGCCGAATTTGAATTAGCCACTGTTGAGAAACCAGTTGATGAACACGAGAAATGACCAGTACCTACTGGTAAATCACCAACAAGAGTAATGGGCTCACTGTTTTTACAATATTTATCAGAAAGAGGACCAAAATCAATGGTTGTACTTACACGAACAATAGTAATGGTTTCAGTAGTACTCAAAGTGGTTCCATCTTCAGTATAGGTATAGGTTATATCATGGTTCCCAGTTGAGAAAAGTTTTGGATCAATAATAATACTATGCGGTGTAGTAGCGTAATCGTCCCATTCCACTCCTTTAGTAGCACCAGTTACTGAAAAACTTTCGGCAGTAATAGCACCCATACCAGTAGCTGTAATAACATGGGTCGCTTCAGTTGCTGAAACGCAATAACTTTTATTCGAACTTAAACCTGTTAAAAAAGCCTTTGTACCTGTTACTTGAATATTAAAAGTGTTAGTACTTGAACAACCAGTACTACTATTAGTATAAGAATAAGTTATAGTTTTAACAACAGGAGTAGTCGTTACCCCCGCTAATGAAGGGTAAAAGTATGCAAATCCACCAGTTGAGCCAACACAATCACCCGTAAAAGTTCCCCCAGTTGGTGAGGTAACAAAATCTATTAATCGGTAGGCGCTAGCCAGTTTATTAATTGTTAAGCCAGGATTCAGTGAATTAATGAATGTAATTGAAGGCAAGGCATTCTCTGTGATTATTGCTTTTACGGATGAGTTAGTTGTAGCAGAATTAGTTGATCCATCTACAAGATTAGTGATAATATAGGAACCACTTGCAACACTTATAACTTTGCTATTGGCATATAAATTATTGATTGTGGTACTCGTTCCAGAACCATCGTCTTTATCGTTGTATGTAAATGTAAATGGTTGTTTGCCAGTAAAAGTAAAGGTTACATCTAAATTAGCTGCTCCTACACAGCGTGAGGAAGTTCCTGAAATTGTATAAGTAGGTCTTGTCGCGTAAATACTTTTGCCAATACTAGTATAACTATAAGGATTACTTGTGTTACCAGCTCCATCAGCTATAGTAATACTACTAAGTTGTAATGGGGTTACTTGATCGGCATCCCCTTCCTGAACAGTATAGGTTGCCGTATATGTACCTCCACCATTTGTAGTTGTCCATGTTAAAGGTTTGCTATTATAGGTAGATGGCGTAACAGCTAAACCTGTTTCAGCTATTGCTGTAGTTAACGTAAATACTATTTGATCGCCTATCTTTAAAATTCCAGCACCGGTTGCATCACTTGTAAAAGAGGATATTTGAGGTGTACTTGAGTTTAATGTTAAAGTACCCCCTACTACTGTAGCAGATGTTAAGGCAACATTGGTATTACCAGCATAATCCTTTAATAACAAATTCACAGGTAAAGTTGCTACTGAACTAAGTTGGTCATCTCCTTCCTGAACCTGATAATTAATAGTATAAGTATTGTTGTTATTGTTAATTAAAGTTTGAACTTTACTATTAACACTAATGGTTTGTCCAGTATAAGTTTTATCATCAGAGGTGATAGTTACAGGGATTGTACTTCCAACTTTATAAATACCAAAAGGAACAGTTGCAGATATTGTTGGCGATAAACAATCAACAGTTACGCTTGAGCCATTAGTGGTAGAAGTACCGGTTGTTCCGCTGTTATCGGATAAATCAATAATTGGTATACTAAAAGTAATTAATCCTTGTGCATCTAATGCAGCAACAGTTCTTGTGGCTGTCCAGTCTCTTGGACCTCCAGTAACCGAAGCATTACCTAAATTTGTTCCGACAACTGGAGTTTTAATATCCTCATTGGTCTTAAATGTTAGAGTAACGATTTCACCTTCTTTTGCAAAAGCAGGTGTAATATTATTCGATGATATCTTAACTTCAGTCAGAATTGGTGCCGTTTTATCAAAGGTTATTGATGTATTAGTAATTTGTGCAGTATTTCCTGAGAAATCTTTACAATCAATTGTTATGTATAATGCTCCTTCAGCATCACCGCTTAACATTGTATAGTTGGCTGTCCAATTATTTCCACTTGGATTGGTAACTGAAATATTTTTCCCGTTTAGTTTAATGGCAACACCCTCAATCGCTTCGCTTGCTGTGAACGACATAGAAATCAAATTCCCAACCTTAGCCTGTGTAGTAACAATATTGTTGGATAGTATACTAACACTTGACAAAACAGGACTTGTTTGATCAAAGGTGACGCTAGACCCATTTGTAGAAGAAATAACTTGAGTACCAATATTTCCAGCAAGATCAGTAAAATTAATAGTGAAAGGAACGATACCTGCAGTATTTGAAGATAGCATAGTGTAAGTTGCTGTCCAGCTATTATTCGATCCAGCAATAGTAGCATTATTCCCTTCAAACTTAATATCACCAGCATTTATTACAAGATTCTCTGATCCAGTAATAGTCAATGTGACAATGCCACCAACACCAACCTTATTAGTATTAACATAATTTGATGAAATACTAACAGAACTTAATGTTGGAAGTGTTCTATCAAATATTACTGAAGTAGAAGCGTTAGAAACCTGTACTCCTGCATTACCAGGTTTGTCGGTAAAATTAATTGTAAATGGTATAGTTCCCTCTGCATCTGTTCCTGTCATAATATAAGATGCAGTCCATGTTTTATCGCCATCACTACCTGTTGCTATTACAGTATGCCCAGCAATAGTAACTACAACATTTGCTAATGCTTTTGCAGAAGTGAAATCAAGGGTTATAATATCTCCAGATTTTGCTAAAGCGATATTAGTATTATTTGATTTTATGGTTGTTGTTGATAATGTTGGTGCGGATTTCAAGAAAGTAACATAACTCCCATCGGTAACAGAGGTAACGTTGGCATTATTCCCTGCTAAATCCTGAAATGAAATATTAAATGTAATATCTCCTTCAGTATCACCATTTACCATTATATATTTTGCTGTCCAACTATTTCCACTCACAAAACTGATTGATGCCACATTCCCATTAATTGTTGCAGTTGGAGTTTGAATGGTTTCTGATGATGTAAAACTAACCGTAATTTCATTCCCGGGCTTAGCAAATGCAGGATTCGCATTATTGGATTGAATATGAACTGTGGTTAAAGTTGGTGGTGTTGCATCCATTGTCCAAATAACATTTGCACCAGACATTAAATCGTTACCATAAAAATCTTTAATTCCAGTACCCGTTGCTTTAAGCTTTAATTCGTAGCTACCATCGGTCAATGTGTTATAGACTGTAAGGTCTAATGTGAAAGAATTTGAATACCATCCACCATAATCATAATCATGAGTAAAAGTAAACGGAAGGCTATTATCAAGCGGAACATTAGTTGTTCCGTTTCTTGTAAGTGTAAAGTCGTCCCAAGTAACCTGAGCGGCTTTTACATACTTATCGAAATCTAAGTTCACTATTCCTACCCTTGTATTTCTTGGAGATGAAATTGCTTGAAAACTAGGAGTAGGTTTCGTTGAACCATATTGGATATTTGTATTTGTTACAAAGGAAACAGGGTTTCCTAAAAGATCTTGGTATTCAATTTTAATGCTATAAACACCTGTATCGTATAAATAATTATTTCCATTCCCCGATGCAACATGAATATTATTAACAAGATCTTCACCATTGAGCATGGTGGTATGCTCTCCAGATGTTTCAAAATCAGATGTGAATGTAACAGATCTATCAGTAGCGGATGGTCTTATGAAAGTCATCTTTACAGTTCCACTTTTGGCGACTTCTGGTAGAGTAAACTTTATTTCTACATCTTTATTTATAAATGAATTGCTTGCGGGTAACGTAAGTGTTGGAGTTTGGGTTGTAATATCAATTACAATTACAAAACTACCACTAGTTGACCAGTTTCCAGCTGCATCACGTTCCTGAACATAAAGAGTGTGGCTTGCTTCAGTGAGATTTGTACCAGGTGTATAACTTAAAGATGTTGTAGTAGTTGCGCCACTGGTAAGATCACTATCGTCAAGTTTATAGCGAAATGTCCCGTTACCACCACCTCCGCCAGCAGACCAACTCCATGTTGGGGTTTGATCGTTGGTTGGTGTAGTACCTGTAACAGAAGGAGCATTTGGTGCTGTTTTATCTATAGTTAGAGTGATTATTGCAGATGCTGTTGGCCCATTTCCTGCCTGATCGGTTTGGCGTGCCAATACGTTGTATGTTCCCTCTGCCGATATGGTTACTGCGCCAGAGTAAGCCGTCCATAGTCCCCCGTTATTGGTTGAATATTCTATGGTAGCACTAGCCTCGCCGCTGACCGTAAAAATTTGATCGGTATTATAGCTGCCCGCTGAAATACCTGAGATGGTTGGTGCTGCAGGGGCTGTTTTATCTATGGTTAGGGTGATTGCTGTAGATGCTGTTGGCCCATTTCCTGCCTGATCGGTTTGGCGTGCCAATACGTTGTACGTTCCCTCTGCCGATATGGTTACTGCGCCAGAGTAAGCCGTCCATAGTCCCCCGTTATTGGTTGAATATTCTATGGTAGCACTAGCCTCGCCGCTGACCGTAAAAATCTGATCGGTATTATAGCTACCCGCTGAAATACCTGAGATGGTTGGTGCTGCAGGTGCTGTTTTATCTATGGTTAGGGTGATTATCGCAGATGCTATCGGCCCATTTCCTGCCTGATCGGTTTGACGAGCAAGTACGTTGTATGTTCCCTCTGCCGATAGAGTTACTGCGCCAGAGTATGAAGTCCATAAGCCCCCATTATTAGTTGAGTATTCTATAGTAGCACTAGCCTCGCCGCTGACCGTAAAAATCTGATCGGTATTATAGCTGCCCGCTGAAATACCTGAGATGGTTGGTGCTGCAGGGGCTGTTTTATCTATGGTTAGGGTGATTGCTGTAGATGCTGTTGGCCCATTTCCTGCCTGATCGGTTTGGCGTGCCAATACGTTGTACGTTCCCTCTGCCGATATGGTTACTGCGCCAGAGTAAGCCGTCCATAGTCCCCCGTTATTGGTTGAATATTCTATGGTAGCACTAGCCTCGCCGCTGACCGTAAAAATCTGATCGGTGTTATAGCTACCCGCTGAAATACCTGAGATGGTTGGGGCAGTAGGGGCTGTTTTATCTATGGTTAGGGTGATAACCGCAGATGCTGTTGGACCATTTCCTGCTTGATCGGTTTGACGAGCAAGTACGTTGTATGTTCCCTCTGCCGATAGAGTTACTGCGCCAGAGTATGAAGTCCATAAGCCCCCATTATTAGTTGAGTACTCAATAGTAGCACCCGCCTCGCCGCTAACTGTAAAGGTCTGATTGGTGCTGAAATAACCTGCCGAGATACCTGAAATGGTTGGTGCAGCGGGGGATGTTTTGTCGAATGTTACGGAACTTCCATCCGTTGTACTTGTTACTTGTGCTACCATTTCAGTATAATCTATAGTAAAAGCAATGGCTCCTTCGGAATCTCCTCCTACCATTGTATATGTAGCAGTCCAATTATTCCCAACGTTTGTTAAATTTCCCCCAGTAATGTTATGTCCAGATATAGTAACCACTACACTGCTAATTGCACCTGATGAAGTAAATGTTAGTGCAATATTATCACCAACTTTTGCTAAACTTGAAGATGCATTATCTGATTGGATATGAACAGGTGTAAGCGTTTCAGTTGCAAATAGTGAGATGCAATTTAATGATACTATTACTATAAGTATCAAAAGTTTTTTGAGTTTCATAGCCCTATTTCTTAATTGTTTTTAAGCATAAAGTAATCCTTATCAGTCTTTATCAACTGCACATTTGTTCCATAGGTTGAATTAGTTGTTCCAACCAGAATTAACCCTTTATCTTTTGTTTGCATTACCCTTCCAATCGTCCCATAAAAAGTTCTATAGAATTGTTGTCCGTAATAAACACTACCATCAGCATTTACCTTTATAAAGTTTATTAAAGGATTGCCTAAATCATCAATGCTTTCACCACATATCATTAGAGTCCCGTCTTCATTATAGGCAACTGATTTACCTACAACTGAACTTATTGTTTCTGTTTGCCATTCCTCAATATAGCCAGAGTTTAACTTTGATAATTTTAAACCCGATTGGCTATTATTTATAAGTAGATACAATTTATCGCCATTGAGAATAGCATCAGCAGCGGTTTCGTTGGGAGTTACAGTATTAATAGGACTAGTTTCGTTCATCGTACTTTGATCTACCGTAACCATTGAGATTACGTTGTTTACACCATGTGTGCCGATTAAAAGTAGATTATTGTCTTGCTGCTGAAAGATTCTTTTATAAGAGCTGTTAGATGCCAGAAAACTTGATTTTCCGTAGATGAATTTTCCTGAAGTATCTAACTTTGCTCTGTAAAAATCTGTTTTGCTTACATCCGATTTATAGGATTGACCAGCAATATAAATATTACTATTAGTCACAAGAATATCATTAACCACAATGCTATAGGTAGAATCGCGAAATTCTTTATACCAAAGCGAATCACCATACGTGTTGACCTTCATAATAAATGAATGAGTAATGCTAGAACTCGTCGGGGTGGAAATACCAGCAATTAAAAAACCATCGGATACCTCTTTAACAATTTTTCCTTCCTCTTTAGCTGCGCTTTTTCCATAAGTATTACTCCAAATCAAATTCCCATTTTTATCAACCTTAGCTGCAAATATCTGTTGATTCGAAGCATTTACTTTATCATAACCTGTAATTACATAGCCTCCATCGGATAGTTCAACTACATCGTTACCCTTGCTTTCAAAGCCACTTCCAAAAAACTTAATAAAGTTTTTTGATTGAAATTCCGATATTGGTTTTTCACACGAAATAAGCATTATTGCTAGAAAAAATATGAAATAAGATCTCTTCATATTACCTAATTTTCTTGGGTTTATAAATGGGGCGGATGTATGAAAATGATATAAAGGATTGATTTAATAACAACTCATCCTCGGCAAAGAAATATTTTTCTTGAAGTAATGGATTCAAATAAGTCTTCTGCCTATTTAACTGAGTTTTAGTGCTAAATTTGAACCCAGCAGTAATCAGAAATTGAGCATTTCTTACTTTCAATGCTGTTCCAATAGCTAACAATGGTCTAACATCAAACTTTTTATGTGATAATAAAAGATTTTCGATGCCAGTATATGGCTCTGATCTTCCTACGTTTATATCTGTGCGAGTTAAATTTACTGACGATTGAAATAAATACACAAATTCAAGCCCTACTTTGGTAAATAGATTTACTGTTTTGAATTTATAATTATATCTCACAGCAATTGGAAGTCCTAAATAATTGTTCTTAAATGTTCCCGTTACAGTAGAATACTCAAATGGTTTATTGGAGTAATCAAAGTTCGAAAGTATCAGCGATGCCCCAATGCTATACTCAAAATCCTTATATAGTTTATTTATAAAGTTAACCTCAACATTATAACCAAGTTTAGATTTGTAGGCTGGGTGGCTCTTTGAGGTATTACCAACACCAAACGGTTCAATAAATTTTGGCATACAGAAATTAAAACCTCCTTTGATCTCCACTTTAAATATTGGTTTCGTTCGGTATGTGCTGTAAAGGTTGATAAACTCCTTAGGATCATTAACTGCAATTGAATAGTTGGGGAACTCCTTTAAAAATTTAAGCATTTCCAAATCAGCTTTTTCAGTTTGTTCACTAAAAAGATAAGTTTGAATAAGAAGTTTATAGGCGTTTGCTTTTTCCTCTTTGGTAAATCCATCTTTCATACAATTAGATAGAAGTTGTGGAATATCGTCGAGGAGTCCATCATCAAATCTTCGCTGTGCCACCTTGAGTTGATCGGCACATGTATTTTGTGATTTAATGGCCGATATGCCAAGGAAAAGAATAGAAGTTATGAGTAAAATTCGTTTCATTACCTATTAGTGCATTTAGTGGGTTTATAGGGTATATCTGTACCAACATAGTTTTGCCATTCGCTTTGAGTTAGTTGCCTTGATAGAAAGTTACAAAAACCGACAATTAAGGAATTAACATCAGTGGGGAAACTCCTTATATTACCGTCTTTGTCCCCGCTGATCAGATTTTTATCATCTTTTGTAAACATAACTGAAGTTACCCATGATCCATGATCATCAAAAACTATTGGTAAAGTTCTCAAATCGTCCATGTGCCAGAGTCTAACTGATTTATCATAACTTGCTGAAGCCATAAGAGATCCATCTGAAGAGAAACAAATCCCTGTAATCTTTGCTGTATGTCCTCTAAGTAGTGATATTTGATTACCATTAGTGAAATCCCATAAGTAAATCACTCCTTGGTTATTTGCAGTTCCAGCAGCAATAATGTTTTTCTGAGCATTAAAGCTAATATCACCCCAGTTTCCATCAGGAATATTAGCCAAAAGAATAGGTTTCTCTTGCTCTGATTGGAAGTTCTTCCAGTAAAATATTTTACCATCCGATAGTGCAACAAAAAGATTACTTGTACTAAAATCATACTTCACAGCATTGATCTTTGAATCTACTTTATAAAATTCAACACCTTGGTTTTTATAATCATCTGTAATTATGATACTCTGATTTAAAACTAACAGATATTTCCCCCCCTTTGTAATAAATAAGTCTTTTACATCTGCATTTTGTAGATTATAAATATCTGGTATTTTGCTATTTAAATCATAATTAACAATACTGCTATTGGTTAAACATAATATGGTTTGATCTTTTATAATCAATTTTTTAACAATAGGTTGATTTGATAATAATACAGTTGAGGTTTTATCGTTGAGATTCCAGCTAATAACTTGACCATCGCTACTACCTGAAATTATTCGTTCTTTATCCTGAACTAAAGTTTTAATAAAACTGGTATGCCCTTGATATATGTTAAAATTAACACCTTTGAAAAATTTTAATCCGGTATAAACTGATTTAAAAATATCGGGATTATAAGATACACCGTTGTAATCATTATTAAAGCTAAATGCTTGAAAAGCTAGCAACCCTTTAAGCAATGTATCAGTGCGCATTTGCTCACTTTTAACCGCCATAGATTGGGCAATTGAAAGCATTTTACGGTTATCAGCTTCTTTTCTGGCTATTTCGGCCTTAATTTGTTCTTCTTTTGCTTTCTTCTCGTTTTCGGTTGCTAATTTTTGTTTTTCCTGTGCAATAATTGTTTGCTCTTCAGCTTTAGTCTTTTGTTTTTGTGCCTCATTAGCATTTATTTCAGCGTTTTGTTTCTCCTGTTCAGCCAATTGCTTTTGTTGTTCAGCAATTTTTTGTTGGGATGTTGCATATATGGCGCTTGAGTCAGCTTTTATTCTCTGAATCTCAGCTTTATTTGCATTTTCTACGGCTATTTTTTCCTGTTCTTTTGCTCTTGCCTCGGATTTTAAAGCTCCTTGCTTTTGAATAAATGCTAGTAATCCTAAACCTATTGATATCATTCCAGCTGAACCTAAAACTAAAGCAACTATTCTTGATCGCCTTAATGCTCGCTTTTGTAAACGTATCTTATTCTCCTCCTCGGCAATATACTCCTCCTCACTAGTTTTGAGGTAAACCATTGTTCTTTCAAATGCAGGATTAAATCGAACAGCCCATGCAAGATTAGGTTTTTGTTTTTCTCGCCAGTTAATTGCAAGTTGTAAATCGGGAGGGCCCCAAAGTCCAGTTTTCCCTTGATGGAACTGCTCACCTGATTCAGCAAGCCTATTATACATTTTAACTGCAGTAGATTCATCCTCCACCCAAGCTTTTAATTTATCCCATACTCGCATTAAACTTTCATGGGAGATATCAATCATCGAATCGGATTGCAATTCAATGGTTGGGGGAGGAGTAAGGAAAGTTCTACCCTTTCTGCGAAAAATCTCAACTATCTTAATAACCTCTTGATTGTTAGTTTCCGCAATTTGAGCCAATTCAGTAACACTTGTGGGTCTTCGAATTCCTCTATTGTCAGCACCCTTTTCGGTTAGTGATTTGAAAATTATTTCGCAGATATGTTTTTGTTCAAAATTGAGTTCATCATAGGCTTCATTGGCATGATTGGAAAGAGCCCTTTCGAGCCTACCTATTGCTTCATACTCATTAAGTCCTATTGGGTTGTTAGTTAAATTATTATAAGTCCAATAATCCCATGTACGCATTAATGCATGCTGGAGTATAGGAAGTTCATCGGGATTATTCCCCATTTCGTTGAGAAGGAGTTGTACTAGTTGATCCGTTATTGTTCCACCACCCACAGCAATCGGGCCTGTTATTGCTTTCTGAAAATCATCGCGGGTCATCCTTGGTATAAGGTAATGACCATCGTTAATTAAGCGAGTAAGATCCTGATAGGGTGAACATTCTCCGATAAAATCCGAACGCATTGTAATTACCACGTAAATAGGTAATTCGGATTGCCTTACCGTATTCACGATCATATTAATGAAATGATCGACCTGATTTACAGCATCGGCATCATGGCTTGTATATTGATATCTAAAGAGTTCCTCGAACTGGTCAATTAGTAGCAGTACGTTTTCCTGAGGGTTAACCCCATACTGGTTGATAACATTAATAATACCCGATGATGATCGTTTAAGTAGAGCACGATTGATTAGGGTATCGGTTTCGATTTTTTCCTCATCATCGGAACCGCTAAAGGTTTCGGCAATTGCTTGTGATAGATTGTCCACAGGGCTTGAACCTGGACGAGTAATAATCACTTTCCACTTTGATCGGCCATTATGAAGGAAACCACCATATAGGATTGGTAACAACCCACAATATATTAATGAGGATTTTCCTGTTCCTGATGCGCCAAGAATAGCAGCAAATTTATTTCGAGATAAATTAGATAGAACCTCTTCGCTTTGACCTTCCCTCCCAAAAAATAGGTGAGCCTCATTGGTATGAAAGGGTCTTAACCCAGGGAATGGATTAATCAGTTTAGTTGTTACTGCTCCCTGTTCGGTTAATGTAACCATAAGAGTAAATTATTAGTTGTTTTTTACTGCTAAATTCAATTTCAAATCCTCTAAAGAGCAAACATGTATTTCGGAAAAACGGCTTTCAAAAGCCGATGTGTTTAAATCCTTGTTCTCCTTAACAAGAATAAGCTTTTTAAAAGGCTTAGATGAATTCATACCTTTTGATTTAAAAATATCATTCACTTTCATCGTAAACCAAGGTTCATTTTCACTGGTATAGTTTATAACTACAACCTGAGAGTTTGCTAAATATTTTAGATGTTGGTTGTATGTAATCCCTTTATAATTTGTTTTCACTGCCATCCCAGAATCACCTTCTGGGAAAACCAGTTTCTCGTTTATTTTCTTATCATCATTATCCGCCACAACATAGATGTCTGGTAGATTATTCTCTGCTATTGATACTTCTTCTCCTGATAAGATTTTCCGATAGATTTTTTTAAGTTCTTCCAATGTTACCTTTAGAACCATTGTATTATTCGATTGATCCAGATCTCTTTGAATTTTTTCAACAAAGATTTGATTTTCCTCATCAGAAATTTCAAAATCTGAAGGGATCCAGATAATCCTTTTAATATTGAGATGCTTATCCGTTGTAATAAATTGGGATGTAAGAATACATTGATGCTCAATAAGAGAAATCTGCTTATCGCTAAAATACTTTGAGTATACAAGAGGAATAGGGTGTATGATTAAACAGCATCCTCTTAAATATTGCTTTACCTGTTCAGTACACTCATTAAAATCTTGACTTAACAGGCGATCAGGAAGAACCTCATATCCCATTTCGGTTAAATCTCTTGAGAGATTATCGCGATCCGATGCTTGTGAATTGTCTGATTGAGCAAGAAATATCTTTCCTTTCTTTAATTCTTTGCTAGTAAAATATTTCTCAGTTATGGAAATGGTAATATCTGTAATTTTTTCCCAGTATAAAACATTATTTTCAGAGGAATTTCTTCTGAATAATCTAACCTCGCCCGTTTCTTTTATCTCTTCCCAAAATCTGAATAGCTTATATTTATGTAAAGGGAATCCCTTTTCTATTGTTTTTAGTGGGTTGATATTAATTAATAAAGTGTTTGGAGAGTCGGCTAAGGTTGCAATTTCATTAATAAATTGTTTGTCCTCAAAATCTTGCTCCGATAAGAAAATTAAAACAAAACTATCAGTTGTTAAAGAAATTTTCTCTAACAATGCAGCATCCATCTTAAAACGGTTTAGGCATTTACCTAAATCTTGCAAAAATTTTTCCGTAAAAATAGCTGTGTCCTTGTTACTCTTCCTAAAACGGAAATCTAAGCTAATCGTTTTATTCATGTCTGTTATATTGTTTTTAAAATATCATAAAAAGCCATGAACAACCTTGTTTATAATGAAATTTATTATTTATGGCTATCTCATATTCCTAAATTTTTACGCCTACAACAAGAATATCATCAAGTTGACTTTCATATTTCATCCAATCGAAGAAGGTTTGTTCTAGTTTATCCTTCTGCTGGTCAACAGGAAGCGTGCTGACTTCAATAAGAAGTTTTTTGAAGTTTGCCATCAAAAATTTTCGACCATCATCCCCACCAAACTGGTCGGCATAACCATCAGAAAAAACGTAAACCATATCGCCTGTTTGAATATCAATTTCTTGATGAGTATACCCTGTTGCAGCTCTTCTTGAGAATGCTCCAATGGGGCATTTGTCTCCCTTAAGTTGGATTAGTTCATTATTTCTTACAATAATTGCTGGGTTGTAAGCTCCTGCGAATTGAAGTTTCATCGTTTTGTAATCAACACAACATAATGCGATATCCATCCCATCCTTTACAGCACCATCTTCGTCCTTCTCCTTAAATGTAGCAGTTACTCCAACGTTTAATGATTCGAGTATATCAATAGGTCGTTCAAGTTTAAGATCTTTTACTGCATAATCAAGCCAATTGTGCCCAACCATCGACACTAAAGCTCCTGGCACTCCATGTCCAGTACAATCTATAGCGGAGAAATATCTTTTTCCATTTAGCTGATTAAACCAGTAAATATCACCGCTAACAATATCCTTTGGGTGAAATACAATGAAGTATTCAGGGAATAACTCCTTAATATACTCATCTGTTGGGAGAATAGCATACTGCAAACGCCTTGCATAATTAATACTATCCATGATATGCTTTTGCTGTTCAGCAAGTTGATCCCGATGTTTTTCAATTTCGTCTCTTTGAGTTTCAATCTCCTCTTTCTGAGCAACTACCTGAGCCGTACGCTCTTTAACTTTCTTATCCAAATCGGTATAAAGTTCTTCGAGCTGCTCAATCATAACATTGAATTTTTGCGATAAAGTAGTAATCTCATTATTCCCATCAACCTCCGCTCTTTCACTCAAATTACCATCAGCAATTCGATTTACATTGGTAACAAGTTTTCTTATAGGGTTTGTAATATTTCGAGTTTTGCGATATATGAGTGATATAATGAGTACTAGTACTACGATGAAAATTAACACATAGCTTAAAAGCCTGAAATACTCATCCCTAATCTCATCCGTTCGATCAGAAACTATACGAATAACAGATCCTTTATAAAGGTCGGAGTTTTCTGAATTCATGTAGAAATATTGATAGGAGAGATGACGGCGTTCTATTCTCTTATTAACCAGACTACTATCCTTATTGGTAAAGCGTTGTTTGATAAACTCTTTTTCATTGGGATCCAACTGATCCATTTTGGTTAAGGAGAATGGATTATCAGCATTCATAAAAAGTTCAGCGGATACTATTGACTTCTCTTTAACACTAAGTTCTTCAAGGGTCTCCTTAATAATATTTACAATCTGATCGGCTGTTGATGAGTATATCCCTAATTCAATAATATATTTTCCATCAAGGGTAGGTTGGTAGGTGTATTTCTTCAAACGACGTGTTTTTGCTTCAATAGTAAACTTTTCGCTTTTAAATTGACCCTCGTTGAATATCCTCTTAATTAAAGCCTTATGCTCTTCGCCAAATGAGAAAAAATTCAAACCTAAATCTTTCTTGAATGTTGTATTTACTACTACTCCATTTGTATCTATAATGTAGAGATCATAAAGTTTTGATTCGAGTTTAAGTTCATTTCTAATGTGGCTTAAATCAGCAGTAGCAATGTTTTCGGTTGAAACAAAATAGTTTACAATTAACTTCTTACTTACCTGTTCTAACATCGGATTTAAATTATCCTCAAGTACAGACATTGTAACATCCTGAAATTTTAATACTTGGGTTATCTCATCTGATATAAGAAAATTTCTGGTTTTACTACTCTCTTTAAGTATTGATCTTGTAGTACTGAAATTAATCAACCCAAGTATAAATAAAGCAATAACTACTGGGAAAACAATATTATAAATTAACTGCCGAAAAACTGTTGTTTGCTTCATAGTCGAATAGCTTATTATCTAAATATTAATTATTTAAAGTTTGTGTATCAATATACTTAGCAAGATAATCGTGATCATAAATACTATTTACCACTTTATCATACTCAACGTAGTGTATAATTGTATTTTCCTGTGTAATCAACCTCCAAGGAGTTTGATTTTTATATGTAGTATTGATAATATCCCCAGCTCTGAAACTCATAACTTGCTCTTCTCCATTAAAAAGTAGAACTCCCCCCGTTTCAACAAACATTAAATATGCCTTACCTTTGAATAGTTCAAGGTTTAATAGATTCGTTTGGTTTATTTTGATGGCTGTTGATTGATACAGTAAGTATAGAATTTCTCTCTCGTCCAAATTTTGGTTAAAAAGAGTTTTGAAAAAGTTGATTCGATCGGGTGCTGATAATCCTGTTGATTGAAAAAGGTTAATCTGTTTGTCAAGTTCAACACGAAGTTTATCATTTAATCTCCTTTTACAGTTGAGATACTGAGTTTTATCTATGCCCTCAATTATCTGAGCAGATAATTGTCTAAGAATCTTGTCGGTATTAAATAGTTGAGAAACTAAATCAACGCTAATTTCTTTATTGTCGATGTATTGAAAAGCATTTAGCGCAAATATTTTCGATTGTTTGCCAATCAAATTATTATCCCTATTAATAATGGCCTTTAACAAACTTTCGGTGTTGTATTCTCTAAGAGGGAAGTAGTTTTCAAGTGCCCAAATCTTATTTGATATACTATTATCCTCAAGCAAAGGTACAATGTATGGCTTAATATCCTCCGCCATAAAAGTATCAACAAGTTCCACTGCAAAGGCGATGCTCTGCCCTGTCCCTGCTTCAAGGTTATCTAATACTGCCTCAATTGAGTTTTTATCATAAGCCAATTTTAAAATATCAAACAGGAAATGAATACTTTTATGAAACTCTCTATCTAGTTCATCTTTAAGTAGAGGTATTTTGGAATCGTTCGGGCAATGATAAAAGATATTTAAGTTCCAAGCGCAAATTCCTGCTTGCTCTATCAATTTTTGGTTAAGAAGCATTTTTTCCTTTTCATCAGGAGTAAAATCAATTTTTAATAGACCTTCGAGAATAACCGATCTATTATGAGCCTTTACAGAAAATTTATTGAATAAAACCGATGGAGCCATTGTGCTGCCAGTATCTGGTAAAATTCTTAATATTCTCTCTTTGGATATGTCAGATAGACTAGTTTTTTGGTAAGCCAACTCTAGCAATTCAAGACCTGTATCTCCCGATCCAATAAGCGAAGCATGAGCAATTGGAGCATAAAGATCCTTATCTAAAAAATCGATAAGAAAGCTGATTATCTCTTTAGATTTTGATCCTCGAGCAGCCCATATTGCTTGTCTTTTGACTGCTGGAACAAGATCTCGCATTAAAAATGTTAGGCTATTTTTTATCTCAATGTTAGATGATGCACCAACTAGTTTTGCGGCGTAAACTCGATTCTCAAAATTTTTAGAACTTATTAATTCCTTTATTAAAATCAAATCTTCGGAATCTAATTTGATTTTATCAAGATAATCAATAGTCTTATCAATCGACTTATGAACTTCTTCAACGTTCACTCGAATTTTTAGCTTTTTAAGATGGTTAACCAACGTTACATCTCCTAAGTCAATAATTTTGTTGAACAAAACAGGGAAATCCTTACTATCCAGCTCAAAAAGTTTATCTTTAATGAATCCAATAAGATTCCAAGGCTTACTTTTTTCGACAATAGAAAGTTGTTCCATAAGAATTCCCTTGTCAGATGAAGTTTGACTTGCGAATATTTTTTTCGATTTACTCTCACGTCGGACTGTTTTTAAAAGTGTTAGCTGTAAAGTTTTACGATATCCCTTATAGAGGTAAACAGTAATTAACGCCCAAAGTACAATAATGATAAACAGAACATATATATAATGTATCAATGTGAAAAATGTTATTAAGCTAAATATAGTAAGAAGAATACCAGAGAATAAAGCCGCAGTTTCGTTTACAGTACCATCAACTCTTGCCTGAACTTCATAACGAATGGATGGATCCAAAGATTGATAAATCATCTTTAAAGACGGACTCTCAACCGAATCTTTTAAGGCCTTTTGGAATAATTTACCTAGTGAAATGAGTAGGAAGAAAAATGTGAAAGATGCTGATTCAATTGTGTATCCAAATATAGAACCCACAACGGCTGCACTAATTGTTAAAATAGCCATGATCACCGGGGAAATCAGTAGAGTCACTTTTAACCCATAATTCTTCATTAAGGTTCCATACACAAAACTCTTGATAAGAATGCTTACAAAAGTTAATGTACCCATTAAACCTCCTAAAAACTTAGCCAACTCATCTGAGTTCTCAAATCTTGATTTTGCAACAGCAAGAAATAGATAATGAACAAAAAATGCTACAAGCATTGATAAAACTACAAAAATTGCCATTGTTCTAACGTATGGCATTTTCATCGTATCGCTAAAACGACTCTCTTTTTGTTCTTTGGTAACCTTCTCTTTTAGTTTATCAGGGAATGATGAGCTTATAAATATCTGGATAATAAACGATATAAAAATACTAATTGCGCTTATATATAATAGGTTGTTGGTCTTAAAACCATTGGCCACTAAAAAGGGAACGGCCCAACTACTTAGAATCACGCCTACTACTTGTCCTGTATCGATTATCCCAAATATTCTTTTCCCTTGACGTAAGTCAAATATTCGACTAACTGTTCCCCAGAACCCAACAAGTGCAACAATGTTTAAAGGACCCATCATTACGAATAATCCGAAAGCGAGCCACTTTGAATCGGTGAAAAAATACCCGAAACGGAGCAGGAAAGTAATTAGAAATACTCCAAGAAGGTTATAAATTGAGAGCCTTGAGAAGATAATTCGCCCTTGAAAATATGAATATAATGAAGTAAGCCCAATACCAATTAAACCAGAAATAGCAAAAGCTTTTGAGATCATTGACGAATCAAATGCTTTTAGAAATAAAGTATTTGCTCCAACGTCAAAAGCGCCTAGGAAAACACCAAGAAAAATGGATTGAAACATGAAGAGAGATACCGGCAACACCTCATCACGCCTAATGTTTAGCGTTTCGTAAATTTTCATCTTATTTAATGAAATTGTACAATATTCTCAATCTATAAAGATAGAATTTATTTTTATGGTGAACAAACACTGTTTGACAATGTATTATTCGCTATATTAAGTGAATTTGGATATCTATAGTAAAATTATTAAGTATTCAATACTCTGACAATTAAGTTTTTGAGTTGAAGTGGCTCGCAAAATTTGAATTGTATTATTTGTTTTTAACCAGATTATGATTGCATTTTATAGTGAAAATATTTTTCACAACATGTCTTTGAATAAAATATTTTTATTTAATTCAACACAAACAATGAATAATAAAGATGTTTATGTGCAAAAAAATTATTTTTACACCAATTAGAGTTATTTGTCCCAAAAGCATATTATTGATTTGAATAAATATTTTAATACCTTTGGTTTGTAACTTGATAAAATTGAATTGATGGAGAGTACCCAAATTGATAGTCATAAAAAACAAAATCTTTTTATAATTCTAGCTACTTTATTTCTCACAAATGCTCTAATTGCTGAGGTTATAGGTGCAAAAATTTTATCATTCGAAAAGATTTTCCATTTGCCAGCATTAGCTCTGCCCTTTTTTGGTGGTGAAACACTTAGTCTTAATATGAGCGTAGGTGTGCTTATTTGGCCGATTGTTTTTATACTCTCGGATATTGTAAATGAGTACTTTGGAACTAGCGGGGTAAAACGTATTAGCTATATCGGAGCAGGAATGATTGGATATGCCTTCCTTCTCATATACCTAGCAATGCGAACTCCTCCAGCCGATTTCTGGCTTCAAAATAATTCCGTAGATCCTGATGGGAATCCATTTAATATCAATTATGCCTACAATGCAATTTTTAGGCAAGGGATGGGGATTATTGTTGGATCAATTATTGCCTTCCTCGTTGGACAATTGGTAGATGCTTACGTTTTTCGCTACCTTAGATCAATAACACAGCATAAATACCTATGGTTAAGAGCAACTGGCTCTACTGTGGTTTCTCAGTTGGTGGATAGTTTTCTAATACTATTTATTGCTTTTTATCTGCTCGGTAACTGGTCTTTTGTGCAAGTTATATCAGTTGGTCTTATTCAATATCTCTATAAAATAGCCCTTGCTATACTCTTCACCCCAACTATTTATTGGATGCATATGTTAATTGATAAATACCTTGGAAGAAATAATTCCATCGAAATGCAAGAGGTTGCTCAGAAAATCTAATAATTAAATAATTATAAAAAAAAGGCTGTTAAAAAACAGCCTTTTTCAATTAATCTAGTATACTATTCTTTTGATCTATCAACTTTCAAAACTGGGTTAGTTTTTTATTTAACCTCACTAGGTTCATTGTTCTTATTCTTATTCTTTAATTTTGAAAATAGATCCACCAAATTCAATTTATAAGATAAAGAAATACCAAAGGAACGACTCCTTGTTTTAAAGCTTTCCCCAACATCATCATGTAAATCTGTCATTCCTAAATTATAGCGAAGATCCAGAGCCCAAATTCCCTGCTTTGTTGGATATTCTGCACCAGCACCAAAACTGAAACCCCAGTCATATTTCTTAAATCCCCCGCCTAAAGGCGATGTTTGGCCAGGATCTACCCATTCCCCTTTAGTACGAATATCTTCAAAAGTTCCACCCATTGCGTATATCTTTTTAAGTCCAAACGCCTTAAAGCAATACTTTGCAAGGATTGGTATTCCTATGTAATTCATTTTAATTCTCATGTCAGAATTTGCTTGTGCTCCTCTGGAAACAAAATTTAGTTCCGTTTGAATTGAGAATCTACTTGTAAATCCAAATTCTCCAACTGCACCAAACTGATAACCATATTTATATTTACTAAACCCGGGAGCCATATCCGAAAAGTTTGAGATTTTTGAATATGTTCCACCAATCTTTGGGCCTACATAAATAAAGCCAACTTCCTGACCGAAAATGGTAAATAGTTGAGCATTAGTGGTTACTGTAAACAGCAATAGGGCTGAAATAATTAAAAACTTCTTCATAGTAAAATGGTTTAATTTATAATCTTAGGGTTAATTTAAATTCTTATATACAACTTCAAATTTTTTTTTCAAATATAAAAAGAATCAACAATTTAATGTATTCCATTGGTAACTCCATTTAGGCAATTGGTCAAAATCGAAATATGGTTTTAAAACATAAAAATACCATACTAATTTGTGATACTAAATTTAGTTATTCACAATATATTGAAAAGTAATCAACAATACTTGAATATATCATAATAAAAAGCATAACTTGCTTAATTATATCATTCATCTTTAAATGAGTAACCTAAATATTTTAATTGATTTTTTGAAACAAGTTTTCCTTACTACACTCAATCAACTATCATGGTTGTTTGGTTTGCTTTTCATATTCGGGATAATCCTCTACTTTTTAGCTCGATTTACTCGAAACACATACATAAAAACAACAGGTAAAACTTTAGATATAGTTGTTACAGGATGGATTGGTACTCCTATTCATGAGTTGGGGCACGCTTTGTTCTGCATTATTTTTAGGCATAAGATTGATGATATTAAACTATATACCCCCAACTCCGAGGACGGGACTCTTGGTTATGTTAATCATTCATTTAACCCTAAAAGTACTTACCAGAAAATTGGAAATTTCTTTATTGGAATAGGCCCTGTAATTTTGGGGACAATGGTGATTTATGTTCTACTTTTTTTTCTGGTGCCAAATACAAAAGATGTTTTATTATCAATCGAATCACAAAGTAAGATTTTAGTAAAGGGGATTCATGGTGAGTTTACGAATAGCCTAAACATGTTATGGGCATCAACTCTCAATACTCTTGAGTTGCTTTTTAAAAAAGGGAATCTTACCAATTATAAATTTTGGATATTTTTATACCTCTCAATGTGTATTTCATCGCACATGGAGTTAAGTCCACCTGATATTAAAGGTGCTTGGAGGGGATTAATAAGTATTGTTGTTTTTTTCCTTGTGCTTAACACTTTAATAATTGGTATGGAAACAACAGGAGTCAGCAATCATCTTGGTGGGTTGTGGAAATTTGTCAAGATCGAAAGTTATGCTTCTGGTATTAATAAGTGGGTTGGAACGTTTGGTGCTTTATCTATCTTTGCATCGGTTTTGTCTGGTTTTATCTTTTTTTCAAATTATTTTTTATTAAACATTTATAGCATATCAAAAAGTAAGGGTATAGTAAACCCATTCTGGATTTAATAAAAGCTTTATGTTAACTTAAAAAATAAAAAGATGAAATGGTCATTTAAAAGTAGAAAGTTAGATCAAACCCTTGTTAGGCTTGCTGAGGTCATTAATAAAGTTAACTCATGTAGTTTGGTCTCACCCGAAGATTCAATTTACTATACCATCTTGCTTCCCTTTTATACTGATTTTAAACTTTACACATTTATCGACCAGAGTTTTTCACCCTATCTTGAAGTAAAATTACTTGATAATGGAACTCATACATTTTCCCTTAATGGAACACAACAGCCATTCTTAGATGCAAGTGCGATTTCACCTCTTATTTTAACTGAAGACACAGTGTATCAGTACACAATGCTTGTTCTTGGAAATATACAGAAACATGATAATTCCTATCGACTCGTTAATTCGATAAGTGAAATAACCTTTAGTTCCGAACCTACCAAGGAACAATACCAGCAACTTGAATCTTCAATAAAAACCCCCAAGATTAAAAAAGATAAGGATTCATTTATCATTAAAGCAACTATGCTGTTTGCCGACAATGTAATTAAAGCATCAATAAAAGTTGATTTTGATGGACGTATTGAAATCCTTAAAGAGAAAAAGATTTTAGATCACATGCCTGTTATAGAGTTGGCACTAGAATAGGTTGAAAAATATTTTCTGCTTCAAAATCCTTGTTTTCTTTCTTTTTTGAATTGAAAATGTTCAATTCTAATGTTTTTTATATTTTTGCCACGTTTAATCAAATGAACTAATTATGAAAGCATTCGTATTTCCGGGTCAAGGTGCACAATTTGTAGGTATGGGAAAAGATCTATACGAAAATTCACCATTGGCGAAAGAAATGTTTGAAAAGGCAAATGAAATTCTTGGCTTCAGAATAACTGATTTAATGTTCACCGGAACTGTAGAAGATTTAAAGCAGACGAGTGTAACACAACCGGCTATTTTCTTGCATTCTGTAATTCTTGCCAAAGTATTAGGTGATGATTTTAAGCCAGAAATGGTTGCTGGTCATTCACTTGGTGAGTTTTCTGCATTGGTTGCCGCTGGTGCAATTAGCTTCGAGGATGGATTAAAATTAGTTTCAGCTCGTGCCAAAGCAATGCAAAAAGCATGTGAGAAAGAACCATCCACTATGGCTGCAATTATTGGACTTGAAGATGAGAAGATTGAGGAGATCTGCAAATCAATTGATGAAATTGTTGTTCCTGCAAACTATAATAGTCCCAGCCAAGTTGTTATTTCGGGTTCAATTAAGGGTATTGACATTGCTTGTGAAAAGTTAACCGAAGCAGGCGCAAAACGAGCACTAAAACTTTTAGTAGGGGGTGCTTTTCATTCTCCACTCATGGAATCTGCAAGAGTTGAACTGGAAGAGGCTATCAGTATTACTAAATTCCAAAAACCAATTTGTCCAATTTACCAGAATGTAAATGCTAGTAAGGTAACTGAACCAGAACAGATAAAGAAAAACTTAATTGATCAGCTAACATCACCAGTAAGATGGACTCAAACAATGAAGAATATGCTTGCCGATGGGGCAACTAGCTTTGTTGAATTAGGGCCTGGAAATGTTCTTCAAGGATTAATCAGAAAAGTTGATAGAAATATTGATGCAGTAAGCAAGCAAACTATTTAACTTGAACTTGATATAAGAAGTTGCGTTAACAATATAATAAACAATTATTTACAAATATATAATTTGTGGATGGAATGGTGGAAAAATGGAAACGAAGTTCGGCAGAGCCAATATTGGATAACAATGGGCTAGATTCTTGCTTGTATCTTCCATTTCTCCATCATTGACTTCGTCGAGTTTCGCTTCGCTCCAGTTCCAGTATTCCATTGTTTCGAATAAAATAAATTGATTGATATACAGATTAATACATTGTTTATTACATCGAACTGACGTTTTTCTAAATATCTAAAGATGACCCTGTACCAACAGGGTTTCTTTGTTTATATCGTCAACATGTAAATAAATTGTGAAGATATTGGGGAATTCGTAATTACAAATTGGGTAAGGACTTACCGATTCAAGGATAATGCTAAAGTTTTTGAATTGCATTCTAGGTTTTGACGGCAAAACTAAACTAGTGTCGATACTATATCCCTGATTAATCAACGAGAAAAAAACCTTAACCTCTCCTGCCCAAACACATTCACAACCTTCTGGACATCTTGAATCTTCTACGCTATTAACTCTTATTGATAGGTTACTTGTAACCTGATCGATTTGATTTACTTTGGCCTTAACTTCATACGATGTATTCTTTTCTTTTGATGAATTGCAGCCAAATATAAACGCACAAATAAAACAAATCGCTAGTAATCTTTTCATCGCACTCATTTTCATATTAGATGAATTAATGATTAAAATGGTTGCTTAGATTAAATAAAACGATTGGTATGCAAAAATTAAGCCAAACAATTATGGTGGGATAAAATACCATTCTATTGAAGTTTTGTTATAACTACATTCTACAACATTATTGTGAGAAGAATGTTTAACAAACTTCAATTATTCTATTTATTGAGGAGCACAGACAACCTAATTCTAGCGCTTTGGTATGTTTTAGTTGCCAAAAAAGAAATTAATGGTTTGTTTAAGGTCTGGGTGTAAACTCTGTGCTACCGGGCACTCTTTAGCCGATAATTCAATTAGCTTGCGCTCCTTTGCTGAGTAATTATTGTGGGGAAAATGAAGGTTGATAATTATTTCAATCACCCTTCGAGGATCGGTTCCCATAACTTTTGTTACATCGATTTTAGTGCCATCAATATTGAACCCATGAGTACGAGCGGCAATTCCCATTATTGTTATCATGCAGCAACCGAGGGATGTGGCTAAAAGATCTGTTGGAGAAAAGAATTCCCCTTTTCCTTGGTTATCAACAGGAGCATCAGTAACTATTTTATTTCCTGAACGCACGTGTTCGGCTTCAGTTCTGAGTTCTCCTTTGTAGATAATATTTGATGTGTTCATGGCTTTTTTTCTCAAAGGTAAGCTTTTTAAGAAAAGAGAAGGACTCTAGCTAGAGTCCTTTGTCGCTAAATTTTAATCATTCTACCTTGCTATTCCACCTGACCAATAATTACTGTGTAGTTTTTTCCATATTTCTTAGCGCATTTTGGACAGGTTGTATACCACATATACCATTTTGTGATTTTTAATCCTTTTGATTTAACTTTTTCTTCATAATCGTTGCACCATTTCTTTGTATCCTTAAATGGTCCCTCGTATACTTTACTGTAATATTTTCCGCTTAGGATTTTGTTTTCTGCTTCGGGAATCTCCTTATCTACAGCTAGGTACACATCCATGTTCCATTTAGATGTATGATCGGCTAGGCAAAGCCAATCGGGCATAGTTGCATTGGCATTTTTTACTTTAGCATCGAGCCTTTTCATTGCAGCACCAAAATTCATGGGCATGTAAAAAAGCGTTAATACTTTATCCTTGATAAATTGTTTATTCTCCCATTCAAAAACCTTATCATCCCAAGGAATGGGGTCAAACTGAGGGCAGCATTTTGTTTCCTCTTGTGTTGTCATAATTTCCTCCTTTTGTAAATTGATAATTGAACTATTTTCTAAGGCATTTTATATTTTCCCTAAATATATAGCTAAACCGATATAAAAGCAAGAATGTTATTCGAAACAAGGCTATTCAAACTACTCATAATACTTACTCTCCCCCGGCCCCTCTCTCTCGGCAAGAGAGAGGGGAGTGAAGCAACCAGCAATCTGACTAGATTATCATCATTTCATCACCCTACTCAACAATTCGTGAATAGTAAGCATCAATTTTTAAACACCTGTTATTTAATACAAAATGATTTTAGCGGGCTGTAAGCCCAAATTATCTTAGCCCAACGGCAAGCGAAGCGTCGCCTTGGGTAATAGATTGTGATTTGTTTGTTCACCCTGAAAGGGCAGGTTAAATTGGGCTTTCAGCCCGCAAAAAAAAATAACAATTCAACATTTACCCAAGGCGTTGCCATGGGCTATAATAGTTTGCCCTTTCAGGGCGAATTCAATAAATACAATGAATTACAGTATAGCGTGGAAATTAGGAGATAAGTTTACTAAAACTACACAAAGAACTTACTCTCCCCCGGCAAGAGAGAGGGGAGTGAAGTAACCAGCAATTTAGTAAAACCACCAACCTTTCCAGCTCTCTATAATAATTGGTGAATAGTAAATCATTAATAAGTACGAGTAAAGTATTTCAATTCTCAATACCATTTCTTTCTTCCACACCCCTCTTTTCCGACCTAAGAAGGAAGAGAGGGGCCGGGGGTGAGTTTTCCAATCCAAAATTTTCCTACATTTGTTTCCACTGAACAGAAAAAACGCCCCATGACCATTAAGCTCACCAGCAAGCAGCGCATAATTATCCGAAGTTCCGATGATGTATTCAAAATAATGAAGGAGATACTCCTGCGTGAGGATAAAATCGATAGGGAGAAGGAGCACTTCTGGGTGATTGGCCTTGCCAATAACCTCCGCATAAGGTATGTGGAGCTCATTAGCATGGGCGGGGTAAGTAATACTATTGTTGAACCCATGAACGTATTCCGCTGGTCAGTGATGAAGGGCTGCGTGCAAGTAATAATGGTGCACAACCACCCCAGCGGGAATCTCAAACCCTCCGATATAGATATAGACCTCACCGACCACCTGTTCCAGGTAGGACGTATACTCAACATCAATGTATTAGATCACCTAATAATCTCCACCAAATCCTATATGAGCTTTGCCGATACTAAATTATTGGAGAAGCTGGCGGAGAGTCCCAAGTACGTTCCCCCGTTTGAGCAAATTGAGCGAATCTGCGCTGAGGAGAAGAAAATTAGGGAGGAGGCTGAAAGGGTTGCAGAGGAGAAAGGGATTAAAAAAGGAAAGTTAGAGGGGAAAAAGGAAGAAAAGATTGAGATTGCAAAAGGGATGAAAAAGAAAGGGTATTCAATTGAAGATATTATTGAATTGACAGGGTTAACGAAAGGAGAGATAGAGAGGATAAAAGTAAAATAATACACAATTCATAATGTGTAATTTCTGGTACAGTGTTGTTTAATAAATATCAACATGAAATAGGTTAAAGGGAATGTTCTATAATTTATTTTTCAAAAGTTATATAAACCTATAATTAGCAATTTTTATTAATTTTGAGAAACACACCTTTTGTTTTAATAATAAATGAGTTATGACCAATTAAAGAGACAACAAATCTTTATGTTTAATAAGAAAAATAAGCGTTTTATAAAATTGTAAAAGATGGAGGTCTCGTTTTTCATATAATTATTTGAATAATTATGAGATTCATGCGGAAATTTATTATGAATAAATAATTGATAGGTAAATAAAATTATTCGTTTAAATAAGAAATCTAATTATTTAATGATATATAAAGGTGAAATAATAGCGGCGGTGGATCTTGGAACGACAAAGATTGTTTCAATAGTAGGCAGAAGACTTGCAAATGGAAAACTTGAGATCCTTGGCATGAGCAAAACACCTTCTACTGGAATAAAAAGAGGTGTTATTCTTAACATTGAGGAAACAGTAGCATCAATTCAACGAACAGTTGAAGAAGTGCAGACTCATGCAAGGGTCATTTTAAGCAATGTATTCGTTAGCATAGCCGGGCAACATATTCGGAGCATCAAGAATCGTGGATATATCAATCGAGATAATGCCGAGAGTGAGATAACTGCAGAAGATGTTCAAAAACTTATCAACGATATGTATAAAATTCCGATTGAGGTAGGAGAGGAGATCCTCTATGTTTTACCTCAGGATTTTATTGTTGATAAAGAACCATGTGTTCAACCGATTGGTAAGATGGGACGTAGGCTTGAGGCTCTCTTCCACATTGTGATTGGACAAACTGCATCAGCAAAGAATTTCGAGAGGTGTGTGAACCGGGTTGGCCTAAAAGTCAATGACCTAATCCTTGGACCGCTTGCCTCCTCTGAAGCAGTACTTACTGAGAATGAAAAAGAGGCTGGCGTTGTGCTAGTTGATATAGGTGGTGGTACTACCGATGTTGCCATGTTCTATGATGGAATTGTACGTCATACCGCCATTATACCATTCGGGGGGAATGTGATTACTAATGATATAAAGGAAGGATGTTCAATCCTATTCCGTCAGGCTGAATCGCTTAAAATTCAGTTTGGTTCTGCATTAGGTGATATGGCATCAGAAGATAAGATTGTTAAAATTCCAGGCATTAGCGGTCGCGATTCTAAGGAGATATCGTTTAAGAGTCTTGCCTACATCATCCAATCAAGGATGGAAGAGATTATTGATGCTGTTAACTATGAGATCGAAAACTCGGGATATGCCGAAAAACTTAGTGCTGGTATCGTTCTGACGGGTGGTGGTGCATTGCTACGTCACCTATCGCAACTAGTTAAATTCAAAACTGGTTACGATGTAAGAGTTGGATTTCCCAACGAAAATTTAATTAGTAAATCGGATGTTGAAGTAAACAATCCGATTTATTCTGTCGGTATTGGTCTTTTAAAAGCAGGACTAAAACTTCAACAAATAGAGACAGAAACTCATTATCAGAATGAGTTCACTAGTAAAAGAAGTGTTGATAGCTCCGATGATGATCTTTCAATCATTTTTGATGATGAAATGAGCAGTGAAAAAATTGCACAACTATTGCACTATATATCTAAACTTCATTATATTAAGTTTGGTAACAGGCTTGAAATATCAGATTTATTAACTGTAAATGCGGAGGTGTTTTGTGATGAAGTACTTGTCCACTAAAATAAGTCTGGAAAACAGAGCTGAAATTCCTCCTTTAGAAAAGAAACAAAGGTTTAGGGAGATATTAAATCAATTAGGTTCACTTAAAATTAATCCAAAGGATAATGCAACCTTGTCAGATGAATTTCAGGAATATAAGAGCGCAGCATTAGATGCTGGGAAAGAATTTCTTAAAAAAAATAAAACGGTTAATGGAAAAAATATTAGTGAAGCAAATCTTAATAACCATAAGGCAGCTCAAATAGAGATTGAAATGCATTTGAAATTTAAAGAACTCGAACAAGAGGATATTAAAAAAGAGTTGTTAAAAGAGGAATTAAAACAAAAAAAATTAGAGAATGAAGGCATTGAATTAGATAATGAGAACAAAGAAATAGAAAATGAAAGACAGAAAAAAGAAAATGAAATAATAGAAAAAATAATACTCTGGCTTGATGAAAATGATACTATTGCTATTGCAGATAAAACAAAATTATTGCTAATGGTATTAGGAAAGTAATCGAAAAAATAAACTACACAGAACAATCCCCTCCCGATGTAGATTGCTTTCAGCGAACTCGCAAAATACTCTCGGTTAGCGGAAAGTATCTACATCATAACTAAACAACGGTCTTTGACCACACCAATTCAAAATAATAATAAGACTTCCTTTTGCAGAATTCACTTTGCTAATAATATTCAACCACTCTGTAGTTGTTTTTTATATAATACCATACCCCCGTTAAACCGAGGCTATAAGAACCAAAAATGATTAGGTTGGGCGGTCGGCTTTGCCGCCGTCCATCTATTGTCTGCACGATACACAAACAAAAAAAACTGCCTCCGCCGAATTCATTATACCAATAATATTCAACTATTCTGTGGTTAGTTTCTTTCTCTTATCTAACATCAGATACAGCGTTAGTTTATATAGTTCTAGCCGTAATAACATATACTAATTCGCTCTATGGGTCAACAAGCCCCCAGTACAAACAAGTCCAAGTTAGAACATAGAGCTATCAAGGTTTCATTACAAATAGCCTACTTGGTTCTTTGAATAACCTACTCCGTTTATAAATATGTAAACTGCGGTTATATTTATTCGAACTACAAGGATATAATAACGAACTGCGGGTATAAAAATAACTACTGCGTTTTTATTTATCCGAACTGTGAAATTATAATAACGAACTGCGAGTATAAATACAGCAACTGCGTTTTACATTAAGAGAACTGCGCTAATAAATTAATCAACTGCGAGTTTGAATAAACGAACTGCAAAGTTCTAATGCGCTCCTGCTCATTGCATACAGGGCTATTCACCTTCAAATCCTTCGGGTGGGGTAACAAAAACTAGACATCGAGTTGGGTGCTAAGCTATTTCATCGAAATTTACATCGATAAAGTTGACTTTTACAAGGTTCACACATCATTTTTTTGTAACTTTGGTGTATGAAAACTGGCAAAAATCTACCTCTTGACTTTGAGATTGACAAACTCACTAATTCAATAGAGAATACCTCTACAGGAGAAGTTTTTGACACTGTTGTTGTTCGACTAACATCAAAAGATTTAGGTTTTATTCATAAATCAGAATGGCAATTCGACTGGAGCAAAGAACTAAAGGATAAGACAAAAGAGGTTTACAAGCTAACAACAGTAAATAACCCAACAATTATTCAAGGGCTTTTGAGCATTGAGGACAAGGAAGATCATGTTTTCATGCACCTCATTGAAAGTTCCAAATTCAATAAGGGAAAAGACAAGGTTTATTTTGGTGTGCCGGGGAATCTTGTTGCTTTTGCATGTAAAGTCTCATTTGACAAAGGGTATGAAGGATTTTTGGTTTTCGATGCCAAAACAACTTTAATCAAGCATTATCAAGAAACACTTCATGCTACCTATTTTCGTGGACTCAGAATGTTTATTGAAACCACTGCGGCGTTAAGACTGATTTCGCAATATTTTAAACCGTAAAAATATGGGACTCATAAAAGAACCAAAAAATGTTGACTTTACTGGTCAATCCGAACCATGGACTGAGGAAGAATTAAAAGACTTCAGGAAATTGATGAGCGAACTGAAAGCTAAAACCGCCAAAAGAAAAATTCAATCGTCAAAGAAAAAAAGGAAAGTCGGAGCCTGATTGTGGTTGGAAACCTAAACTGGAAAGAAACACCGCACATAATCGAGTAAGTTGCTCTTCTCTGCATAGTATAGCGAAGAGTATCTATGTTCTAATTAAACAGAGATCTCTGACCGCACCAATCCAAAATAATAATAAGCCTTCCTTTCGCAGGGTTCATTACCCTAATAATATTCAACCACTTTGTAGTTGTTTTTTATATAATACCATACCCACCGAACTTTTGCAAGACTCTTATAGCTTCTACTCAACGTGAGAATTGTTTTTTTTGTTTTTTCAGCGTAAATTGCACAGAAGATAAAATTAGAGTATCCTTTTTGATTTGATTGATATTTATAGCAGAGAAGCTAACGCTCTTAAGTCTTTCAAATCTTAAACATAAAACCTAATGCCATGCAAAACCAGTTTGTAATCACAATAGATAGCAAGGTAACCCGCGATTTTGCCATTAACTTTCTCAAAAACGTAAGTTTTATCAAATCCATTAAGTCAAAGAGAGAGAAAGGCAAAGCAAAAGTTGATATTGAAGAGGTTACCCTAATGGCTGAAAGATCACTGTCCGAAGAATGGTTATCGGAAGAGGATAACCGCTGGGATAAAGTGCTATAGCATGTTACAGAAAGGCGATATTGTGATTATAAAGTTCCCGTTTGCTGATGCTGCGGAGTACAAGAAACGTCCAGCTTTGATTATTTCTAATCATGAAGTGAACAAAACTGGCGATTACCTGATGGTACAAATTACCTCGAAGGACAAAAAAGACGATCTTTCTTTGCCCATTAAAACCAACAATTACACCGATGATAAAGAGCTACCGCTAAAAAGTTATATACGGCTGCATAAAATATTCCTGCTGAACGAAAGCCTTGTCATAGCTAAAGCAACCTCAGTTAAACCTGATTTTCTTGAAAATATAACGGGTAAAATAATTGAACTTATTAGATAGTAAAAAACCCGAAAGAGGATGAGGGGTTTAATATAAAAGGCCCGCTCGTCTTAGATTGCTTTCAGCGAACTCGCAAAATACGCTCGGTTAGCGAAGTTTATCTAAATCATAACTAAGTAACAATAATTACCAATGAATAAAGCTAAAAAGAAACTTCTTTCAGCTGTCATAATCCTTATAATTATTGCGGGAGTATTTTACTATTTGCATTACGACTTCTATAAAATCCCACAAAGCAGAATTGGGTTAAATGAGTTCTATGCAGAAATGCCAGAAGATAGCTTCCATCATTATATAAATTTACCCATTGACCATAATCGTTTATCACAAGGCTTTTTCAGAGGTTTCTATCTGTTTAGCCCCAATTTTTTTAAAAGCAAGAATATTACATTTTTGCTTACCGATGGTCAGATGGAATTGGTTAGTACCGAAACAGATTTTCAGTTTTTCGAAAATGTTTTGTGTGGAAGTTCTTATGTGTTGATAGGCGTTAGAGGACACTCCCCAACATTATTCCCAGAGGTTTACAAAAACGGAAAAGTGGATTTTGAATTAGCCACAATATTGTTCAATTCCGACCAGCAAGTGGAAGATATTGAATTGGTAAGATTGGATTTAATTAAAAAAGGAATATTAGGGGAAGAAGATAAAATCAATGTTTTTGGGGCTTCAGGGGCAGGAGTTTTAGCACAGCAGTATATTTCAAAGTATGGCGCAAATGTAAATCGTGTGATTTTAGAATCAACAGGTGCGCCAGATTTAGCACAGCAGTGTGGGATTAAATATTCGTCAAATTTCGAAGAATTCAATCCCGTTGGAGCAACAATTCTGAACGATTTATTAAAACAAAAATCAATAGATAAACAAACAATCTGTAACATACTTTATCAAAAAGGAAGAACCGAAAAATCGCCGAGGGAAGCACAGCTTAAAATGCTCAAAGGGCTGCAAAACGGTGGGGGCTTATTAAAATACAAATTCAAACCTGTAACCAATCTTTCGGTACTCAGCTACATGATAAAATCGCCCAAGGAAATTGCAGCAAGGGTACGTTGGGTTGAATTGGTTGGCTATGATTTGCTGAATTACGACAGTCAAAAAGAAATAAATTTGCTTTATGAGTTTTCTACTAAAGCCATTTCCGATTTATTAGACTACTACAAGGAAAATAAAATATCTGCTAAAACTTTTGATATCAATAGAAGCAACTTCAAAGGAGAGGTTTTAATACTAAAAGGTACGGAAGATGTTGTTTTTTCAGATAAAATCAATCTCAAAATCCAACAATCTTACCCAAATTCAAAGCTTCTGTTTTTTAAAGACGGACACCGAATGCAAAACAACGTTGAGAAATATATTCTTATCCGAAATTCATTTTTGAACGAAGGGTTTAAGTCTGAAAAATTTATAAAATTGACAAGTGAATAGCCCGTTAGAATCGGATATGTGAAAGCCAATCATAGAATCAAATTAGCGGTTTTCAGATTGCACCAATTCAAGATATACCTTAACCGAAATTACTATTCAACCACTTTGTAACAATCACACCTCTATTTCAACGTGATTTGCCAATTATATAGTTCATTGGTTTTTTCAACAATAGTGAAATTGTTTTTTTTAAGAATTGATGATGAATCGGTATTGCTTTTCAGAGATGATGCAATAATTGATTTTACACTTGGTTGTTCTTTTGCCCATTTAATCATTCCTCCAACAGCCTCGGTCATAAAACCTCTTTTCCTGAACTGCTCGTAGGTTCCATAGCCAATTTCAATTTCGCCATCAGAGTTTGGTTCTCCCATAAAGCATAAATCGCCTACCATTATGTTCTCCTCTTTGGATATTAGCGTCCAAAGGGTAGAGAATAGGTAGTTTTTACTCGTATCTGCAACTCTTGGCATTATGCTGCGCTCAAGAGCTTCCAAGAGGTCGGGTGATATTACTCTGGTTGATTTTTGAAGGTTTAGCTCTGCCTCCAAGGAGTTATCTGGTTTTATGTATTTTAAAAGCTGCTCGTGGGTTAGTGGTTTTAGGATAAGTCGGTTTGTTTCAATCATGGTTTGGGTGATTTGTTTTAAATAATTTAGTATTGTGTTATAAACCCCAACCCCTCAAATATGTGGCTATAACAGAGTGGTGGTAGGGTTTCCCCTCCTTTTTAAGGAGGGGTAGGGGAGGTAAACATTACACCAATTTATTTCGACTCATTATGAGTTTTTGATGATGATGAAACCAATCGGTTGATTTCTTTTAGCTCATTATCGGTTAAGTATCTCCATTTGCCAACTGGTACATCAAGCTTAATATTCATAATTCTTATACGCTTCAACTTTACAACATCATAGTTTAAGTATTCGCACATTCTACGAATTTGCCTGTTCAGTCCCTGTGTTAGTATGATTTTAAATTCACACTTACCCGTTTGTTCTACATGGCACTTTCGTGTTATTGTATCTAAAATAGGTACGCCTTTACTCATTTTTTGAATAAAAACGGAAGTTATAGGTTTGTTTACTGTTACTAGGTACTCCTTTTCGTGATTGTTCCTGGCACGTAAAATTTTATTAACTATGTCGCCATTGCTTGTTAGGAAAATTAGGCCTTCACTAAACTTATCTAAGCGACCTATTGGGAAAATACGCTTTGGGTAGTTGATGAAATCAATAATATTGTTTTTTTCGGCTTTGGTATCAGTAGTACAAACTATTCCAACAGGTTTGTTAAATGCAATATAAATGGTTTTTGATTTGGGTTTTGAGATTAAATCACCATCAACTCTAATTTCGTCATCTGTGGTGATTTTAGTACCCATTTCGGGTATAACTCCGTTTATGGTAACCCGACCTTCGCTTATAAGTATATCAGCAGCCCTGCGCGAGCAGTATCCAACCTCGGTTAAGTATTTGTTTATTCTGATTGATTCCTCTTCTTTCATCTAAATGTAAAATCTTAAGGATTCACTTTTTTGCTTTATCAATTCGGAGTGTTGATTAATCGTCCTTGTGTAACTTTTCACCACGGAGACACTCAGATCACAGAGTTTTCTTTCAATTGTTGTTTCACCTGTCACAGAAAAATAGCCTTGAAACAACTTGGCAAATTGTTTAATGGCATGCAAAACCAATATATTTTTTTGAATAATCATCTCTGTGTTTCTCTATGTTCTCTATGTCTCCGTGGTTTTTGTGCTGAATAGTTACATCCTTGTTAATGCAAATGGAATTGAGATTGAATAGTATCTGTAACAGTTTATTGTTTCTTTTTCTTTGAAGATTTGGCTTTTTTATTGAAGTCAAGAGCAAGGTTTATCCAGTAATCTAAATCTTTTGGGGTTCTCATTCCAACATCATCAATCAGCACATAACCCTTCATTGGCCTTTTGGTAAAATCCATGGTTCGGCAACCTAATTTCTCAACGGCTGTTTCGTGCAAATCAGGGTCAATACGGCACATTAATTCGTCTTTGACAATGCCTACACACATTTTATCGTTATACATAAATACTAAACCACCCATCATCTCTTTCTCTTCAATATTTTGAAGATTAACTAGTTGTTCACGAACTCGGTTTGCTAATTTTTCGTCGTATGCCATTGTGTGAATATTTAATTAACGATGAATTGAATTCATAGATTTTTTGTTAAAACCAATAATAATCTCATTGAACATTCACCAACCATTTTGGTTCGTCCGAAATGGGATCGCCCTTATAGTAAACTCTTTCAAGGTATAAGCCTGATGGTGGAGCTGTAAACTGTGCTGGGATTTCGGATTTCCCCCGAAAGAACGATTGAATATCTTCACCAGTCATTCTACCACGTCCAACTTCTACGATAACTCCAACAATCCGCCGAACCATTCGCCAAAGGAAGTGAGATCCAACTATATGGATTAGGATTGCATCGTCTATTTCAAAAATTCTTATGGAAGTTAAATCCACCATTGTTGATTCACCCTCCTTGTCTTTTACCCCAAACGATTTAAAATCTTTCATTCCAATGAAAAGGGGTGTGACATCTGCCATTGCTTTAACGTCAAGTTTATCTTTAATCCACCACACAAAATCCTTTCCGAATGCGGTTCTACGTGTAGATATATGGTATACATAACTTCGGGCAACGGCATCGTGACGGGCATGAAAATTTGGACTGGTTTTTTCAACATGCAAAATATTGATAGCTGCAGGTAGTGCGTCGTTAAGTTTAATTTTAATGATATGCGGAGGCATCACCGTTTTAATATCAAGGTGAGCAACCTGAAATAAAGCATGAACACCAGTGTCTGTGCGTCCAGATCCATACAATTCGAAGTCATTGGCACTAAAAACATCCTTGCAGGCATCCATTATTTTGCCCATAACGGTAGGCAAGTCCTTTTGGAATTGCCATCCTTTGAACTTGGAGCCATCGTATTCGAGTGTCAACTTAAACCTGGACATACTTTTTTTTGTAAAGATAGCTGATATAGGGGGATAAAAGGTAGAAACAAAATCCCAAATAATGGTATTACAAAAGGTAAAAAGAAAGCGAGGTTATTTTTCACTTGTTATTAGAAAACAATTAATTAGTATTTTTTTAAACGAACATAATTGAATTGGAATTGTTTCTATTTAGAATCAATAAAAATAGCAATATGAAGACAATTACGAATTTCAGCATCACATGTCTAATATTGATTAGTTTAAACTCCTTTTCAGCAATTCATGTGATTAACCAATCTGGGATGGAATTCACACCAGCCAATCCAACAGTCAATGTAGGTGATGTTATCCATTGGGTATGGACTGATGGTTCTCATACAACCTCATCTAGAACTATACCTGTAGGTGCAACGGCATGGGACTCACCGCTAAATTCTACACATACTTCGTTTGATTATACTGTTACAGTTGCAGGTAGCTACTCATATGCTTGTACTATCCATGAATCGATGGGAATGGTGGGTAGTTTTACTGCGGTAAATGGATCAACAGGTATTAATGAAATTCCATTATCGCAAGGTTTTTTAATCTATCCAAATCCAGCCTCAAATTTTATAAAAATATCAACTGAGTTGAATGGGGATATTTTACTTTCTGATGTAATCGGTAGGAATATAAAAAAGCTCAAATTGAGTGAGTTACCAATTGATAAAAGTTCTTACCAATTAGATTTATCTGGAATAGAGGATGGAATCTACATAGTATCAATAATACCAACGGACTCAAAGAAGCGTGTTAGTCTAAAGTTTATTAAAAAGGAGTAAGACCTCTCAATTACTCATTGAGAGGTTTTACCTGGATTTTTTAAAAAAGGGTTATTCCTTTTGAAGTGCATTCATCAATTGTATCTTTTGACCATACAGAAGTTTGAACTTCTCCAATATGAGCCTTCCTAAGCAATAGCATACATAGTCTTGATTGACCTATTCCTCCTCCTATACTATCGGGAAATACTCCTTTAATTAACTGTTGATGGAACCATAAATCTTTTCTTTGGCTACAATCTAGCATCTCAAGTTGTGTAATCATTGCACTGGAGTTAACCCTAATTCCCATCGATGATAGTTCATAAGCATCTTGAAGAACAGGGTTCCAAACCATAATATCACCGTTTAATCCTCTTTTACCATCTTCTCTTAGAGTTGACCAATCATCATAATCAGGAGCCCGACCATCATGAGGTTTTCCATCAACCAAAGGGTATCCAATACCTTCAATAAATACAGCACCATATTTTTTGCAAATTTCTTTTTCTCTTTGCTTTGTAGTAAGTGTAGGGTAGAGTAAAGTTAAATCCTCTGAGTGGAAAAACATTATATTTTCGGGTAGAATAGAATCAATTCCATAAAACTCTTCTGAGATCATATATTCTGTTTTTCTTATTTCCTGATATATTTTCCTAACGGTATCCCTTAGAAACTCCGGATTACGTTGTTCTGGCAGTAATCGCTTCTCCCAATCCCATTGATCAACATAGATTGAGTGAGTTGCATCGGTTATTTCATCGGGACGAAGAGCATTCATATCGGTATAGATGCCAGTTCCTTCCTCAATATTAAGAGTATGAAGGGTTAGCCGTTTCCATTTTGCGAGTGATTGAACAATTTCGATCTGTTGTCCATTCAATGATTTTGCTGAGAACGAAACTGGTTTTTCAATCCCATTTAAATCATCGTTAATGCCAAGTCCTGCTTGAACTATAACTGGTGCTGTAACCCTTCTTAGTCGTAAGGATGCTGAAAGGTTTTTTGAGAAAAAATCCTTGATTAGTTCAATGGCTTTCTCCGTTTGACGCTGACTCAACTTGCTTTTGTACGTCATTTCTGTAATTTCCATTTTTAAAAGATAATTTAGTTAGTATTATATAAAAAAACCCTTCGCGAAAATCGGGAAGGGTTGGGTAAAAGAGTTTACAAACCATTCCCGATGGGTGGTGGACGGTTATTGTTATTATTATTCGAGTTTTGGCTCATTATTAAATATGGTATAAAACAAAAAACCTCCCCAGTTTTGGGAAGGTTTTATTTGAGTTTTATGGTTTTACCTATCAAACAATACCTTCCCAGTACTTCCAATTATTATTGGTAGTATTATTATTAGAAAGATTATTGTTGGTTTGGTACATCATTTCTGCTTCAATTGTGGTGCAATGTAGTTAATGGTTATTAAAAAACAAAAAAAGTTAAGATATTGATTCGGGTTTAAGGTGAAACCTTTTTTAATAAACTCTTATAGCGTTTGGTTTAAAAAAGGATGCCTGAACCTCAGGCATCTTTCTCTAACTTGATTTAAGTTTATCGTTTTGATACTTTAATCACCTTAATTGTATTATCTGAAATAACAGCTCTTATTAAATAGATACCAATAGGTAAATTCGATAAATCAATTGTTGTTGTTTTTAATATTAAATCTGAGGTAAATAGAATTTTACCTGTTAGATCTAATACTTGGATGTTTTTTATAATATTTCTGCTTTCAACATTAATTAAAGAGTTAGTTGGGTTTGGATAAGTTTTTACGCTATTATCAACAATATCAACACTGCTAATAATTGTGAACGTTGCCGTTGCCGTAATATTGGTGTTCATAGTTATTTGAGTAGAAGCATTACTTATCATAATGCCGTTAATCTCCCATTTATCAAATTTCCAACCTTGGTCAGGAGTTGCCGTAAGAGTAACCGATTCGCCTGCATTATATGTCGATTCACCATCAACAGGGGAAACAGTGCCATTCCCAACGTGCGAAACAGTGAGTTTGTAAGTTGTTACTGGAATTAATGAGAACGTTGCTGCCGCAGTTGTATTTGCGTTAATGGTAATTTGAGTTGACGCAGAGTTTACCGTATTTCCATTGATCTCCCACTTATCGAACTGCCAACCTTGGTCAGGAGTTGCTGTAAGGGTAACCGATTCGCCCTCATTATGAGTTGACTCACCATCAACAGGAGAAATAGTTCCATTCCCAATGTGAGAAACCGTAAGTTTATAGGTTGTTGCTGGAATTAATGAGAATGTTGCCGTTGCAGTGGTATTAGCATTGATGGTAATTTGAGTAGACGCAGAGTTTACTGTATTCCCATTAATCTCCCACTTATCGAACTGCCAACCGTTATCGGGAGTTGCTGTAAGGGTAACTGATTCACCTGCATTGTGGGTTGATTCACCATCTACAGGAGAAACAGTACCATTCCCAATGTGAGAAACCGTAAGTTTATAGGTTGTTGCTGGAATTAATGAGAATGTTGCCGTTGCCGTGGTATTAGCATTAATGGTAATTTGTGTAGAGGCCGAGTTCACCGTATTTCCGTTAATTTCCCACTTATCGAATTGCCAACCTTGGTCTGGTGTAGCGGTAAGGGTAACTGATTCACCCGCATTGTGGGTTGATTCACCATCAACTGGAGAAACAGTGCCATTCCCAACATGAGAAACTGTGAGTTTGTAGGTTATTACTGGAATTAATGAGAATGTTGCCGTTGCTGTAGTTATGGCATTAATGGTGATTTGTGTAGATGCCGTGTTTATTATATTTCCGTTAATCTCCCACTTATCGAACTGCCAACCTTGGTCAGGTGTAGCGGTAAGGGTAACTGATTCACCAGCATTGTGGGTTGATTCACCATCAACTGGAGAAACAGTTCCATTCCCAACATGAGAAACGGTGAGTTTGTAGGTTGGAATTGCCGAGAATGTTGCTGTTGCGGTAGTATTGGCATTAATGGTAATTTGAGTAGAAGCCGAGTTTACAGTATTTCCATTAATCTCCCACTTATCAAATTGCCAACCTTGGTCAGGGGTAGCAGTAAGGGTAACTGATTCACCCGCATTGTGGGTCGATTCTCCATCAACAGGAGAAACAGTACCATTCCCAACGTGCGAAACGGTAAGTTTATAGGTTGGAATTGCCGAGAATGTTGCGGTTGCCGTAGTATTAGCATTAATGGTAATTTGAGTAGAAGCCAAGTTTACCGTATTTCCATTAATCTCCCACTTATCGAATTGCCAACCTTGGTCAGGAGTAGCAGTAAGGGTAACTGAAGTGCCAGTATCGTAGCTATGATCACCAACGGTGGGGGTAACAGTTCCATTCCCTATTTTTGCAACTGTAAGTGTATACTGTACTGGGGGTACGATTATTTTACCATTAACAACAATATCGTCAATTCGGCTAGTTCCGCCAGATGCAACGCTACCTGAACCTACCTGAAGATTGCTTCTCATAACCCAGCGTAATGAAACTGATGGTTGGTTTGCAGCATCAGTAGGTAAAGCAAGATTTGTTAAAACACCAGAAACAAAAGCATCATTAGCAAGTGTAATGTTGCTTGAAGGAACATCAATCCAAGTTGCTCCTGATGTTTTGTACTGAATTTTAAACTCTTTAGGGCCAGTATTTGAACTTTTTTGTTTCGATGATAATGTAATGTTATTAAAGCCCATTGTACTAAATTCTGTTTGCCATGCCTTAGAAGCGTTTCCATTGTCCCAGCCAGAATTAGTTATTGTATAAGTGCCAGTACCACCACTTCCAGTGGTGTATGAAATTGTTCCTGTGGAGTTTGTTGTAATTGTTTTTGAAGAGTTGGCAGAAATTCCATCATCTGCTGTATCATCACTGTCCTCAAAGTTCCAACCAACTATAACAACTGGAGCATTTGGATCTACAACGGTTATATAATCTGTTTTTGTTTCGATTACGCTTCCATTAATGGTTAACGTTACAGTTTTCTTTCCTGCTGTTGAATAGGAAACTGTATGGGGACCCGCTGTTGTTGCCGTTGCAGGTGTTGCTCCGCTACCAAAATCCCAAGCCCAAGAAGTTACTATACCACTCGATAAGTCAGTAAATGTTGTTGTGGCATCAATAATAACAGTTGTTGGTTCCGCTTTGAAATCAGCGATAGTATCAGCAGCAGTTGTTTCAGCAATACTTATATCATCTAAACACCAGTACCAGCCATAAGTTCCTGTATAATTCCACTTAAACTTAACCGATGATTGGTTGGCAATACTAGTTAATATTTTTTTATAGTTGGATGGATTTGAAATTGTGGTTGTCCACTGGTCAATTTGGGTCCAATTTGCACCATTATCAATGCTATAAGAAAAAGTTGCAGTTTCGCCTGCTTCAACTTTAAAGTAATGTTTAAATGTTATGGTTGCTGAACTTATGCTTGTCATATCTATGGCAGGGCTTACCAAATCAGCATTTTGAGTATTGCCTGAACCAAATCCATCGGAGTTTAAATAGATATAAGTACCAGCTAACCCATTGGTAATGTTACCAACCTGCCATATCTGTCCATTTCCTTGATTATCAGTAATTGACCAACATCCAGATAATGTTCCTGTATTGAAATCCTCAAAAAGAGGGAGAGAGACAATTCCTGTACATGCCGTTTTTTCTTGAGTAATTGTTCCTAATGAGTATGTTGAAGAGGTTAGTTTAGTCCAAGCCTTGTAGAAGTAAGTTGTATTACTATTCAATCCAGTATGAGAAAAAACAGAAGCGTCTCCAGAAAAAAGAACGGTGCCACCACCGGTAATGGATTGTCCTGCTGTATATTCTGTTCCATCAATGAGAGAACCAAAGGTCGATGTTGAGGAGTAAGCAATAACAACATCTCTATTTTCTGATTTGGACCAAGTGAGATCAATTTGTGAACTACTTATAGGAGTTGCAGTAAACCCTGTTGGATTTCCAGTATTTCCACCATCAAAATCAAAGGTTATTACTCCTGTACCTGTGTTTTCTGTGATATTTGTAATAGGCTTGTTTGTTGCTTCGCCCAACCATGATTTCATGGAAGGAGTGGTTGCATCGGTAAATGAGTTCTTGCTAGTTGTTCCAGGAAAAGGACATCCTCCGGTATTGATGCTTCCGTAAGAAGTTGCAGTCGAACCTGGGTTTGTGGTTGCCGATGCGCAAACTGGATACATCAATTGAGGTGTTTTTGCATTGATATCGTTATTGCTATAGTGAGCATCAATATCCTTATTTATATGGAAAATTAATAGACCATGCCCAGGGGTTGAGGTATCAAAGGCTGTTTGTTGACGGTTTTCTATCAGATAATACTCATTTGCAGTTGCCGTATTTATACGGTAGAAAGCATTTTCATCTGTTTTAGACGATGGTATTGTAATTGTTGTTCCATTTATTAGTGTTGTTGCTGTTCCCCATCCATAAACCATTACTTTTGTATAAGCATTATGGTGAGCGGGGGTTACGCCATTGTTATTCCATGAACCAGCAGCCATTAGATCCCAATAGCCAGTACCTTCGTACTGTCCCCCTGTATCGTAATCTGTATCGTAGTAATCAGGCGAACCAAGCACATGTCCAAATTCATGACAAATTACACCAATGGCGGTCATTGTGGAACCGGATGTTCCTTCTAGTTCAGCAGAGCACGAATAGCTGGTGATTACTTTACCGTCAAGTGTTGTTGCTGGTATTTCCCAAGCGTGAGCCCAAATTGTATTTGCTGGAGCACCTGCTTCCTCGCCGTAACCAGCATATATAACATAAACCCCATCAACATTACCATCGTTGTCGTTGTCAAAATCGGCAAAATTTACATCGGGGTCAGCTAGAGTAACTGCTTCTGTTACCAATACGTCTGGTTTAACGTCATAACCATTTGCATCGTTAGCACCATAGTAAGACATGTTTTGACTGGCTGTATAAGATCCCGCAACTGTAACGGTTAGGTTAAACTTGTTATATGAGTTTTCTAGATAGTAATCCTTAACACTACCAGTTGCACCATTGACCGTATAATTTACTTGGTTAAATAGATTGTCAAAATCAGCTTGCGTTTTAGAGAATGGCTTGTCCTTAAACCCCATTAGTATGCAAATGAGTTTACGATTTCCTGTTGTTGGAAATGCTTTTCTTGCCTCGCTTCTCTTTATATTACTAATACTTCGAAGCATTCGAAGTTGTTCTTTTGAATAGGAAATTCCTTTTGTTATTTTAGATAAAAACAATTTGTCCACAGCTGTCCTGTTTTCAATGTTTTTAGCCACAACTCCAGATGGGACTAAATCACCTTGTCTATTGTTAGTAGCATATTCAAAATAACCAGTTGAGTTTGATAGAAGCGTATACCCATCGGAAGTAACTGCCCACTTTGTACGCTCATCACCCTTTAACATGATGGTAATTGTTGTTCCATCAGGTTGAGTAAATTTAATTGCTTTTGGGTAAGCAGGACTTGAAATTATTGATTGGATGGCACCAAAAATCAACAGAAAGATCGATAAATATTTTTTTATCATAACTTTGGTTATTTAAATAAAGTGCGTCAATATAATAACTAATAGTTGCATCTTATTTTGTGTGAATATTTTTCTTTAAAAGGCAGGTTAATATGTTATTTTATTCTAATATTTTATATTCAATTGTTATTATAAAGTAAATTATTTAGATAATATAGAAAAATAAAAATACCCTCAAGGAATTTTCTGAGGGTGTTCTTATTTAATATGCCTTCTCAATATCTACTTAGTCTTTATTCACTCTTATTTCATAGGTAACCTTCATAGCTTTTTTATAAACTGCGTTTACTCCGCAGTAATGCTCTTCTGAAAGGCTAACGGCCTTCTCTAATTTATCCAATGGTAAATCTTTACCCGTAAACTCATAGATTAGCTTTATTTCAGCATAATGTTTGGGGTGCTCTTCAGTTTGTTGTGCTTCCACCCAGACCCTAAACTTTGTAACTTCCACCCTCATCTTATTTAGGATTGATACAACATCCATTCCAGTGCAACCTGCAAGTGCTGCAAGCATCAGTGGTTTTGGACGTGGGCCTTGGTTGGTTCCACCTACATTTTCGGCTGCATCCATTATTAGTTTATGACCATTTAATTCAGTCTCAAACATCATTCCGTTTTGCCAATCGGCATGTATTGTAACTTTTTCCATAGTAGTTTTTTTATCTAACAGTAAAAATAATCAAAAGTTTAATCAATCAGCCAATAAGTAATAAAGTTAAAACCAAAAGGAAATAACTCTTTTTGTATAACAAAGTTTTACGTTATTTAAAGCAAAGCCTTTTTAAATCAAAAAGTCAAATGTTTTTTTGATTAAGATAACTCCTTAGTACATTTCTATGTTTGAGTTCTTTAAATAGAACTATTACTTAGTTCTTTCTTTATACCAAAGAATTGTTCTTGTCAAAGCAACACCTAATGACATCCCAAAAGCTAGAATCATCCAGAATCCAGCATCAGATGGATTAATTGCAATTCTAGAAGAAAAAACAACCAAAATACTTAGAGTGATTATTAGTAGGTAAAATAATAACTCCAATTTAGTTTTTGTTTTTCATATTGCATTTAATTTTAGGTTTAGTTATTAAAACAATTATAAAAATAAAATCCTGAAAAAACTAATTTTCAGGATTTTGTAAAATATTTTATAAAAGTCTACTTAAAGGCTTTTTCAGGTAATCCGTCGCCCTCGATATTTAGACGTTTGAAGTATTCAGGAACTGGTTTGCCAGTTAAAGCATCAACATACATTTTAGCTAATTCCATGCCGAGCATGAATCCTTGACCACGTAATCCAAGAAATAATCCGTGCTTTGGATCAATATACATTCTAGGTTCAACGTAGTAACCAGCCCAAACTGCTTGGAATCCAACAGAACTTAATTCTGGGATCCAATTAGCAAAAACTTCGGAAGCAATCTCTAGAAATTCTTCAGAGTTAAATTTAAGATTTTTATCAGACTCTTGAGGATCTGTTCCAGGTGAAGCACATCCAATAATCTGACCCGTTTCAGCAAGTTGTTGTCCGTAAACTGCAACAAATCCCTTGTACCTTCTCCTGTCAATAAGCATTCCTAGTGGATCACCGTTAACACCCATCCATGGTAGTCTGCGAGTAATAAATGCCTGATGTTTAACAGGGTATATTCCTAATTCATGGCCAAGCATACGAGCAACATTACCTCCTGTTGGGCCAAGTGCATTTACAAACTCATCGGCATGATACTCGATATATTTCTTGTCATGATCACGAACCAATACTATGTATTTGTTACCATCCTTATGAACGCTGATTAACTCACAATCTTCCTTAACAACACCGCCTTTACTTATTCCAATATTGCGAAGTAAATCAACAGTTTTACCTGGAGTTGCTTGCCAGCAATCCTTGGTGATGAGTGCTGCTTGATAGGTTTTAAGATTAGAATTAAAGTACGGGGAGATCTCTTTTTGGTATTCTTTAGGATTAATCATACGAGCATTACTCCATGCCATTGATGCTTCCAAGGCTTTATAGGTTGCATCGTCATGTGCAAAACTGACATAATTAATTGGCCGATAATCTATTGAACTTAACTTGTGAATCTCTTTAAAAATTTCATGACTTTTGGAGGCAATCTCTGCTATCTCGGGTAACGAGAATGCTGTTCGTCCTCCGGCAATATTACGCCACGATGCTCCACGACCGTAGTTTAAAAGAACAGGAGCCATTCCTGCTTCTGCCATATATTTGAAGAGGGCACTACCTCCAATACCTCCGCCAGCGATTAGACTTTTTACCTTGATTACTTCTGCCTTTTTGCCATTAATTCCAGTGATATAGGTGGGATGTACATCTTTTGGGTAGAGTTCTCCCATATTCACTTGATTACTCAATGGTCCACGAGGAGTAGCATCACCAACAATCTGAATTCCTTTAGGGATTAACGCTGTTTTCAGACGCTTTATACAGCGTTTTCCACGGCATGCGCCCATTCCAAGACGGGTTGTGTGCTTAATTTCATCAGCTGAAATAAACTTGCGATTACCAATGGTTTCAAGAATTTCATCCATACTTACGTCATCACAATGGCAAACGTAGGTTTTCTCTACAGGTTTGTAGGTTGTTTTAGTTAACCTAACTGGACCTGGATAGTTTGTTTTAACAACGAAACCACGAACGTTAATCAGTTCATCACCATGAATGGTCAGTGATTTGACACGTGCAATATTGGTTTTATTGGGTTTGCGAAGGATTTTTTCAATTACGCCTTCACCAATTTTTTTACCATTATTATCAACAAGGAATACATCAGATCCTTCAGTTGCAGCGTACTCTATTGGTAAGAACAACCAGTCCTTAGCATAGTGATATCCAAAGATTGCAAGTCCTGGGCATTGGTAAACGCAATCCATACAGCCAATACATTTCTCAAAATCGATCTGAGGAACAGTACTTGTAGATGTTTTTGTGATTGCACCATGTGGACATGCAAATTCACAAGGGTTACATGCGAAACCAAAAAGACAATCAATCTGAACGAATGGTTTTTTTGTTTTACGTTCGTCAGTAGGTTTATATGGTTGCTCAATTACTCTAGTTGGATGTTGTTGGCTATCAATATACTCCTTGCTTATGGATAAATATGTGTCGTAATTGTAGCGTGCGCCCATTTCATGAAGGATTTCGTAGGCAACTTGCTTGCCACGCACTACAGCACTTGTTCCTTCTCCGATACGAATTGCATCGCCAGCTCCGTAACAGTTACGTCCAAATATCTCGTTACCCTTAATTAATAGTTGATCATCGGGAACTAAACCTGTACAGATATTAATTGCATCGATATCCTCAACTATTTGCTCAGTACCAGGGATTGCTTTAAAATCTTTGCAATCTGCAATTATAGCACCAACAACTCCCGTGTGGGTTTCGTTTGGAAGTGCTTTTACTAGTATTTTGCTAAGCATAACAGGAATTCCCAAACGACGAACTCTATTGGCTTGAACAGGAAAACCTCCCTCGTTAGGCATTGCCTCAATAATAGCTTTTACATTAGCACCAGCTTGCATTAGCTGGTAGCTGGTTAGATAACCTATATTTCCTGCTCCAACTGTTAATACATTTTTACCAAGAAGTGTGAATTCTTGATTCATCATTTTTTGAACAACAGCAGCGGTGTAAACACCAGGTAAATCATCGTTTTCGAATGTTGGCATGAAAGGAACTGCACCTGTGGCAATTACAAGATGATCTGCTTCAATAAAATATATTTCATCAGTCTTAATATTCTTAATTGCAATACGCTTTCCTTCGAGAATATCCCAAACGGTACTATCAAGGAAAATTCCTTCGTGATTATCGCCAGCTAAGGTTTTTGCGATATCAAATCCACGCATACCACCAAATTTTTTCTCCTTTTCGAAAAAGAAGAATTGGTGTGTTTGCATATTGAATTGTCCACCTATAGTTGAATTGTTGTCAACTACAATATTCTCTATGCCATGTTGAAGCAAAATCTCGCGGGCAGCTAGGCCAGCAGGACCAGCACCGATAATTGCTACAGATGTTTTATAGATTTTGGTTGAATGCTTTTTGTCAGGAGCCTTTACACTTGGTGTGTATTCCTTTGGGATTTCTCTAACCTCTTTAACCCCATCAACTGTGGTTATGCAAATACGCTTAATTTGACCATCAACTAACATTTCGCAGGCACCGCATTTACCTATACCGCATTCAAGGCTTCGTTCACGATTTTCGATACTATGACTGTGAACTGGAAACCCTGCTTGGTGCAAAGCTGCTGCGATAGTAAATCCTTTTTCTCCTTTAATTTCTTTCCCCTCGAATTTGAAAGAAATTGTATCTCTTTTAGGTACATCGAGAATCGGATGAATCTCAATTTTATGCATTTTTATAAGTATTTATAATATCTTGATTAAACAAAAATTGGCTTTCAAAAGTATTACTGTAATGGCTTTAAGCCAATGATTATTGTCAGTTATTTGTATGACAAATTGGTGTTTGAAATCATCATTTTTGATGATTAAAAAAACTTAGGCTTCAATAAAAAAGAGAGAGGTTACTCTGAATAAAGTAACCTCTCTCCTTTTTATTGAATAAGTTTTAAATGCATCATTTTTCAACAACAACCTTAAAGACGGCAAAGCCCTTACTGTTACTTACTTTTATGAAATAGATGCCAGGGGAGTAATTATTAATGTTAATTTTTTCTTTGAAATATGATGTATTATCTGTTTTTAAATTTTTAACGATTTGACCTTGGGGATTAATAAAATCAATAGAAAATGTTTCCGTTTTGTCGGTTTCAATTGTGATATTTAATTCATCGTTTACTGGATTTGGAAATAATGTGATTTTAGCATTTGTTCCAGGGATTGTTTCAACTCCAACAGGCCAGTGAATTACCACTGAGTCTTTAGCAGTACAGCTTGTTGTAATGCCAGTAACTGTTAATTTGTATTTCCCATAAGTTGATACTGATATCGATGGGTTTGTACTTCCAGTGCTCCATAGATATGTAACCCCGCTTATCCCTGATGTTAGGACGTAAGGTAATAGAGTTCTAATAGTATCACTTCCAAGGTTAAGATTAGGCTTTGAATTTATGGTAACAGGAAAACTGGCAGTTTGTCCACTATTTCCAGAAACAATTGTTTTAAGATACATTGTTACTGCACCTTGGTTAATTAAAGCTTTCTGGTTAAAAGTATAGTTGATACTCTGGTTATTAGCAAAACTCGAAGTGAAATTCATTGTTTCAACAACGGGTGTTTCAGTACCAACCTGATAACTGACATTAATATTATCCCCACTGTTGAATGTTTTTGATCCCATATTGGTGAGTCTTGCTATAACTGTTTGACCCAAGGCATTAAAGCAACTTGTAGTTGGTGCTATTAGTTGCGAGATTCTAACATCAGCTACTTCTTGCCAAATAATATCTACTTCATCGTACCCTTGACAACCATTAGCATCAATAACAGTTACAGTGTATTTATTTGTGGCGTTTGCTGTAAAAGTTTGGTTGTGTGAACCGTCTTGCCATGTGTATAAAGTATATCCAGAGCCCGCATCAAGAATTGTTGGGGTTGAAATTGTTCTATCTATCCCTAGATTTGGAGCAGGATTTCCATACACGGCGATATTATTAGAGACGGAATTATTGGTTGATACCACATCACTTGCCATTTGTGCAGAGATTTCAATTAAATAGTTGCCCACTGTGGAAAGATTAGGCTTGTAGGTAAAAGAGTAATCTTTAGTTCCTCCAATGGCTAAATTGCTTGTGAGAGTATAGTTTTCAGTTGCAGCCGTGACCGAATTTATTTTTAAAATGAGTTGAATTACTGTACCATTTGGAATTTCATTCATTCCCGTGTTCTCAAGTTTAATGGTAATGGTTTCTGTTGCAGAAAGTGCGCAAGCATTTTGAGGCGCAATAATTGAATTTACTTTAAGATCATGTTTGAATTTAACATAAACAGTATCACGCCCAGTACAACCGTAACTATTAGTTAGTTCAACCCAATAATTGCCAGCCGTTGTTACAGGAATCGATTGTGTTATTGCACCAGTATTCCATAGGTATGATGTGAATCCAGCCAATGCAATAATTGTGGTATCAGAACCTGTAACTCTAATAGTATCAATGCCAAAATTAAAACTTACAGGGGGCTTTTTCTCAACAATTGTTCTAAGTGTATCGTTTGTCGAATTCATGTCACCAGCCATTTTTACCCAAACAGAATCAATATAAGATTTATAGTCAGGAAATGCCATTGTATTGGTTAAATCAAAGGAACGAGATTGTCCTGCATTTAGATTACTTGTGAGCGTAAAATTTTCCTTTTTGATAACACCTTCATGTGCAAATCCAATTTCAAGTTGTTTCCCGTTTGGAATAATTTCAGTTCCAGTATTTTTAACTGTGGCTTTAACAGTCTCAATTTCACCAATACTACAACCAGTTATCGGCTTATTTACTGTTTCAAGTGCAATATCGTCTACAACAAAAGTAAGTACAACATCATCTGTTGAAGAACAACCATAAAAATCAGTAACAGTAACTGAATAAGTTCCTGTTTGGCTTGCAACATAAATTGAATCGCTACCTACTGAAGTGGTATTTAGTTTCCAATCATATATGTTGAAATTTCTACCAGTTCTGAGGGTATCGCTCCAAGCATGAACTGCTCTATCCGAGCCAAGATTAATTATTGGAAATCCTGTGGCATATACTCTTTTACTAAGTGAATTGTTGTTGGTATTTGCATCAATACTTGTTGAAACTGATATTTGAGTGTTTGAGGTTGATTTTCCTGTTAAGTCTAAAACAGGAGCAAGGGTTAAATCGAACTGTTCGTCAGGTTCAAGATTTGTTGCTAGTGTTTTAGTTTCACTAGTGTAATTAACTCCATCAACATTAATACCTATTGTATAGGATGTACCTGCGGGGTAAGCGAAATTACCTTTATTTGCGATTGTAATAACAATTGGAATTCCGCTACCGAGTAGGCATTGATTAGTCGGCGATTTAATAGCATCAACAACCATGTCTTCGGCAATTATTGTCAGCGAAGCAGTATCCGAACAACCAATTTGATTAAGTCCATCAAAAGCCACAACCTGAAGTGATTTGTTTAAAGGAGGGCCGGTTATTACAAATAGTGAATCGGTACTAAAATTATCCCATAAGTATGATTCTACATCACTGCTATAAACTGGTGAAAAAACGTATGGTTCGGAGGCTCCAAATACCTTATATAAGGGAGAAGGATTAAAGGATACTGTTGGGTTTGTAAGTTTCACAACCGATTTTTCGAATACATCATTAGCGGGATTTGGATCATCAACAATATCAGCAGTAACACGAACAAAACCCTCTCCGAGTGGTAATTTAACGTAATTGTCAAATGTTAGTAATTTATTGCTATTGGATTCAAGGATTGCATCAAGAGTGAAGTTTTGAGAAATGCTCTCGCTTGGAGTAATATAACAAAGTTGAATGATGCTACCAGAAGCAAAATCATCTTTACCTGAATTTTTGATTCTTACAGCAACCTTTGGAACAGGATTTCCGCAAAAAGCATTGAAAGGACTTTCAATATCCAAAACGCTTAAATCTTTAGCATTTATGAAAACACTATCCTTATTAGTACCACATGAGTTAAAGGCTGTTACGGTAGCAACATACCATGCCGAATTCAAACTGGGAACATTGAATGTTTGTGTTGTTACAGAACTGTTTTTCCATGCATAGGACTGAAATCCAGCACCAGCATCAAGTACAATAGAAGTTGCATTTAGACTAACAATTGTATCTTGAGGGAAATTTATTTTTGGTGTACCCCAAACCTGAGTGGAAAGTTTTAGGGTATCGTTACTTTTGTTAAAATCTTCATTGATTTTTGAGTAGATTCTGATATCGTATGTTTTGGGAGTTGATATATTTATACTATTGGTAAATGTGTAAACAGATGAGTTCCCAGAGGCAATATCTGTGCTTGGTGTAAATGTTTCTGAAACTATTACCGTTCCATCAATCATAATAGATAAAGGAATATTTTTCATTGAGAAACTTGGTCCAACACCGCTTGGACCGTTATTCTTTATTGTGATTTGTGGCGTTACGGGTATTGGATAGGTACATGCATTATCCAATCCATTAGCAGAAATAATTTCAATATCATTTGTCGATTCAATTACATCAATTGCATCTGAAGCGTTACAGCCATTCTCATTGGTTACAGTAACAGAATATGTTCCATAGCTCGTTACTGTAATTTTTCTTGTTGTCTCCGTAGTTGACCATAAATAGTTATTATATGGAACTATGCCATTAAGACCTGCATCAAGTTCTACGCTAATAGCGGCAGGGAATGGGTTTGGAACAGCAACATCGGCACCTAGAGTATAACCGGGAATTCCTAAAACATTTAGGGTTGTCTTTAAGGTGTCGTTCGACTTATCTAATTCCTGAACAAAGTTTGTGTTTAATCTTAATGAATGCGAACCTTTTGTAATTATATTATAGGTGCCTGTTGAAGTAAAAGTAGTAGAGCCATTTTGGTTTACAATTGAACCAATCGCCAGAGTATCTTTAACAATATTTTCGCTTCTGAGTTTGATTTCCATTGGAACTTTTAAGCCGACTTTAAGTGGACGATACCCAAAGTTTTTAACACTGGCTACCAGACTGACAGGATTAATGCCTCCACCAATCAAACAACCTGATACTGGGCTAGATAAACTTTCAAATCCAACATTATAAGGGAGTTCATATATCTTTATATTATCAATTGCAACCCCCTCAAAGGAATTTATATTATCTGATGCAAATTTGAATCTAAATTTTACGTTACTTACTCCAATAATATTAGTTGGAAGTAAGGTTTTAGCTGTTATATAATTGGTTGCAGTAGTGCCTGTCCAACCATCTGATGAAAGTGCAGAAACTACGGATCCAGTACACCAGTTTAGAGTGTGGTTTGAATTTTCAGGAACAGGATTCCATGATGTACCGCCATCAATTGAGTATTCAAGACTAAATCCATCTACACCATTCTCGGCATCCACCCAATAATCAAAGGAAAATACCGGATACTCAGATGAAGTGAAATTGAAACAAGGACTTTCTAGATATGAAACCTCTGAGTTTGCATGACTTCCTTTTAGATTGGTAACCCATCCCTTTGTGCCATCCGATGCCGTCTTGATTTTAGTAGCGTTAGGTATACCCCATGCCCATGTGCTATTTGTACCCGAAGGATTCCAGTATCCATTTGATGTTTCGAATGAATTTAAGTAAGAATAGTTTACAGTTGGGAACACATATAAAGTAGTGCTGAAAAGATCATTGCTAGCATCTTCATCACCAGTGAGAAATGTTTTGAATTTAAGTTGCCTTAGACCTAGTTGCGAAAGATTTGCCTTTGCTGTAAAAGTATAGGTATATTCAGCTTCGCTTAATATCGTTTGGTTTATCGTTTCCTTAGTATAGGTTACGCCATTGTCAAGTGAAAAACCCACATCAAAAGGCTCGCTTAGAGTTGCACCTCCAAAATTTTTAATTTTTACTATAACGGTTTCAGCACTGGTCATTCCACAATGTGTAACAGGTGATGTAATTCCACTAACCCCTAAATCTTTAGCAATAAAATCTCCTGTAACGGCAAGGTTGTCAATATTCCATCCACCGTAAAGGCCTGTCAAGTCAGTAGAATCTATAGAGAAGCGAATTTTTACATCCTGTTTACGAGTAGCTAGGGAGCTAATATTATAACTTAAACTCTTCCAGTTCTGCTCTTGTATTGTAGTGTTGCTTTCCCATAGATTAGTCCAAGTTGTACCTCCATCAACGCTACACTGAATAGATGTTTTATCAAAATACTCAAAATTTAACCAACGCTTAAAACGCACATTTAAACCTTGGTAGAACTTTGCATTAAATGTAGGAGAAGTAGCGGTCTGTGGGCTAGAGGGTCTTATACCTGCTGGGTAGTTTCCAGAAAGATTTGTCGCTAACACATTTAACCCAGAAAATGAAAAATCGGTGTCAAATGTTCCTGCTCCAGTAGGAACTCCCATTTGCCAGCATGAACCTGGGCTAAACTGCCAACCAACTGATGATTCAAATCCATCAAAAAAGACCGATTCTTCTATTGTTGAAACGCCATTATGCGCTATTGTTCCTTCAGGAAAAAGTATATCTCCAATATTTATACTATTCTGCAGAAGATTAAAATCAGCAAGATTGTTATGAGTTGCGGTAGGTTTTACTGATATACATACCCAAATATAATTTTCCCCAGTTTGAAGATTGTAATTTATATTAGAAAAAATAATAGTATTGCCTGTATTTGAAATTGTTGGATTAAGTTTTATTTTAGTTGAAAAAATTGTATCCCTTGTGTAAAAAAGTTCCGAATTATTGATATTCAGATTGTTAATATCGGTGCCAGTGTAATTAATGGAAACGGATTTTAATGGTTGGTTTCCAGTATTTCCAGATATATCTATACTAATTATTCCAAGAGGATTTGTGTTTGAGTTGGAAGGAATAAAATAATTGTTCTGAATTAAGGATAGTGATTCTACTTGCCTTGGTAAATTACCCTTTTCCTCTAGTAAAATATCGTCAACACAAACTCCCCAACTAACATTTTGCGAAGATCCCTCCAACGCAATTTGACAAGTTTGAGTTTTTGCTAAATCAGGAAGAATTATTTCGCGTTCAACCCAACCTGAAGTGGGATTAACGTAACTTTCCAATTGTACCCAGGGTGATACTGGGGATAATCTGTAGAATACCTTAAGCCTATCATTTATACTGGCTCTTAATTCTTGAGCATGCCAGAATGTAAGTACCGGTTTTACCGAGAACCGCAAATCAACCGCAGGTAAAACCAACTTTGATGTTGCAACTCCAAAAGTTTTAAACATTGCATTATAACTTCCACCATGGGCATTGGAGGGATGATGATAGCTTGTGCCGCTGTCATATCCACCATTCTGAAAATACCAAAAATCAGAATTTGAATCAGGTACCCAGTTGGCCGGTGGTGTGTGAAGGGAGCTCGTACCTTCAAAACCTTCAGATATAAAAATCTGAGCATGTAAATTGGTTATGCATAAAAATGTGATTAACAAACCACTTAATATACTATTAGTAACTTTCATAATTAGAATGTTAACTTAATTATTATTGATGATACGTATTATGACACCAAATTGTTTTTACTTCAATTTAATACTTTTGTCAAAATTAGATTTATATTTATAAGTTGGTTTATATTGAACATCTTTGATGATTTTACGTATCATTACAAGATTTTAGATTAAAAATATTAACAATTTTGCTATGGATAGAGTTGGTCGATTCATCAAAATTACAAGTATTTTTTTTATTTCCCTATTTTCTGGCAGTGTAGTTGCTCAGACGGATACAGATTTTTGGTTTGTTGTACCCGAAATTACTGTCAACCATGGCTTTCCGGGAGGAATACCTGCAAATCTGCGTTTTGCAACATTTAATTTGCCGGCCACAGTGACAATAAGCATGCCTGCTAACTCAGTGGCCTTTCCTGATATTGTTATTAATATTGCAGCTAACTCTACTGGATCCGTTAATCTTGATAACTGGATTTATACCGCGGGAGCAGAGCAAAACAAACTTGAAAACAAAACACTTAGTGCTTCAGGAATAAATAACTTTGGACTTCACATTACTTCAACTAGTTTAATTACGGCTTATTACGAAATAAATAATGCTTGGAATACTGATATTTGGGCATTAAAAGGTAAAAATGCTCTGGGTACAAATTTTTATACACCTTTTCAAACACATGGAGATAATGGTAGTTATGCGGCACCGATTGCGAGCGACAATACCTATTCTGCAATTGATATTGTTGCAACTGAGAATGGAACAACAGTGACTGTTACTCCAACAAAAAATGCGGGATATGGCAATGCGGGATCCACTATTGCAGCAAATACTCCCAAAACTTTTGTTCTTAATAAAGGACAAACTCTTTCAATATATCCTCAAGGTAAAAGCCGTGTTGCAGCCAACCGATTAGCTGGTTCACATGTTACATCCGACAAACCAATTGCAGTTTCCTTAAAGGATGATTCAATAATACATCCATCTGGGGGTTGTCGAGATGTAGCGGGTGATGAGATTGTTCCTGTTAATATTATTGGTGTTGAATATATTGTTATGGGGACTTTCTTGAATTTAAGGGATTATGTATATGTTGTAGCTACTCAAAATGCCACACCAATTTATGTAGATGGAGTTTTAGCGACTACAATAAATGCAGGACAACAGTATCAAATCTTATTACCTAACCCTACTAGCTATAAGAAGATAGCTTCGCGATTACTTGTTACGGATCCTTATAAACCAATCTACGTTTTTCACATTGGGGGATTTGGCTGCGAACAGGGTGGTGCAATTGTTCCTCCTATTGATGTTTGTACAGGGAGTACTAAGGTTGCTTTTACGCGACCTAAGTCAAGTCCTTTTTACCTAACTATGATGGTTCGGGATAATGCTCAGGATGGTTTTTTGGTTGATGGGGTGGTAAGAAACGATTTAATTCCACCAGCATCATTTGTATTGGTACCTGGTACTCCTTGGCGTGTAGCCAGATTTGGTAGTTTTTCTACCGCCCAAGTAGCCATGGGACAACACCTTATATCTAATACAAAGGATATTTTTCACCTAGGAATTGTGAATGGGGATGCAGGTACAACTTGTATGTACGGTTATTTTTCTGATTTTAATAAATTCGACCCAAAATCATTTGTGCTAGAAACAGGCGGACCGGGTAACACTTTGTGCTATGGTGAATCCGCCCAACTTTTTGCAAGCGGTGGCACAAAGTATGCTTGGACTCCCAGTGATTTTCTTGATGATCCTTTTAGCGATACCCCACTTGCATCTAATGTTACAAAGTCGTTAAAGTACAAGATTGTTGTTAGCGGGGTTTGTAGCCTTAAAGATTCTGGAGAGATTGAATTGATTGTTGCTCCTTACATGGATGCAAAGTTTACAACTGATGTTTTTTCAGGTTGTGCTCCCCTTACCGTAAATATTATTAATAATTCTTCGGGAGTTGCATTTAGTGAATGGGATTTTAATAGTGATGGTGATCTGGCAGATCCTGGGGAAGGTTTAAATAATGCACCAACGTTCAACCATGTATTTGATAACTTAACAAGCGATACAATTCGATACAATATTACGATGCTCGCATCAGATGCAAGTAGCATATGTTTTAAGCAGGTGACTAAAAGCATCCTTGTTTATCCTCGTATAAGTGCCAGCTACACCACAACGATTCCAGATCCGAATCATTGCCATCCACTAAACGTTACATTCAACAACACCTCTATTGGTAAAATTGGTCCGCCTACCGCAGAAAACGGTTTGTCGTATTCATGGGATTTTGGTGATGGGGGGACATCTTACGATAAAAGCCCTACTCATTTGTATAATAACCTAAATATTGGACCGACCACCTATGTGGGAAGTTTACTTATTACCGATAAATATAATAACTGTAATGCAACGACACCTCTTTCTGTTACTGTACAACCCTATATTCAGGCAAGTTTTGTGATCGACAAGGTTGAGAATTGCTCTCCATTTAACCTAACCGTTTTGAACGATAGCAAAGGTGGAGTAAATAACTATTTTTGGGATAGAGATGGAGATATAGCCACTGGACCTAGCGGTTTTGAATATTCAGTTCCAGCTGCAACTGGATGGTCGCTTTTGTACACGAATACAACAATAACCAATACACCAAAACTTGTAACCATTCGATTAAAAGTAACTAATGCAGGAGGATGTTCAGATGTAACTTCACAAACGATAACGATTGATCCACCTGTATCAACTAGTTTTGTGACAAATAACAATGGAAATCCTCTGGGTTGTTCTCCGTTGAACTTAAATTTTACATCAACTACAACTAACGCCACAATTTACCACTGGCTGATCGATGGCAATGCTATTGATAATCAAACCACAGCCGCTTATTCATTTGATAATTTTACTGCAGCACCTGTTACTAAAGTTGTAAGTTTTACTGCATCAAATACCTATGGTTGTTCTGCAAACCAAACATCTAATGTAATTGTACAACCCTATGTTAAAGCGGATGCAGCATTTGATAAAGAGACAGGTTGTTCTCCACTTACAGTTAATTTTAATAATACATCTTCAATCGGATCTACTCTTTTCCAGTGGGACTTTGAAAATAATGGTTCAATTGATTTTTCAACAAAAAATATTCCTGTGCAAATATTTGCCAACCCATCAACAACCCTTGGGATTAGAACTATTCCTATTAAACTTACGGCCAGTAATGCAGGAGGTTGTACAAATAGTATCATTAAAATAATTACGGTTAACCCTCAATCAACTGTTAGTTTTACATATATTGATAATGCAAACCCTAACCACTGTTCGCCTTTAAATGCATCATTTACAAGTACTGTAACTAACACTGAAACTTATCAATGGGAGTTTGGTTCTTATGGAGCATCAACCATTGATAATCCCCCTTTTACATTTACAAATGATGGTGTTGTTGATATTACAGTACCGGTTTCACTTAAAACAAATAATAGTTTTGGTTGTCTTGCCACAACATCCCAAAATATCGTTGTTAGACCGAGTGTTAAAGCTTTATTTAGTTTGGACAAGACAGCGGGATGCCCACCATACAATTCGACAGTTTCGGCAACCACCTCTGCAGCAATTATCAATTATACTTGGGATTTTGATGGAACGTCATATACAGGTTCAAATCAGGTATTTCCAAATCCAACAAACTTAACAGGTCTTGACATAAATCGAAATATTAAATTAACAGTAAGTAGCGGTTTTTGCTCAGATCAACTTACAAAATCAATAGTAGTTTACCCTCAGGTTGAGGCTCGCTGGACAGCATTACCAGTTACCAATGGATGTAACCCTTTAACTGTTAATCTCCAGAATCAATCCGCACTATTCGGAACAAATGCCCCAATCAGCAATATTCTTTGGGATTTTAACGATAATACTAGTTCTATTGCAACCACTATTAGCCATATTTTTACCAATTCGGATAATACTCTTCCAAAAACATTTAATGTTTCCTTAACTGCCACAACACCTAGAGGATGTGTTGACACAAAAACGTTTCCAGTTACTGTAAACCCTGCTGTTTCAGCTGCGTTTAATTCACAAGTGATTAAACAATGCACTCCAATGCAGGTTCAGATTCTTAATGCATCGTTTGCTGGGCCTACAATATCTACCTATAACTGGAATTTTAACGGTGGAATACCCCAGAGTGTGGTTGATGATGATTTTGTTGTTGAGTTTACAAACCCAGATCCCGAAAATCCAGTAAACAGAACTGTTACATTAAATCTCAATAATACCTTTGGTTGTACAAGTAGTACTTCGCAAACATTTGCTGTTGATCCACAGGTAATTGCAGGTGTCAATATTGCCTTACCATTAACAGGTGGGGGGATACCTATCGATAAACTTTGTGCTCCTGCAAATTTTACATTCAAAAACCTATCAACAGGTGGCAATATCTCATTTACTTGGGATTTTAACGATGGCGATATACAAACAATTTCTAATAGGAACAATATTGCTCATCTTTTCGAGAATAGGACAGCGGCAACAAAACAATTTGATGTTAAACTTACGGCTTTAAATACTAAGGGTTGTAGTAGTAATGCCACGCAAACTGTATTTGCATTTCCTGAAGTGAATTCTAGATTTTCAATGACAAGGGATAGTGCGTGTACACCTTTTTATATAAACCTAAAGGATGAATCTTTAAATGGTACTCAGTGGGCTTGGGATTTTGGTCATACTATTGGAGGCATTCCACAACAGAGAACATCCTTAATTTCGGGAGAGTCATTTATCAAACTTATTGATAATGAAACAATAACTGATGAGATTAAGAAATACAAAATCAACCTGAGACTTGATGATTTAGGAACTGGTTGTTGGGATACAATCTCGCAGTTTATTCAGGTTTATCCAAGAGTTATTTCAACCTTTAATGTAAACCCTATAAGTGGATGTAGTCCAACTACCATTACGTTTACCAATATTTCTAAAGGATTAGGGAATTATTTGTGGGAATTGGACAATGGGCTATCGTTTAATTCAACTACTCCGGCAAATCTGAATATTGATAATCCATCCACTGTAAATGAATCGATTTTAAATATTAAACTTACCGCAACTAATATTCTGGGATGCAAATCAGCCTCTAGAAAAACTGTAACAATTGCACCAAAAATTATTGCATCCTATAGTTCATCAATTATTGAGGCCTGCGAACCATTTACAGCGCAGTTTAGTAATTTAACCCCTTCTACTGCTTATAATTACGATTGGACTATTAATGGAGCGTCAGAGTCAAATTTACAGGATTATTCACGTGTATTTACAAATTTATCAAATCCTCCAATTATCAATAAGTTTAAAGTAAAGTTAAAATCTACTTATAAGAATAATGCATTATGTTTCGATACAATAAGTCGATTTATAACTGTAAATCCGAGGATTTATCCTGACTTTAATATTACAAATAGTACGAGTTGTCACCCTTTAGTAACTGATATTAATAATACTACTATTTCTTACAATAGTTCAAACTCTTATAGTTGGAACTTAGGGAACGGAACATTTTCAACCCAAAAGAACTTAAGTAGTTTGCTGTATAAAAATAATTTAGCTACCAAGGATACCATTTATAATATTAAACTAATTACTAGATCTGTTCATCAGTGTGCCGATTCTGTTACTAAAATAATTACAGTTCATCCTCGCCCAATTGCTTCCTATGTAATGAATAATGAAAGTTTGAGCTGTTCGCCATTTCCAATTAGTCTAACAAATCTTTCTAGTGGAACAAATCTTAGTTTTGCTTTTAATTTAGGAGATGGAACACTAATTAATACTATTGACAAAAATCAGGTTATTGCTCACACCTATCACAATCTCACTTCTGATGTTCAACCCTATGTAATTTCTCTGAATGCAACGACTGCATTTGGATGTCAGAATAGCACATCCCAAACAGTATACGCCTATCCTGAAGTTAAGGCAGATTTCTCATTTAATCCGGGAAATGCTGCATGTAGTCCTTTTGTCGTGTCCTTGAATAACATTTCACAAAACGCATATTTTTATCAGTGGAGTTTTAAAGATGGAACTAATTCAAATCTTATGAGCCCTAACCATAGATTTGTTAATGTTACTGAGAACGATAAAATATTTGGTATTCATCTTCGATCAATTTCAGAGTATGATTGTGAGGATACCATTACAATACCTTTGACGGTTTACGCTACCCCTGTAGCCAATTTCTCTGTTAATCCACCGTTAAAGATATTCCCAGATGCAACTTTTAATTTCCATAATCAATCTAAACCCGCAGCTGATAGTTGGACTTACTCGTGGACTTTTGGCGATGGTTATACTTCATCACTTAAAGAAGCGGGTGATCATACATATACAACTTGGGGTCCTAAGGCAAATGATTTTATTTATAGATCGACGCTTCGTGTAGAAAATTCTCATTGCTGGGATACAACTTCCAATATTTTAAGATTATTACCAGCAGAACCGATACCGTTCTTTTCTGCGGATATTTACAACTCATGTTCACCGCTTGAAACTCACTTGATTAATGCCTCTCAGTATGGAGCAAATTATTTATGGGACTTTGGCGATGGTACAACTTCAACTGTTGATGAACCTATTCACATATTCACAAAACCTGGTTACTATAATGTTAAATTAAGGGTAACAGGTGATGGCGGAGATTCATACTACTATAAAACATTTAGGGTATTCCAGAACCCTGTAGCTGATTTTGCTGTTTTTCCTAAAAAAGTTATGCTACCTGATGCTACAGTACATGTTTACAACCTATCAAAATACGCTGTCAGATATGAATGGGATTTAGGTGATGGTACGCTTACAAATGAAAAAGATCCTGTTCATACTTATACTGAAATTAATCAATTTGGAGTTTCACTTAGAGCATTCGCTGCTGACTCGTTAGGAGGTTGTCAGGATGATACATCCAATTTTCCGGAAGTATGGGTTGAAGGTTATGGTAAAATAAGATTTCCGAATGCTTTTACACCAAATAAAAATGGTTCAAATGGAGGTCTGTACGATGATATTGATTATAGAAATGAGGTTTTCCATCCAGTTCATTATGGTATTGTTGAGTATAAGTTGATGATATTCAACCGTTGGGGTGAACAACTATTCTTATCGAAAGACGTTAAAGTCGGTTGGGATGGCTACTTTAATGGAAAAATTTGCGATCAGGGTGTTTATATTTGGAGGGCAATTGGAAAATATACTAATGGAAAAACATTTGACATAAAAGGGAATGTAACCTTACTCAAATAGTCAATTTTGAAGAAAAACGTGGGTTGTCAAAAAAAAAATTATATTTGATACTTTATAATTACAATTGATTTCTAAAATAAAACATTTTTTATAATAAGCTCCAGGATGCTTTATTATCTAAAGGTTTGATACTTTAACGTTAATTTTGAAGTGAAAAGATTTATAATTTTCTTTATATATATATTACTTGGCCTTTCTGCGAGACCGCAAGATCCAAACTTCACTCAATTTTATTCTTGTCCTTTGTTTCTTGGCCCTTCATTTGCTGGAGGTATAGCAGGTCATAGGACAGTTGTAAACTACCGAAACCAGTGGATTGGGATTAAGGATGCATACCAAACAGCAAGTTTATCGTGGGATCATAATTTTATTAATTTTCATAGCGGTCTCGGCCTTTCTATTATTCGCGATCAGGCAGGATCTGGCAAATTGGGCAATACTAGAGGGGGTATTCTTTACTCTTACGATTTAACCCCCTTGCCAGAATGGCACCTTAGACCTGGATTAGGCTTTTATTTGGTTCAAACCTCCATTGATTTTTCAAGCCTTATTTTTGGAGATCAACTAACATCTGACGATAGTAGTATACCAACGACTATATCACCACCCAACAAACGTTCTATTTATGACATTGATGTTGCATCATCATTGCTTATTTACTCCGATAATGTATGGATTGGTACAACTTGGGATCATATGTTACAACCAACAACTTCCTTTTATAACGATCAATCACGTTTACCTTTTAAGTTTTCAGTTTATGGAGGAATTAGAAGAGTAATAAGAGGATTTATTTTAAGCAAAATTGAAGAAAGTATTACTGGAGCGTTTTACTATCGAAAACAGGGTGATTTTCAGCAACTAGATCTTGGCTTGTATTGGTTTAGTGAGCCAATTAGTTTCGGGGTTTGGTATAGGGGTTTACCAATTTCAAAAACCTATAAAAAATTTGATGCAATAGCTTTTATGGTTGGTTATAAATTCGAGCAGGTGAGTTTTGCGTACAGCTATGATTTCACTGTTTCTAAATTAGGATTTAACTCAGGAGGTTCTCATGAAATCTCCTTTATATATGAATTCAAAGTAAGTACCAAAAGGAGATGGAAGCCAATTCCTTGTCCAACTTTTTAGAGAATAACTCCTTTCCCTTAAATTTTAACTCCTTCTAAAATCTGATTATTTTAACGCTAACTCGATGTAAGCATAACGTATTGATCATAAGCATAGCGTTAGATTGTTGTTTTGTCATACTGAATAAAGTTAAGTATCTAATCTTTAGGTAATTATATTTTTCGCTTCGCTCAGGATGACACCTTGCATCAAACTGACGTTATTTTAATATTAAAAAATAATCAGATAAAGGAGATAATTAATTTTAAGATTCTTTAATGCCAGACAATACATCTAACAAATTCAAATTAGAGCGTTTTGACTTTAAGTTCGCATTTTAAAACTTTTAGGTCATATTATTGTTTAAATCATTGAAAAAGTAAAATAGGTTGACACTTAATTTAATAACTCTGCAATGGCAACAAATACTAAAAAACAAGTTAGTAATTTGAATAAAAACGAAATAATTGACGATTATAGATTGGCTGTCCTAAGTCGTGAGATTAGCATATTAGGTCGTAAAGAGGTTTTAACAGGAAGAGCAAAATTTGGAATTTTTGGAGATGGAAAAGAGTTAGCTCAAATTGCTTTGGCAAAAACATTTCGTGATGGCGACTGGCGTTCAGGATATTATAGAGATCAAACCTTTATGATGGCCGCGGGTTTATTTAGTGCAGAGGAGTTTTTTGCTCAACTTTATGGTCAAACAGATATATCTCTAAATCCTGGTAATGCAGGGAGAGTTTTCAACAATCATTTTTCGACAAGAAGTCTTAAACCTGATGGAACATGGAAAGATTTGTCCTCCATGAAAAATAGTTCCCCTGATATGTCTCCAACGGCAGGGCAAATGCCTCGATTATTGGGCTTAGCGTTGGCTTCAAAACTGTTTAGAAATAATGCTGACTTAAAAGGATTTACAAAATTTAGTAAGAATGGTAATGAGGTAGCTTTCGGGACTATTGGTGATGCTAGTACCTCCGAAGGGCACTTTTTTGAGACATTGAACGCTGCAGGTGTTTTACAAGTTCCAATGGCTCTTTCAATATGGGATGATGGCTATGGTATCTCGGTTTCTCGTGACTATCAAACTACAAAGAATAATATTTCAGAGTTAGTTCGTGGGTTTGAAAAAAAAGAAGGGGATAAAACTGGAATATTAATATATAGAGCAAAAGGATGGAATTACACGGAACTAATAAAGGTTTTTAAAGAGGGTGTTGATAGATGTAGGAATGAACAAGTTCCAGTGCTATTTCATATTACAGAGGTAACACAACCTCAAGGACACTCCACATCAGGATCGCATGAACGCTATAAATCAGAAGAGCGATTAAAATGGGAGGTTGAGTTTGATTGCAACAGAAGATTTCGTGAATGGATAATTAATGAAGGGGTTGCATCCTCTACAGAACTTGATTTGGTTGAACAAGAGGCTTTGAAGATAACAAAGGAGGCTAAGAATCAAGCATGGTTGAAATTTACTGAACCAATCAGAAAAGAGCGTGATGAGTTGATAAAGATAATCGATAATCGTTCTTGTATTTGCAAGCGTGAGCATATTGATAAGGTAGGAATAATTACCGAAGATCTTAAGAAAATTGCTTATCCAATTCGTAAGGATAATATGAGTTCGGCTAAAAAGATACTTCGACATGTTTGTACTGATTGTACAATGCGTGATAAATTGCAAGAAGATTTATCTATTTGGCTTAAACGTAATAATGAGGATGGGTTAGAAAGATATAGTTCTCATCTATACTGCGAAACGAGCAGGGCTTCAATTAATGTTAAGGAAGTTAAACCAGTATTCTCGGATAATTCGCCAATAGTAAACGGTCGAGAGGTGTTACGTGATAATTGGGATTCACTTTTTGGTAAAAACCCCTTACTCGTTGCTTTTGGTGAAGATTTAGGGAAAATAGGTGGTGTAAATCAATCCTATGAAGGATTACAGGCTAAGTATGGTGAGAATAGAATAACTGATACAGGAATTAGAGAAACAACAATTCTTGGACAAGGCATAGGCCTTGCTCTTCGAGGATTTCGACCTGTAGCGGAAATACAGTATTTTGATTACCTTTTATATGCCCTTCAAACCATGAGCGATGATCTTGCAACGGTTAGATGGAGAACCAAAGGAGGTCAAATGGCACCACTTATTGTAAGCACTCGGGGACATAGACTTGAGGGCGTTTGGCACTCAGGTTCACCCCTAAGCATGGTAATAAATTCAATTAGAGGAATGCATATTTGCGTTCCTCGTAATATGACTCAGGCTGCTGGCTTTTACAATACACTCCTTGAAGGGGACGATCCTGCATTAGTTATTGAGCCTTTGAATGGTTATAGGTTAAAAGAGAAACGTCCAGACAATCTCGGTGAATATAGGATTCCACTTGGAGTTCCTGAAATTTTAAAAGAAGGAAAAGATATAACCCTCGTTACCTATGGCAGTTGTGTTCGAATTGCTCAGGAGGCTGTTGAGCAACTGGCTGAGTTTGGGATATCGGTTGAACTAGTAGATGTACAAACTCTTCTGCCATTTGATTTGCCGAATGTGATTCTTCAATCTATTAAAAAAACTAGTCGTGTTGTCTTTTTCGATGAGGATGTTCCTGGTGGTGCAACAGCCTATATGATGCAGAAAGTACTTGAGGAAAGGGGAGGGTTCTTTTTCCTCGATTCAACCCCTAAAACAATTACAGGGCAGCAGCATAGACCCGCTTATACAACAGATGGAGATTACTTTTCAAATCCTAATGCAGAGGATGTTTTCGAGGGAATATATAGCATAATGAATGATGCTAATCCCAAAAAGTACCAAAAACTCTATTAGCTAAGTTTGGGTAGGATTTGATGAATCATAACGTTTTATACAAAAGTAAGCCTTGATCTTTGGCTTATTTTTTGTTATTTTGCTATTTGAAGTGAAATCATGGTTGCCATGCCAAATGAATTAAAATTTGATTTTTTCAGAATCAATTTTGATAAATTGGCCCCATCACAGGGTCGAGTTCTTATTGCTGAACCTAGTCTAATTGACTTAAATTTTAAGAGATCTGTTGTTCTACTGGTTGAGCATAATGAGAATGGTACAATTGGATTTGTCCTAAACAGATTGCTAAATTATACATTGTTCGAATTGATGCCTGGCTTTCCTAGTTTTGACGCAAAGATTTCTTTAGGAGGTCCTGTTAGCCCTAAATCTGTTCACTTTATTCATACTTTGGGCGATATTGTTCCTGGAACAAATCATATTGTCGATAATTTATTTTGGGGTGGTGATTTTGAATACATCAAGTCTCTAATAATTGCTAAAAAGATTGCTTCAAGCCAAATTCTTTTCTTCGTAGGATATTCTGGATGGACTAAAGAGCAGTTGGAACGCGAAATATTAGAGGGATCTTGGGTTGTTACTAATCTTGATCCAATTCAAATAATATCAGGTGCTGAGGATTTGTGGTTAAGTACTGTTCAGCAACTTGGCAATAAATTTAGAGTTTGGACGCTTTACCCTGAAGATCCAATGTCAAATTGATCCTTGAATGTATATCGATTAATAGCCTCCATTAGCAACTTACTTAATTTATTAAAATATCGCTGTTGGCGAAAAGCCACTACCCATCTAATTCCTGTTATCGCATTGGTTAAAAATACTTCATCGCATTCAAAAAGTTCCTGAACGGGAATTGCAACCTGATTATTAACCTTCATCCCAAGCGTTGGAGTCACCTTGATTATTACTTCACGCATTATGCCAGGGATGCAGCCCTCTGAACTAGCAGGTGTGTATATGTTATCACCCTTTACTATAAACACATTCGAGGAAATTGCTTCTGCAATTCTACCATGTTCGTTAAGCAGAAGGCAATCGTTAACATTGTTATTTTTTTGATAAATTCCAGCAAGAATATAGTAGAGAGAATTACAACTTTTAATTGAAGATAAAACATTAATGGGCTTTTTAATATCCTGATATATTTCAATAGTATAACCCTTACTATTTAATTCGTACATTTTTAGTTCTAGAGGCTCTGCCTCAATTACTATTCCCGCACTATCATTTAATGGTATAAATTTCCCTCCATCGTTTCTGTAAACCGTCAACCTTACCCTTGCGCTTCCAAATATTCTGTTCTTGTTGAGTAGACGGGTGATTTCCTTTGAAAGCATTGATTCATCAAGGAAAATAGGAGTTTCAATATTAAGAATTCCCATTCCCCTTTTTAGCCTTGAAAGGTGAAGATTTAAGTTTCTTCCTTGGGTACCAAATGCATGGATTGTTTCAAAAAGACCATCGCCATACAGAAAAGAGCGATTATTTGATGAAATGACAGGAGTATCGCTACTAATTATATTTCCATTAATCCATATATATCTTTTTGTAACCATTTTAAACCTAGATTCAAGCAATTGATTCTTTGCTAATAACTTCATTAAAAAGAATTGGCTGAATATCAGGATAAGTTATGTTGTTGGGGATGTTATCAAAAAAATCGACACAGCAAATTTCGCTTTCTGGCAATGGGCCTATCTCATCAATACAAGCAAGGTAAAGCCTACTAACGCCCTCCTTACCATTTTTTTTAACTGAATAATCACAAATGGTTTTTATTGTAAAAGTAACAGCTCCTGTTTCTTCAATTAGTTCTCTGCTAGCTGCATTATCTGCGGATTCACCCTTTTCAATATGACCACCTGGGATTTCCCAAGTATCTCTATCACGATGCTTTACCCATACCCATTTACCTTTGTATTTTGCAGCAATTACCACAAAAAGATATTGACCAAAATCCTTACCTGTTATATGTAACTTAACTTCAACCATCAAGATTAATTAAAGTGTATGCCAAATGCGTCTAAAAAGACTGTTATTAATTTTGGATTTATAAGTAGCGGATAAATAAATCCGAAAACAGATCCTACAAAGTGAGCATCGTGGTTGATATAATCTCCTCCTTTTTTACTCATATAATGTGTGTAAGCAAGATATAATATTCCAAAAACAACTGCTGGAATTGGAACAATAAACATAAAAAGGAGTTTGCTTAATGGGGCAAAGAAGATAAATGTGAACACTATTGCTGACACTGCTCCTGATGCTCCAACACTATGATAATAAATGTTATCCTTATGTTTTTTTAAAGTTGTAAGTGAGGCTATAACTATTCCTCCAAAATATAGTACCGAGAAATGTAATATCCAACTCTGAATTATGCTTGAATACTGTAGGCTTTTAAATATCGATTCAACGGCTGATCCAAACGAATACAATACGTACATATTTATGAATAGGTGTACATAATCGGCATGAACAAAACCATGTGTTAACAATCTGTGCCACTCTTTATTGTGAATTGTACGATATGGACTAAAAAGCAATTTGTCCATCACTGATTGATTCGAAAATGCGACCAAGGAGATTAGGACTGTTGCTGCTACGATGAAAATTGTCATTTCCAGTTTTTTTTTTTTTGATTTATTTTAAGATGATGATTATGTAACTGTTAATGCATTATTTTAAAAACAGCCTCTCTTAGAAGCTCTCCATCATCAGTACTATCGTTATTTAATCCTTTTGCCCTTAAGTCATAATCACGAAGAATGGAAAAAATTTCAACGCACTTGCGTGGATTGTAAATTTTTGCAGCATTCTTGTACTCATCAACAAAAAAAATGTTAACCCCTAACTCAATAGAGACATTACCATTGGATTTGTCTTTTAGAAAATGGTATTTGAAAATTTTTAAGAAATACTGATGAATTGAAGATAACGAGAGTGTTAAAGGGTTATTTGCAGGATTTTTAGAAAAGTAGTCGGCAATCCGATTTACTTTCAAGATATTGCGTTCGCCAAGAGACTTGGTGAGTTCAAATCGGTTGAAGTCCTTACTAAGGCCTATATTTCTTTCAATATGCTCAACTGTAATCTTTTTAACATCTGGCGGTAAAGTGATAATTAGTTTGTCAAGCTCATTGGCAATTTTACTTAAATCGGTGCCAAGGTATTCGTTTAGGAGATTTGCAGGAACAGGAGGAATGGTGATTCCTTTTTCGGCTAAGTACTGGGTAATCCACCCGGATATTTGATAATCATAAAGTTTTTTTGACTCGAAAAGAACACCAATCTTGTCGGCAAGAGCCATTACCTTACGAGTTTTTTCAGATTTTCCCTTAGCGTCTCCTTGTTTTAGTTTATGACATATAACTAGAATAGTTGATTTTTGGGGTGCTTTAAGATATATTTCCAGATCTTCGAGTTTACGAATATTCTGTGCTTCTTTAACAATAATTACTTGATAATTAGACATCATTGGAAATCTACGGGCAGCGTTGATTACAGCAGGCGCATCAACATCCTTCCCGTAGAGAATTGACTGGTTGAATGCTTTTTCGGATTCCTCCAATACGAATTCGGATATATAATCAGCAATTTTATCAATAAAGTAAGATTCATCACCTGTTAAAAAATACACAGGTTTATAAATCTTTTTCTTTAGCTCGTTAATTATTTCAGCGTAGGTCTCTATTGATGATTTCTTTTTTGCCATTAGCCAACACGTTTAGAAACGAAGGTGTTTTACCGATTCACTATCATTAATAAGTCTTGTTAATGATTCAATTCCAATTTGTATCTGTTCTTCAACAAATAAACTTGTTACTTTTTTATCGCTTTCGGCTGTTTTAACACCCTCCGAAATCATAGGTTGATCAGTAACAAGTAAAAGAGCTCCAGAAGGGATTTCGTTATAGAATCCAACTACAAAAATAGTTGCAGTTTCCATATCAATTGCCATTGCCCGAGTTTTTCGAAGATACTCTTTAAACTCCTCATCATACTCCCAAACTCTACGATTTGCAGTTAGTACCGTTCCAGACCAGTAATCTCTATTGTGATTTCTAATTGTTGAAGAAATTACACGTTGTAGGTTAAACGCTGGTAGTGCTGGGATTTCAGGGGGCATATAATCGTTAGATGTTCCTTCGTGGCGAATGGCCGCTATTGGCAGTACAAAATCTCCCACTTCATTTTTCTTTTTTAATCCCCCGCACTTGCCCAGAAAAAGAACCGCTTTGGGCGATACTGCGCTTAGTAAATCCATGATTGTGGCAGCATTAGGACTGCCCATTCCAAAATCAATCATTGTAATTCCATTTGCTGTTGCACAAGGCATATTTGCAAGTGGATTAACAATTTCAACATTACAAAACTTTGCAAAATATTCCAGATATCCCCTAAAATTGGTTAAAAGGATATGAGTGCCAAAATCCTTGAGTTCTTGCCCGGTATATCGGGTTAGCCAGTTTGCAGTAATTTCTTCTTTCGTCTTCATATGTATATTCAAGTTTGGGCAAAAATACTCTTTTTTCGGTACTCACAAAAAGTATAAGTTAGGATGAAGATTACGACGTTCGGAAAATGAACATCCATAAAAAGTCGATAGTCCTTATCATCTTTTCGAAAAATAATACAAAAACTATTACCTATACTTTATTTAAAGTTAAACTTATTTATCATTTTTGTAAATATAAATTAAATTAATGGTGAAGTTAAATTTGCCTGAATATCCAACGAAAACGAGAACCGTTGATGGACAATTACAGATTTTCGATGAAATCCGGAAAAAATATATTGCATTAATCCCGGAGGAGTGGGTTCGTCAACATTTTATTAACTACCTTGTTTCCGACAGGAAATTTCCAAAAGGATTAATAATAGTTGAACATCCTTTGGAAATAAATAATGTTAAGCATAGAGCCGATATTGTTGTATTCAACTCTCAGGGAAAACCACTTGTAGTGGTTGAGTGTAAAGCCCCTGAAGTTCAAATAAACCAAAACGTAATTCAACAAATTTCAAGGTATAACATTTTGCTAAAAGCGCCAATACTGATTATTACTAATGGGTTAGTACATTTTTGTGTTAAAATAGATTTTGAAAAAAAACTTACTATTAATCTCGATTCAATTCCCTACTATCAGGATATAGCAGATTGATGTTTAATAACAAATCTGATTTCTATCATATCTGTATATCTATTTTTTTATATACTTTCGACCTGTTTTTGAAACATTAAGAATTTATTAAAGCGATGAGTGAACTGGAGAAGTATTTCAACCAATTTCGTGAAGGAATTATTGGAATTGATGCCTGTTATGAATCACCTTATGGGTTAAAGAAGTTGATTTATGCCGATTGGATTGCGAGTGGTAGGCTATATCGTCCAATTGAGGAAAAGATGCTCAATCAGTTTGGTCCAATGGTAGCCAACACTCATACCGAGAGCAGCGAAACTGGAAAGTTTATGACTGATTCATACCATTTAGCTCAAAAACTTATTAAGAAACATGTTAATGCAGGTCCAAGTGATGTAATAATATCTTGTGGTTTTGGGATGACTGCCGTTGTAAATAAATTTCAAAGGATTTTAGGATTAAAGAATAAGGGGATTGTATTCAAAAGCCCTGAGGAAAGACCAATAGTTTTTGTAACCCACATGGAGCATCACTCTAATCAAACGTCTTGGTACGAAACCACGGCCGAAGTTGTTGTTGTAGAGCCCGATGAAAATCTACTTGTCTCACCTGAAAAACTGAGAGAAGCAATTAAACCATATCGAAATAGACCTTTAAAAATTGGATCATTTAGTGCATGTAGCAATGTAACTGGTATAATTACTCCTTACCATAAACTAGCAAAAGTTATGCATGAAGAGCAGGGATTGTGTTTTGTCGATTTTGCAGCTTCAGCACCTTATGTTGAGATGAATATGCATCCGGAAGATCCTATGGAAAAACTTGATGCCGTTTTTTTCTCACCTCATAAGTTCTTGGGTGGCCCTGGTTCATCGGGAATTATGATATTTGATTCTTCGCTTTACCACAACTTGGTACCCGATCAACCCGGAGGAGGAACGGTTGATTGGACAAATCCTTGGGGTGAATATAAATATATCGATAACATTGAACAACGAGAGGATGGGGGAACGCCCGGTTTTCTTGAAACCATTCGAGCTGCACTATCAATAAAACTCAAGGAGAGGATGGGTGTTGAGAATATCCATAGGAGGGAGCAAGAACTAATAGAATTAGCTTTTAAAAAGTTAGATAAAACTCCAGAGGTTAAAATTTTAGCAAAGAATGATAGGAATCGCATTGGTGCAATTTCGCTATATATAGAAGATGTTCATTATAATCTTTTAACAAAAATGCTTAGCGATAGGTTTGGTGTGCAGGTTAGGGGTGGCTGTGTATGCGCTGGAACCTATGGTCATTTCCTACTTAGCGTAACAAAAGAGCAATCAGATGAGATTACCTGTTTGATTAATACAGGGGATCTTTCCAAAAAACCAGGATGGATCCGGTGGTCAATTCACCCAACTACAACCAATAAAGAGGTTGAATTTATTGCTGATGCCATTCATCAAATCGCACTAAATCATACTGAATGGGCAAAGGATTATCACTATCATAGTAATATCAATGAGTTTCACCATAATAGCACACCTGAAAATTTTTCAAATCCCAGCATTGATAGAATATTTGAATTCGATTAAAAATGATTTAACCCTAATTTGATCTTCTTGCACAATAGGGTAGTTTAAACGAATCTTCTGAGTCTGAATAATTTGCCTCTACGCAATCGGTCGGATTGCAACAGGTATGACAAACTCTTTTAAACGCCTTGAATCCAATAAGTTCAATATCTGAGGAGTAGAATCCATCTTTAACAGGTTCTTGCTTCATTAAGTCAGTACTTAGGTACTTTTTATTATCATCGGAGAAAACTGTAACAACAACAGAATTTGCTCCTAATTCATTCTGAATTTTTAGTGCACCAATGAAATTTGCACCAGAGGAAATTCCTACAGCAATCCCCATACTGGCGAGTTTTTGTGCCATAATTATTCCATCACCATCATCAACCTCAACAATTGAGTCAAGTTTATCGAGTTCAACAATGGCTGGTATAAATTCATCAGAGATACCTTGAATTCTGTGTTTTCCAACTTTGTATCCAGTTGAAAGGGTTGGAGAGTTTGCAGGCTCTAAAGGGTGGATTTTAATATCTGGATTCTGTTCCTTTAAAAACTTGCCAATGCCCATAACTGTTCCACCTGTACCAACACCCGCAACAAATGCGTCGGGTTTTAAGTGTCGATATTTGAGTTGCCACCAAATTTCTGGACCAGTGGAAAGATAGTGTGCCTCAGAATTGTCATTGTTTGCGAATTGTCTGGGGAGAAATCCACCAATGGATGCAGCTAGGTTATTCGCTGCTTCAATACTACCAAGAAAACCACCCTCTTCTTTGCTAACAAGATTAATTGTTGCTCCAAAACTTTTTATCAGATTAATCCTCTCCGAACTCATCCAATCGGGCATAAAAATAGTTACAGGATGCCCAAGGGCTCTACCTATTGCCGAAAAAGATATGCCAGTATTCCCGCTTGTGGCCTCAATTATAGGCATACCAGACTTTAATTCACCATTTTTAATTGATTCATTTAGAATGTGATAAGCCATTCTATCTTTTATGCTTCCTGTCATATTAAGATTTTCAGCCTTTGCATAAAGTTTTCTTAATTGACCTTTATATTTAAATTCAATGGCTAGTAATGGTGTGTTCCCAATTAAGCTTGATAGACCCTTAATCCTCATTAGTAAGCTATCTTCCATTGCACAAATTTTTAAGTGGTGCTAATATACTTCATAACTTTAAGTTATAAAACTAAGTTTTCAATTGAAGATAAATAATACTAAGCAATAACTAACTTGCAAGGGTAAGCGATAGCATAACTAATGCAGTATTATTGTGGAAAATAATTTCATGAAAAAGCCTTCCAAATATTTTATGATCTTTTTGGGAGAAGTTGAATCTTTTCGGAGGAATTAGTGGATTCTTTTATTATAACAGCAATTACTGAGAGACAGTATTTGAATTTTCGTAAAAACAAAATCGGTTGTAGTATGTTGTCAATCATTAATAATTACTAGCAAGTAAAATAATAAATCTTAATAAAATGTTGAAAATTGCGGTTCCAACAAGAGGAAACATGGTTGATAGCCATTTTGGCCATTGTGATGCTTATACGATTTTTAGCACTGATGAAAACAAGAAAATTATTAGCTCCGAAGTAATGCCCTCACCGCAAGGTTGTGGTTGCAAAAGTGATATTGCAGCCACTTTACGAGAAAAAGGAGTTAGCGTGATGCTTGCTGGAAACATGGGCGATGGTGCATTGAATGTGTTAAACCATCATGGGATTTCAGTATATCGTGGTTGTTCTGGTGATGTAAAAATAGCCGCAGAATCTTTCTTACAGGGTAATGTTGGTGATTCAGGTGTTGGCTGTCATCACCACGATCATGAAGCCGAAGGGCACCAGTGTAATCATTGATAAAAGGCGATGCAAATTTGTTTTGTAATTTTATAGCAAAAATAATAACCATAAAGTAAATCAATGAGTAGTTTCGATTCCCGTGCTCGTGAATGGGACAAGGATAAAATTCATATAGATCGTTCAGTAGCAGTTGCCATTGAACTTGAAAAATTAGTACCGCTTCGTCATTCTATGAAAGCACTGGAATATGGGGCAGGTACAGGTTTGTTAAGTTTCCTGCTAAAAGATAAACTCTCGGCAATTACCCTTATGGATAATTCTCAAGAAATGATTAACGTTTGTAAGGAAAAGGTGGAGTTTTATGAAGCCGCTCATGTAAAACCGCTATGTTTTGACTTGGAACACAATGATTACCCTGAGAAATTTGATATTATTTACAACCAAATGGTTCTTCATCATGTAAATGAAGTTGAGGTAATTCTCCATAAGTTTTATGATATGCTAAATAATGGTGGATATTTAGCAATAGCTGATTTATATACTGAAGATGGCTCGTTTCATGGGCCTGATGTTATTGTTCATTTAGGATTTGATCCAAATACTCTCGCCAAATACCTTAAGGATATAGGATTTAACAATATTGCATTTAAGACTTGCTTTGAAATTAAACGAGAACCGAATAAGAATTTTCCTGTATTTTTATTGGTGGCAAAAAAATAATTTGTTTGGCTGTAGTTTAAATTGGCGTTTAAATCTTAGTGCTTCCTTCGTGTTTTAGAGGTTTTGTGGCTAAAAAAAGATTTGCCACTAAGGCGCAAAGTCACAAAGCATCACTAAAACAAAGTTGCAACGCTATACTAAACTAGAGCCATTTGTTTATGTAAAGAAATGGTTGTTAGCCCCTTTTACTTATTTCCATTAAAGCCTCATGGTTCATTAGTACAATATCCTTTTCATTGAGTTTTATTAAACCGTCCTTCTCAAAACTTTTCAGCAGTTTGACGGCACTCTCGGTCGAAATATCAGCAAAATCAGCAATATCTTTGCGTGATAGGAGTTGGAAAATGTCAGCATTGTCAGATTTTAAAGCATCTAGATAGAGCAGCGTGTCAGCCATTCGTCCGTTCATCTGTTTATAGATAATGTTGCGAACAGTATCGTACATGTTTGAATTTTGCTCACAGTATCTTTTAATAATGTTAAACCCAAAAAGGCCATTTTGCTTTATAACCTTCTCAATTGCATCCTTCTCCACTAAAAAGACCTGACAATCTGTTAATGCAACAGATGAATAGTTAAACCTATTCTTAGTAAAAACAGCCGAAAGTCCAACAAATTCACCTGGCCTAATAATTCTAAGATTAAAGTATTTTGTACTATCACCCTCTAGATATTGTTTTGCTAAACCATTTATTACGAATAGAACATACGAAGCAAAAGCACCCTGTTTGGTGAGATTATCTCCTTTTCGAAAAAGTACCTGTGTTTTACTAGCCCTAACGAGTTCAACCTCATCCTGCGATAGCATTTGGAAACATGGAGCCTGAATGTCACAAATAAAATCGCTATCGGTTTCAACTATGCTTTTCATCTACTAAAATTCGTTAATGTAACGCAAAGTTAATCTAATTCAATAAAAAAGCTGTTCTAATTCAACTCAGGAGTTGTTGCGCCAGTTGTAATAAAGCATTAATAAGGCTTTTGGAGATAGTATCTTTGTAATGTGATACGAATGTGATATCACCTAAAGGCAAAACGGCTTAAAAGGAAACAGTATTAAAACTATAAAGTGATGTTATACACAAATTTGAAACATATCGAAACCGCTGCTGACTGCGCAAAGATTATCAGTGAAAACGATAATGTAGTGGTGATTTGTGGTCGGATGGGGCCAATGTGTATTCCTGTTTATGGAATTGCTGAGGATTTTGAAGATGAGTACAAGCATGTGAAGTTCTTTGATATGGAATTCGATAATCCCGAATCAGAAGTAATCCGAAAACTGCCAGAAGTAAATGGATTTACTGGGATTCCATTCACCATTTATTACAAAAAAGGAATGGTTGCAAAGGCTACCACCGGCATTCAAAAAAAGGAACAGGTTAAGGCTATTTTAGATAAAGAATTTGCAATAAAAATTTCTACATAAAACTATGAATATAAACATCTAACTAAACAATAAACTATGCAAACAACACTAATTGTAATTGGTCTTTTCATATTTGGATTCGTAATTATTATTATGGTAGCTAAGGCAAAAATGAAGAATATTCCATTGGTTGACGACCACAAAAACATACTTACATTAACCGATAAAAATTTCTCCCATCAAACAAAAAACAAATTGGTTTTGGTTGATTTTTGGGCTGAGTGGTGTGCTCCTTGTCGCATGATGGCTCCAGTTTTGAACGATGTTGCGTCAGAACTATCGGGCAATTCATTTGTTGGTAAAGTGAATATCGAGCAATTCGATGCACTTGCAAAAACCTATAAGGTAAGGAGTATTCCTACTCTTATTCTTTTCAAAAATGGGAAAGAAATAAATCGATTTGTTGGCGTTAAAAATAAAGATTTTCTCCTGAGAGAGATTAGTAAAGCCTAGTAATAACTAAGAACTTAATCATAAAAATAAAATGAGCGAAACTTGCGAAACCAATATCAAACCGAAGACTTTTAAGGAATTAATTAGATCTTCCTATTTTTGGAAACCAGTATCAGCAGTTTTAGTTGGTGGTACATTAGGATATTTGTTTTACTACTTTATTGGATGCACTTCTGGAACATGCGCTATTACTAGCAGCCCAATATCAAGTATAATCTTTGGAGGTGTATTGGGATTACTAATTACAAACAGCCCCTGCAAGACATGCTAAATATTTGATTAATTTTGAACTAACTATGGAAATAAAAGAGATAAATAGCCGATATAGCGAACTTGCCGAATCTGATTGCTGTCTTTCCTGCGGTGGTGCAATCAACTACGCTGAACCTATGATTGGTGAGGTTTGTGTTGATTTGGGTAGCGGACGTGGAACGGATGTTTTACGAATGGCCGAATCGGTTGGTGAAACTGGATTTGTTTATGGTATAGATATATCGGATGGAATGCTTGAAAAAGCACGCAAAAATGCTGAGAAATTCAAGGTCAAAAATGTTCGTTTTGTACGTAGTGAACTCGAAAAACTCGACCTTCCCGATATGGTTGCAAACCTAGTAATATCGAATTGTACTATCAACCATGCTGCTGATAAGCAGGCTGTTTGGAACGAAATTTATCGGATACTCAAAAAGGGAGGAAGATTTGTCATCAGCGATATCTACTCAACCGCTCAAGTTCCTGATGAATACAGGAATGATCCAGTTGCCATTGCCGAATGCTGGGCTGGTTCTGTGACTCGCGATGAGTATTTGAAACAACTGGAGAATGTAGGCTTTACATCTGTTAGTATTATTGAAGAATCAGCACCCTACGATAAGGGTAAAATCAAGGTTGCTAGTTGGACAATTGCAGCCAAAAAACCTTCTGGTGGATGCTGCTGTAGTAATTAACGAAATAGTTAATAAACATAAAATAAAATGGAAAAAACAGTAATTATAATTTCACTTGGCTTTACTCTTCTTTTTGGTGGCTGTAATTCAGGTGGACAGGCCAAGATCGATAGTAACACCAATGAATCAGGAAGAGTTGTTAAGTTAACAAACGAAACATTCAAACAATTAGTTTTCGACTACGAGTTGAACAAAGAATGGAAGTATATAGGTAACATACCTGCAATTATCGATTTTTATGTTAGTTGGTGTGGCCCTTGTAGACAATTATCGCCACGTATCGAAGAACTTGCAAAAGAATACGCTGGGAAGATAGTGGTATACAAAGTCGATACCGATGTTGAAAAAGTATTGTCGCAAAATATGGGCATTAGAAATTTACCAACGTTGATATTTATTCCTGTTAATGGGCAACCCCAGTCAACTATGGGCTTATTACCCAAAGAAACCCTTGTAAAGGCTATAAATGAAGTTTTATTAGTTAAATAGTTATTAATCAGTTTAAGATGAAAAGTTTAATCAAAAAAAAGAAGATTGAAGTAGTGGCCAAAGTTGCACAATGCTGTGCGAAAATATCAAAGAAAATAGCTGGTTGCCACGACTAGTTTCATTTGAACCAAGAATCGAGAATAATACTTGATTCTTGGTTCTTTAACCTTAAATCAAGAAGATGATTTTTTCCAAGCATAACATATTCTCAAAAATAAAGGATTCTGAAAATTTCTTTATTGTCAACCTGCTTACGGGCAATGCCGATATTGTTAACCTTGCCGATGCTGAGAAGATAAATAGGGTTAGAACGAATCATTCAGTTGTAGAGGATAATTTTCTTAAAGAATTAGCCGAAAAAGGTTACTGGGTTGACGAAAAGGAAGAAACAAAACTATATCAGAGCAAATACCTTGATTTTATTGATAGTCGGGATGATGATGAAATACAACTATTTTTTGTTCCAAATTACAACTGCAATTTTGCATGCTCATACTGTTATCAGGATGAATACGCACCAACAAAAGGATTACTAACCAACGAAATCATCGATTCGTTCTTCAAATATGTCCAAGCCGAATTTGCTGGTAGAAAGAAATATATTACCGTTTTTGGAGGTGAACCTTTACTTAATTCTCCAAAACAAAAAGAGCTTATTTCTTACTTTATCGACCAAGCAAACGCTGCTAAACTTGATATTAGTTTTGTTACAAATGGCTATACATTAAGTGATTATATTGATATAATAAAACAGGGTCGTGTTCGCGAGGTTCAAATCACCCTTGATGGTACAGCCGCCGTTCACGATTCACGTCGTTTCTTAAAAGGAGGAACTGGCACATTCGATAGAATTGTATCAGGTATTGATGCCTGTATTGCCAACAAACTAACAGTTAACCTCCGAATGGTTATTGATAAGGAAAATATTGATAACCTTCCAGAATTTGCTCGTTCTGCAATAGACAAGGGTTGGACTAAAAGCCCATATTTTAAATCTCAGATTGGCCGAAACTATGAACTTCATCATTGTCAATCAGCACCCAGTAAACTATTTAGTAGAATTTCGTTATATGAAGAGTTGTATAAGATCATAAAACAGCATCCCCATATAATTGAATTTTACAAACCTGCTTACTCTATATCAAAGTTCCTTTTTGAAAATGGTAGTTTACCTGATCCTTTGTTTGATTCATGCCCTGCTTGTAAAAGCGAATGGGCATTTGACTACACTGGACAAATCTACTCGTGTACTGCAACTGTTGGTAAATCCGATGAATCTTTGGGTACATTTTATCCCGAAGTTTCCAGAAAAGAGGATATGATTAGTTCATGGGAAAATCGTGATGTTACTTCTATTCCTGAATGTAATACATGTAACATGCAATTAGCTTGCGGCGGAGGATGTGGTTCTATTGCAAAAAACAGAACTGGTAATGTTTGTTCATCGGACTGTCGACCTATTAAGGAGTTGCTAGAGTTGGGATTTGCCTCATATTTTGAAAAAGAGTTTTCATAGTAATCAACAATTAAAAGTTGAATCAAATTACACAAACAAGAAATTAAAGCACTATAAATGAAAGAAATTACTTCATCCGAATTTGAATCTGAGGTTCTTGCTGGTGGCAAGGTTGTACTCGACTTTTATTCAACCGAATGTCCTCCATGCGAGGCTTTAGCACCTAAGTTTGAAAATTTGGCTAGCCTTTATGGGAAGGATATTAAGTTTTTTAAAATGTTTCGCCAGCAGAATAAACCTCTGGCTGAGAAATTAGGAGTAAAATCATCGCCTACATTACTGTTTTTCGATAATGGTGTTCAGTTACCTAAAACTTTTTCTGGAGGAATCAAGCGAAGCGATATTATCCATCAACTAGATAGCATGTTGCCAGAAGAAAGGGTGAAAGAGATTAAAATGCTTATCAAACCATCTGTTTCTGAGTATGATGTAATTATTCTTGGAGCAGGACCTGGTGGCCTTACAGCAGGTTTGTACCTCTGTCAATCGAAAGTGAACACTGTACTTGTTGATATTGCACTTCCCGGTGGTCAGGTATCAACTACCCACTCGGTATCCAACTATCCCGGATTTATTGAACCGCAACCTGGTTATATGCTTTCGCATAACATGTCGGAGCAAACCAAACAATGTGGCACCGTTTATAAAGTAGCTGTTGATGTAACCAAAATTGATCTTGAAAAGAAAGAAGTTGTTATTGATGAATTCGAAACTATAAAAGCAAAAAAAATAATTATTGCCACAGGTACATCTCCCAATTTAATGGGTGTTCCAGGCGAGAAAGATCTAAAAGGGAAGGGTATTTCCTATTGTGCAACCTGCGATGCTAAGTACTATGGCGATAAAGAAGTAGTAGTTATTGGTGGCGGAAATTCGGCCGTGGAGGAAGCCGATTTTATTAGCAAATTTGCGAGCAAAATTACTATGGTTCACCAGTTCGATGCCTTTACAGCTAACAAACAAGCACAGGAGAAACTTTTTGCTAATCCTAAGATTAGTACTCTATTTGAGCATGAACCAAGATCTTTTGTTCGCGAAGGTGATAAAATTATAACCGAAGTAGAAAACCTTAAAACCAAGAAGATTTCGAAGCTAGTTAGCGATGGTGTTTTCGTTTTCATCGGAATGAAACCTAATATCGAATTATTTAAGGATAAACTAGAACTCGATAAGTGGGGCTATATCAAAACAAATGAGGATATGCAAACCAGTATGCTAGGAGTTTATGCCGTTGGTGATGTTATTAGTAAGAAATACAGGCAAATTACTACAGCAGTTGCCGATGGAACCATTGCTGCCATTGCTATTGCAAAAGAATTAGACTAATCATATAAACTATAAGATTATGAAGACAAACCAAATTATCATTGAGCAAGTAAGCCCTTATGATGTGACAACTACTGTTGAAAAACTTATAGCAGCTGCAACTCAAAAAGAATGGCAAAATCCTGCTGTTCATAATCTTCAACAATCACTAGCCAAGGCAGGCAAAACTGTGAGACCCGTTCAGGTAATCGAAATTTGTAAACCCGAATACTCTGGTAAAATGCTTGAGAAAAGCGATGAACGAATTGTTTCGGTGATGATGCCATGCCGTATATCTGTTTACGAAAAAGAGGACGGTAAAACCTATGTGGCTCTTATCAATGCTTCAGCAATGATTCACGATATGCCCCCTACAGTTGCCGATGCAATGCTGGGTGCTTCAGACGAAACTTTTGAAATCGTCAAATCGGTTATAGGGTCTTGCTAAATTTATTAAAGAGGTAAGATTTCTTTTTAACTAATACTAATCGCAAATTAATATTAGATAGGAAAATATTATTAACAATTTGAAAAAAAATATGATGAGAATGAATTTACGAATTACGCTATTAATGCTTGGTCTATTTACTTACGCTTGTTCAAATTCGCAATCAACTTCAACAAAGAGTAATCTAAGTGCTGTTGAATTTCAGAAGAAAATGCAGGAACTTCCAAAAGCACCTGTTATTGATGTTCGCACACCAGACGAATTTAGCAATGGGCATTTGCAAAATGCAGTAAATATAAATATCAACAATGAAAGTTTTGATAGCGAGGTAAATAAACTCGACAAAAATAAACCAGTATTTGTTTACTGTTTAAGTGGACATAGAAGCGCTCGCGCAGGAAAAAATATGCGTGAAACGGGATTCAAAGAGGTATACGAATTATCTGGCGGAATGATGAAATGGCGTGCTGCTGGATTACCAGAAACAAAGATTACTACAACCCCTCCATTGGAAATGAGTTCGGCTCAATTCAACGTACTTCTTAAAACAGACAAACTGGTACTTGTAGATGTTTATGCCGATTGGTGCGCCCCTTGCAAAAGAATGGCTCCATCTATTGATGAGATTAAGAATGAGATGGCTAGTAAAGTAATAGTGATTCGGGTTAATGCAGACCAGAATAAATTGCTTGTAAAGGAACTTAATGTTACCGCTTTGCCAACCCTAATGCTTTATAAGGACAAAAAAATGATATGGACAAACGCAGGATTCCTAACAAAAGAGGAAATAGTATCGCATTTTACTAATTAGTTATGATTATGAATAATACCTGCGAAACAAAAGAGCCATTCGTTGATAGATTAGTCAAAAGATTAAAGAGATCAATCCCTCAAATTATTGGAACTATTTTAGGCGGTGCGGCTGGATTTATCTATTATTACAAGGTCGGTTGTTCCTCAGGTACATGCCCAATTACTTCAAATCCGTGGTTGAGTATTCTTTGGGGATCACTCATGGGCTATTTATTGGTTGGAATTTTTATTACGAAACGGAAATAAATCAGCATTAAATATTTGAAGCCAATAGTGGCACTTAAAAAAGATTTACAATTCTGTAGATCTTTTTTTGTTATGTAAAACCTTACTGAACTTTGAGAATCGATTTACGGACTGCGAAAATTTCTCTGCTAGTAAACACATGAATGTTCCAAGTAAGCACATGGATGTCGAAAGTAAGCTCCTGAACTTGCAAGTAAACACATGGATCTCGAAAGTGAACACATGAATGTCGAAAGTAAGCACATGGATATCGAAAGTAAGCTCCCGAACTTACAAGTAAACACATGGAGCTCGAAAATAAACACATGAATGTCGAAAGTGAATACATGGATCTCAAAAGTGAACACATGGATATCGAAAGTAAGCTCCTGAAGAGAGTGTAAAGTAGATTGTGTAAACTGATTATTTAGGTAGTATAATAAGAAGCAACATTTTGAGCGGGAAATTGGTTGTACTAGAGGTAGATGTTATTCAACCCCTATTCGGGGTTGTTGTTGATTGCTTTTATTCCACGAGTTTCACTCGTGGCTATTCATATTCAAGCCCTTCGGGCTTTTGCCAACCCTCCAATTTATATTTTCTCATCCGTTAAGCTGTAGAGTTGGTAGGGCAAAATCAAACACACAAAAATAGTAGGTTTCAGGTATCCAATCCCGAAGGGATTAAATGTGAATAGCCCCGCAAGCAATGCGGGGAAAGGTATAAGATAAAAACAACCACAAAGTGGTTGAATTTTATTAGCATAATGAACCCTGCGAAAGCAGGGTTTTTTATTGTTTTGAATTAGTGCGGTCAAAGACTGCTGTTTAATATGATGTAGATACGCTTTGCTAACCAAGCGTACTCCCTGATAAAAAGCATCAGGACAAGTTTTACGAGTTCGCTGAAAGCAATCTACGCTGAGCGGGGGTACTCAAGGTATGATTATTAGACGGAATCTGCACGACAAAAAACAAATATAAACCCTGCGAGAACAGGGTTTATATTTGTGGTGCATACTAAAGATTAAATCAATTTCTTTAAGATACTTTACTCATTAAATCAGTAGTTTACTTACGAATGATCACCTGATGCTTTTCTGAATTCATATCAACTCCAATTTCAAAGATGTAAGTCCCTTCCTTTAAATCATTAACGTTAATGGAAGTGCTTCTCGTCTTGGAGAACTTCAAGTTTTTCTTAAGATTCCCCTGTAAGTCGAATACCCGCACAAAATCGAAGGATGAGTAGGTAATATGGGCTGAATCAGCCAATGTTTTGATGCTAACTACGGTGAGTGTAACAGTTGATGATGCGGGATTGGGTGAGACTGAGTAACTGAGTGCTCTAATACACTCACCTGTTTGTCCGATACTGTTACTGAAGGCAGAGGTGCCACATGAATTGGTAAGGCTGCATTTTACGGTTTTGGTAACCCTGCAAGGGAAGTACAAATCAGACACGTTATTAATTTCATTTTGTTGTAATACTCCATTTACATACCAGTTATAGGTTGCGTTACTATATGCAGTAGCCGTAAACTCAACAGTGGTTGGTTCACCGCTAGCTGATATTTGTTGTGCGCTGATGGATGGGGTTGAGTTACCAACAGTAACTGATATTTTTGTTAAAGGAATACTACTACAGGAATTAGCAATCGTTGCCTGAACCCAACCGCTTCCACTGCCATTGGCTATATATGTAGCAGTATTTCCAGATGCGTATGACAAGCTTAGGTTAGAACTATTACTCCATGCCACAGAGCAGCCTGAAGGTAAGTTGTTAACAGTAAAAGTGGAATTATAGGAACATACAAAGGAGGGACCAGAGAGTGATAGAGTTGTAGGTAGATTGTAACAGCAACCCTTAACTTTAGGATAATTGGTTGATATTTGATTTAATAGCCAACTTACCAACCCTGCATTAGCGGTTTGATCGGAAAGATGAGATGAATTATCGGTTGAGAGACCATAAATTGCATCGAACGGATTTTTATTCTGCTTATTAGCATCATTTCCTATATCATAGAACAAATTATCGGTATCAAAGCATAATGCGCTAACCGTTGGAATAAATGTGTTGTTCGAAATGTACGCAAAACTACAGTTAATCTGAGCGTTTAAACCATCAACTATCATCCCTCCAATTGGGCTATAGGAGCCAGGGGCAAAGTCCATGGCTTCGTGGTTATAGTAGTACCATGCTTTTGTTGTGCTATATAAGGGGAGAAAAGGGTTATTATTGGGATTTACATACCAATATTGCGTACAAAACCAGCTACCCAAATTCCAGAAACTTGTACCCCGGGAACTGAAATACGGGTAGTTATCCGAATAAATTGTACTAACCCTTGCCTCGAAGCCAAAAGTAGCCACCGCTTGACACGGGGTTATATTGAGCAATGATACTGAGCCACCAGTACCTCTGGGTATATTAATATCCACCATTGGCATGGCTGAATGCTGAAAATCATCATTTCCGTCATTGTCGTAATCCAAATTTGACCGCTGGGGTCTTCCGTTCCAATTACCTAAAGAAATTGCAATGTTCCTGCAATTTTGAGGAAACCCGCTGCACGAATTCAAGCTGTTTAGCTCCGAAAAGAAGGTAAGGTAATCGCTATTTATCGGAATATCTCCGTTTTCCTGCTCGAAAGAGGTTAGGCGATACTTAAGCATCTGCTTGGCTGCTGGGGCTTTAAACATGTTTAGACTTTTTGCAAGGTCTGGAAACATTTGTAGATATGCTGGGTAGTCGAATCCGAGAGCCAATTCCTGCAACCCCACTGGCACATGTGCTCCTTTGTGGGGAGAATCGAATGAAACGTACAGCCTAGTTTTATGATCCATTCCATGCTGCTCCATATAGGTAAGGGCGTAACGGGCAACAAGGCCGCCCATGCTATAGCCTACAACTACCAGTGGCTCGGTATTGGGCTTTTGAGCATTAATCTGGTTAATCAGCTCAACCAGAAGAAAAGCATTTCGCTGTATGTAATCCCCTCCATTATTGAAATTAAGGATTATAATATCGTAACCATTTACATGTAAACTTGATGCTAAGCTACCTTGATCGATAATCCTATATAAATCTTTAACATCTGGATTTAAGTAGTTTGGGTTGAATCCAAATTCACAATTAGGATCGAATCCTTCAACAAATATTAAGGGCTTTCGGATATTACTCATTGTAATGTTATATGTATATCTGTTACGATATATTAGATAGGTTCCTCCTGCAACAGATCCATTATATGGAATTGAAGAAGTAATTGTAAATGGTTGACCTAAACTATTACCAACAAGTAGAACTTCTAGAAAAGTCAAAAATAGAAGTCTTTTCATTTAGTAAAATTTTTATAGTGTGAATCAAATCTACCCTTTGTAATTTTTAATTCTTTCCCGTCAGGATTGTATAATGTCATTGAGAATGTACCTGAAACAATAAAGCTAATAGTGTCAAATCGTGTTATGGTTATCTCAGATTTTAAAGAATCTATTAATTGAAAAGAATTAAAACAATCACTTTTTCTTACAAACCTAGTTCTTAAAAAACAGTTCAAAGAATCATTTATATTAGGATTTATGATGTGGGTTTTGAAAATCCTATTAATTACATATTCGCCTGTGCCATTAATATTTGTAACAGTAAAATAAATCATTCCATCACTTGATCCAGAAATTTCCAATGTTGAGTCTTTTTTGTAATATGAAATATCAGGATAATGACCTGGAGGAGAAAAAAGACCTGGAACATATGGCTGCCATACCTTTCCATCTACCAACATACCAAATGTATCTCTACCATCACTTGAGATATCAGGCAATACATCGTCTTTTTCACAACCAAAGAGGACAAGGAAAAAGAATACTGCTAGTTTATTGAATGTTTTAATTTGTTTCATAACTATTGATTGTTTATTGGAATATAAAATTAGGAGAAATTTAAATTAAACAGTTAAATATTAAAGGTTTTCCAAGTGTATTCAAAGGAATATTATAATTATTCCTAGCCCGATAAGCCATATAAGTACCACTTGCTTTTGAGCCATTGTATAGTATTGAAGCAGTAATTGCTGTTTGCCCAAAACATAATGTTGTAACAAAAAATGACCACAAAAACACGAATGTTAGTTTCATGAACTTAATGTTTATTCTATTGATAAATAATGGAAATCAAATCTGCCTTCTGTAATATTAATAATTTTACCACTAGGATTTTTAAGGTTCAACGAGAACGTTCCCGAAATTATACTTCTAAACGTATCCAATCTGGTAATATTAATTACCGAATTAACAGAATCTATTAGTTTATATGCATTGTAAATTCCACTCCCATCTTCAAATCTAGTACTATCTTTATAGTCAATGCATGAATGACATGATGTGTCAGATGCCTTGAAGTTGTTTCTATAAGAAAAATTATAATAACCCACTGATTGTATTTTTTCGGCATAAAAACTTAAACCTTGTCCCTTTTTTGTATTTAATGCTTCAATATTTAGAAGATGAGAATGGGTAGAATATTTAACATCAAGAGATATAGGGCCTACAATAGATATAGGGGTATACGGCTTCCATATTTTTCCATCAACTAGCATACCAAAGGTATTGAGACCTTCCTCTGTAATATCAGGCAGTATATCATTTTTTTCACAACCAAAGAGGATAAGGAAAAAGAATACTGCTAGTTTATTGAATGTTTTAATTTGTTTCATAACTATTGATTAGTTTTTAATATAAAATTAGGAGAAATTTAAATTAAACAGATAAATATTAAGGGTTTTCTAAGTGTATTCAAAAGAATATTGTAATTATTCCATGCCCGATAGGCCATATAAGTACCATTTGCACATACGCCATTATAAGAAATTTGAGCAGTTATGGAAACAGGTTGAGAAAAACTATTAATTCCTATTAAAAGATTAAGCACTAATGCAAAGATAAATTTTTTCATTCTGCTTGTGATTTAGGCTTATTAATATGGGTTGTAAAAGTCGTCAAATCTTCCTTCGGTAAGATTTTTAGATGTGCCGTCAGGTTTTACCAACTTTAAGGTGAAGGTGCCAGATACAATATTCCTTGAGGTATCCAACCTGGTAATTTGTAACAAAGAGGTTACAGAGTCTTTGAGCATATAAGAGTTACTGCACGCGCCATCCTGAAATCTCGTTGAGTCCCTACATCCAGAATCATTAAGTATTTTTGCCAAAACATTATCCCTGTACGAGAAATTATAGTAACCAACGGAGGATTAAAGGTGAATAGCCCCGTATGCAATGCGGGGAAAGGTATGAGAAAAAAAACAACCACTGAGTGGTTGAATATTGTGAGCATAATGAACCCTGCGAAAGCAGGGTTCATTATTGTTTTGAATTGGTGCGGTCTGGAGACCTCCGTTAGTTACGACGTAGATATGCTTCGCTAACCGAGTGTACTTTGCGAGTTCGCTGAAAGCAATGTTCACCCAGCGGGGGGCATTATTGTCCGATAGGTTTCAATCCACTTTCTTTAATACGTGATTCTAAATACTTTTTAAACTCTTCAAAAGTCATATTCTGAGTTTCATTACTTATTTTATCACGTATCTCACGCATCATTTTTACTGCGTCAAATGTTTTTTCTTTTTTAGTCTTCATAATGTATTAAATCTTTAGGACTTCGAATTTCAATCATAGGGTATCCTAGTTTATAATTAACAGAATTGTACCCTTTTATTCTGTCTAGGTTAACAATATGTTTAAAGTTCCAACTGGCAAGAATGTCGACCCTATTTATTGTAGCGAGTGCAATATGTCTACAATCCTCAAGGCTAGTTCTACCAACTACTTTTTCAGCGATATATTTGTCTGCAAGTATTATTGCTTCCTCTGTCAGCTGAACTCGTTCAAATTTCTCTGGGCTAAATTCATAAAGTAAATTACGAACATTTTGCGGAGCTCCTGTTAATTCTAGTTCAAGTAGATTGGAAATTACGAAAATTACTTCATTGTTCTCCAATCGCTTAAAAAGTTCTTGAGTAGCTTCAAGAAATTCCTCATCAAAGTATCCACCAACAACAGAAGTGTCTATGTAAATTCTTTGCTTCATCTTTCATTTTTCTCCAAAGTTACAAAGATTTGCTATTAAAAGAAAATTTCGATTCGGAGGGGTTTCAGCCATATAATCCCCAAGTAATTAAATGTGAATAGCCCCGTATGCAATGCGGGGTGTGGCATGAGATAAAAACCAACCATAGGGTGCTTGAGTATTATGCAGATGAAGCCCATAAGAATAGAGAGGATTGAAGGAATTATTTCTGTACTTTTTTCTTGATAAAAAAGTACCAAAAAATCAAGAAGATATGATGGTTATTCGCCTTCGGCTCATGAGGGCTTCGCCGTTCTGCCCACGGGCTTTCTCAGGCTCGCCATATCTTCAGGCCGCCCGCCGACAAAACAATGATTGTTAAGAATTCCGATCTTTTTAAGAGATTGGAATTCTTTATTTTTAATCCCGAAGGGATTAAATGTGAATAGCCCCGTATGCAATGCGGGGTGTGGCATGAGATAAAAAACAACCACAAAGTGGTTGAATATTATTAGGGTAATGAACCCTGCGAAAGCAGGGTTCATTATTGTTTTGAATTAGTACGGTCAGAGACCGCTGTTTAAAAAGGACGAAGTCGCAGACTTCACCCAGCCGGGTTGTTATAACTGTTGCAAACGGTGAATCGACGAATCTGAATATTGAGCTTGATAGGAACTAGGCTAAAAACCTCAATTTCCTTGAAAAAATGGGGCTTAATGGATTTTTATAGGAGGAAGGTAAAATCCCCAACCCCCTTGAAAAAAGGGGGCTTAACAGATTTTTGTAAAGGGAAGGGAATTCCCTGTTAAGGTTGAGGTTGTTTCGGTTTATTTTTTTAGGGCATTGCCTATAATATATAGAAAGGACGAGGCTAGAGTCTCGTCCTTTTTATATTTTATCTACCATTTGCTGGCGCAGCCTGCTATTAATAAACCGAGCCGGGTGCGCTTCGCTAGCTTGTGCCGAACCGAGCTGCTATGCTTAATTAGTTTCGGTCAATTGTCTTGTTTGCTTAATCAATTTTCCATTTAATTTTTTTAGTTTGCTTTCAAGTTTTATCAGTTTGGTGTTTTTTAGGTCAGTAGTGTTCACTCTTGTCAAAACTATTCTTGCGTGTATAGAATATGAACTGAAATCTTTATGAAGGATGTCAATTGTACGGTCAATTTGTTCAACGGCTTTAATCAAATCAGAACCTTTTAGCTCTATGAAGTATGAAATTTCTTTACTACAATTAAGTAGTAAAAAGTCACATTTTGAACCGTCATCATCTATTAAGCATCCATCAACTATATATTTTGATAATTCGTCTAAGGAATTATTTTCATAGATATACTTTGTCGATGATTTCTTGTCGGAACAAGTTACAATTCTATTTTTCTGTTTGAAGAATTCATAACAGTTTTCGTAAGGTTTGCAGGACATGGTTTAAACTGTTTCAAGTTGAAATAAAAAATCAAATTCATCATTTATTGTACTCGAAACAGAGTCAATATTTTCTTGCTGGATTATATTCAACTCCTTATCAATTATGTCTTTTACTTGTCCACTCGTAACAATAGCTGCAAAGACTTTTTCTCTGTTAATCCAAAGGTTTTTATTTATTTTCTCTGACACTTGCTTGTGATTTTTATTACCCACTTTGTGCGCAAGTATTAAATTATTTAATGAAGCTAAGATGTAGGGACTATGTGTTGTAATAATCACTTGAGAGTTTTCAACGTTAGACATTAGTGCTATCAAATTTGATATTTCCTTTTGTGCTTCTGGGAAAAGGTGAGCCTCAGGTTCTTCAATCACTATAAAAACGTTTTGTTTTTCTAAAATAATTATGAAGAGAAGTAGTAAAATCCAGAGTGACTCTTGTTGACCTGATGATGAAAAATTTAATTTAACATATTTATTAGTGTCGTAATAAATTTTTTCACCGTCTTTATCATACTGATACTTTCCTTTTAATATTTTGCAAATGATTTCTTCTGCAAGTTTTGTTTTATTGTAATCAATATTGTACTGTGTTAGTAATCTTCTTTCTTTTATGATGTCAGAAAGAGACATATTAAATATGGGTCTTACGATATTTATTTTATCCAAAAAAGTTCGCATTAAGAAATCTAAGTTTCTTGGATTTATATATTGAAGTTGGTCTGACAGAGTAGCCAATAAACTCCTACCCGCTGGGATAAAAATTAATTCTCTGTCTTCCTGAAAAATATTATTGCATTTATTCTTTACATACGAAATAAATTTTCTTTTATCTGCATCTAATTCCAATAAGTCTTTACTAGTTAGCAAGTTCGGGTTTCTTTGTTTTAGTGAATAATAATATTCTTCGGCTTCTAAAACTAAACTGCCAATATTTTTTATAAGTGACTCACTTAAAGTTGGAGTAATATATTTATGTCTTGTTTCAAGCGAAATTGTAATCCAAATACTCTCATTATAGAAATATTTGAGTTGAAGACCTTCAAGGTGAACGCTCGAACCAAAATAGTCAAGGTATTTCTGTCTTATTATCTTACCATACGAATTGTATGGTTTGGTGAAATTTCCATCATCTAAACCCTTGATAAAGAATTTGACCAAATCATCGTTGAGAGACTTAAAGAAGAAAATCGTTTTGGCAATTGTACTTTTCCCACTTGCTTGTGGTCCAATTAATAGGATGAAGTCTTTGATGTCAAGACTTAAATCTTTAATCGGGCCGAAATTTTTTATTTCTATTCGTTGCATTATTGTTATTTTCTATGTTACAAAGTTAGTTAAATTTGCTTTAGTGTCGTCTCTTTCAGAATTGCAGATAACTTATTTATATGTATAACAACCCCATACTTTAACATCCCTTTTTGCATGTATTGCATAATAAAACCATACAATATTTAATACATACTTAGAGTAAATTCTATTTTATCTTCTCTATCTCCCTCTTCGTCAATCCCGTTAATTCAATAATATCTTTAATTGAGAACCCTTTCTTTTTCATCCCTCTGGCTATCTTAATCTTTTCTTTTTCTATTCCTCTAATCTCACCCTCCTTTAAACCTTCATTCTTTCCTTTTTTTTCTGCAACCCTTACAGCTTCCTCCCTAATCTTCCTCTCCTCAGCACGGATTCGCTCAATTAGCTCAAACGAGGGAACGTACTTGGTGCTCTCCGCCAGCTTCTCCAATAATTTAGTATCGGCAAAGCTCATATAGGATTTGGTGGAGATTATTAGGTGGTCCAGTACATTGATATTGAGTATACGCCCTACCTGGAATAGGTGGTCGGTGAGGTCTATATCTATAGCGGAAGGCTTGAGGTTCCCGCTGGGGTGGTTGTGCACCATAATTACCTGTACGCAGCCCTTCATCACCGACCAGCGGAATACGTTCATGGGTTCAACAACAGTATTACTTACACTGCCCATGCTAATGAGCTCCACATACCTTATGCGGAGGTTATTGGCAAGACCAACCACCCAGAAATGCTCCTTCTCCCTATCGATTTTATCCTCACGCAGGAGGATCTCCTTCATTATTTTGAATACATCATCGGAACTTCGGATTATTATGCGCTGCTTACTGGTGAGCTTTATGGTCATGGATCTGTTTTTTCCGTTCAGTGGAAACAAATGTAGGAAAAATTTGGATTGGAAAACTCACCCCCGACCCCTCTCTTCCTTCTTAGGTCGGAAAAGAGGGGTGTGGAAGAAATTTTTTCTTGTACTTTTCCCTTGATGGAAAAGTACCAAAAGATCAAGAACCGAGCGTTATTTGCGAGTTCGACGAAGTCAACATATGATGCTCCCGCCCGCAGGCCAGCTCAGGCTCGCCATATCTAGCTTCGCTGAGTTCGCCTTCGGCTTCGGTTTCCGGCCGCCCGCTGACTAAACAATCATTGTTAAGAATTACAATCTTCTTTACGAAGTTGGAACTCTTTATTTTTAATCCCGAAGGGATTGAAGGTGAATAGCCCCGTATGCAATGCGGGGTATGGTATAAGATAAAAAACAACCACAACGTGGTTGAATATTATTGTTTTGAATTGATGCGATCAGAGACCGTTGTTTAAAAAGCGTAGTCAGGAGACTACGCTTAGCGGGAAATATTCTATTTAAATTGTATATATTAGTTCTGATTTAATTACCATATTTGAATCATTGCAAAGAATAGATTATCAATCAAAATACAAACTAACAATGGAAGTTAATTGGCCTAAAAATATTGAGCCATTGCTTAAACAATATAGCAAAAGAAAACATCCGTTGGATTATGCAAATCGTTACCAACTCGTTGTAATGGTTATATTGTCGGCGCAAGACTCAGATAAGCATATTAATGAAATTGCTAAGGATTTTTTTAAGATATACCCAACAATGAGCCATCTTGCAAAAGCAAGTGTTGAAGATATTCAAGGAATAATTAGTTCGGTTAGGAATTTTGGCAACAAGTCCAATTGGCTTTCGAAGTTGGCAAAAACGGTAGGCGAGGATAGTAAGATACCTAATACAATGCAGGAGTTAACAAAACTTTCTGGTATTGGTAGAAAATCGGCGAATGTAATTATTCGAGAATCAGGCTTTGAGGCAGAAGGTATTATTGTTGATTTACATGTATTACGTGTTGCTCCACGCCTTGGAGTTGCCGAAGGGACTAATCCTGAAAAGATTGAAAAGCAATTGATGAGTGTTTTTCCAAAACCAATTTGGAATGAGGTTGGTATGGCTATATCCTTTTTAGGTAGGGAGATTTGCAGACCATCAAAACCAAAATGTAATGATTGTGCTATGAATACCGTATGTAATTACTATAATTCTCAAAATTCATAGAAAAATAGACTACCAATAAACCTGAATTGTAGTGAATAATATTAAGAAGAAATCAGGTGATTTGGAACAAAAAATAATGCCTCATACACTTCTAAACCAAGTTATATAATATTGTACTTTATATTTTACTATCCCTATATTTGCGTCTAAGGTTTCATCAAGAAATTCGATGGGAAATGAGTCAAATAAGGGACAGCGTAAGATAATCCATGTCGACATGGATGCTTTTTATGCATCTATTGAGCAGCGTGATAATCCATTGTACCGTGGTAAGCCTATAGTAGTGGGAGGATCGCCTGAAGGTCGTGGTGTAGTTGCCACGGCAAGCTATGAGGCTCGAAAGTTTGGCTTACACTCGGCAATGTCATCAAAAAGAGCGTTGCAACTTTGTCCTGAAGTTATTTTTATCAGACCACGATTCAACGTTTACAAAGAAGTTTCCAATAAATTACGAGAGATATTTGCTCGCTATACTGACCTTATTGAACCCCTTTCGTTGGATGAAGCCTATTTGGATGTCACGCACGACAAGCAAAATATTGGTTCGGCTATTGAAATCGCCAAGCAGATAAGGCAGACAATTAAAGATGAACTGAATTTGACTGCTTCTGCTGGGGTGTCTGTAAATAAATTTGTTGCCAAAATCGCATCTGATATGCAAAAACCAGATGGTTTAACATTTATAGCACCTTCCAAGGTCGAATCTTTTATTGAAAATCTTCCTGTGGAAAAATTTTTCGGTGTTGGTAAGGTAACTGCCGAGAAGATGAAAAAGATGAACCTCTTTACGGGTGCAGATTTAAAAAAATTGACTGAACATGAAATGGTACAGCGTTTTGGAAAGGTGGGGCGATTTTACTATAACATTGTTCGTGGTATAGATGAAAGAAGTGTTCAACCAGAGAGAGAGACAAAATCAATCGGAGCGGAGGATACTTTTCTTCATGATCTTTCAGATATCGAGGAATTGAACGCAGAATTAGACAGGATAGCCCAGACAACTTATAATCGGTTGCAAAAATATAACTTGAAAGGACGAACCATAACATTAAAGATAAAGTTCAGTGATTTTAAACAAATTACCCGAAGTCAGTCGTTTCCTAATCCAATAGGGGAGTTAGAACAAATTCAAGTAATAGCAAGGTCTCTTCTGATTTCAGCAGGGCTTGAGGGTAAAAAGGTTCGACTTTTGGGTGTCACCTTGTCAAATTTTAAGGAAAGAATCATTGAAATAAAAAAGCATGATAAATCCGGACAATTAAGGTTGTTTGATGACTAATTTACCATTGATAAACTTATGTAGATTGAAAGAATAAATTCAATCTGAAAATATCATTATCACTTTAAACTAAACTTTATGGAACAACAACGAAAAAAATACCAAGAGAATGCCCATAAAACATTGGACGATATTTTTAAAGGTATCGAATCTCTTGAAGAAAAACTCCGTAATGCTAGCAAAGATTTTAGCGAAAATATGGAGGTTAATATTAAAGCGATGAAAGAAGAAGGGGAAAAACTAAACGAAAAGTTTAAGGAAATGTGCCAATCTAACTCTGATTCATGGAAGGAGGTTCACAACGGATTTGAAAGCGCTATATCAACTTTAAGAGAAACTTTAGCAAATACCTGGAAAAAGATGAAAGAGTAATACAATTGTACAATAATACTTTCAAAACAATTGCCAGTAAAGTTTCATTTCATAACTTTGCAAGGATGATTTGACGGTAGATTATCAAAAAAAAAGACGAAAATATTATTGTATTGAAATAATAAACTTTTATTGAGCTATTATGATTACAGATTTAAACCAAATCTTTTCTACATGCGGTAAGGGACTGAAACACTCTGCAATGGGTGAAATACTTAAGTTAACCCAAAGACCAGAAATCATCTCTTTTGCAGGAGGTCTGCCATCGCCAGATAGTTTCCCTATTGAACAACTTAAAGAAATTTCAGTTGAAGTTCTTGAGAAAGAAGGTGTACAAGCGTTACAATATGGATTAACGGAGGGCGATAATAGATTAAGACAGATAATGGTTGAGCGTTACCAAAAAGAAGGTTTAAATCTTAGCTGTAATAATTTAATAATCACCACCTCGTCTCAGCAAGGTCTTGATTTGATTCCAAAAATCTTTATAAATCCAGGCGATAAAATTATTTGTGGACTTCCAAGCTATCTTGGAGGAATTTCTGCATTTTTAACTTATGGTGCTGAACTTATAGGTATTCTGCTTGATGAGAATGGTATGAGGGCCGATTTACTTGAAAAAGCTCTGGCTGACCTTAAAGCCAAGGGTGAAAAGCCAAAGTTTATTTATACAATTCCCGATTTTCAAAATCCTGCAGGCATTACAATGCCTGAATCCAGAAGATTGAAAATTATTGAAATTGCACATAAATACGATGTGCTAATAGTTGAGGATAGTCCTTACAGAGAAATACGTTTTCACGGTGAACCTCAAAAAACAATCTACCAACTCGAAGGAACAGGTCAGGTAATTATGCTTGGAACAATGTCGAAAATATTTGTGCCAGGATTCAGAATTGGGTGGGTTGTGGCTCACGAAGATATAATCGATAAACTTGTACTTGCAAAACAATCAACTGATTTGTGTACATCTGCTTTTGCACAAAAGATTTTAGCGAGATATTTTGATAAAGGCTATTTTGATACAAACCTGCAGTTTATTATAAAAAGTTATCGCGAAAAACGTGATTGCATGATTGCTGCATTCAGAGAATATATGCCAGAAGGAGTTAAATGGACAGAACCAGAAGGGGGACTATTCTTATTTATGACCCTGCCTGAATACATGGATGCCGAAGAATTATTTAAAATTGCAATTCAGGAAAATGTCGCTTTTGTAATTGGTAACGTTTTTCATTGCGATGGTAGCGGTAAAAACACCCTTCGTATTAATTTTTCTTTTATGTCCAAAGAAATGAATGTGGAAGGCGCTAAACGCTTAGCTAATGCAATAAGAAAAATGATGAAATAATTGGTTAAGATTTTTTTAATGGGGACTATACCTTAAATTTGGGGGTAGTCCCTTTTTTTCTACCTTTATTGCACTATGGAATTATCTGTTGTTATTGTTAACTACAATGTGAAGTACTTTTTGGAGCAGTGCTTAATATCAGTATATAAAGCCGGCAGGGACATTGATATGGAGGTATTTGTAGTTGATAATGCTTCAGCAGATGGTTCGTGCCAAATGGTTAAACAACGATTCCCTGATGTTAAGTTGTTAGAGAATACAGAGAATCTAGGTTTTTCAGTTGCAAATAATCAAGCCATTCGTAAGATCTCAGGGAGGTTTGTTCTATTGTTGAATCCCGATACTGTTGTTGAGGAAGATACATTTTCAAAGTGTATCAACTTTATGAATTTACATCCTACGGCAGGGAGTTTAACTGTAAAAATGATTGATGGAAAAGGCCGTTATTTGCCTGAGTCAAAGAGAGGACTGCCTTCACCCATGGTATCATTCTATAAGATATTTGGGTTAGCCAAGCTTTTTCCTAGATCAAAAATTTTTGCTCGTTACTATCTTGGACATCTCGATGAGAATAAAACCCACAAAATAGAAATTCTCCCTGGAGCCTTTATGTTTATTAGAAAAGAGGTTTTAGGTAAAGTTGGTCTTCTCGATGAGAGTTTCTTTATGTATGGTGAAGACATCGACCTTTCATACAGAATTCTTAAAGCAAACTACGATAATTATTATTACCCCGAAACTCGCATTATACATTATAAAGGGGAGAGTACAAAAAAAGGGAGCATTAACTATGTGCTCCTGTTCTATAAAGCAATGATTCTGTTTGCACAAAAGCACTTTACCCAGAAGAAGGCGCATTTGTATATGGGTGTGATTTTTTCAGCTATTTACTTAAGAGCTTTTCTATCAATAATTAAAAGAATAGCGAAGCATATTTATCTTCCAATCTTAGATGCTTTTTTAATAGTTATTGGTTTCCTTTTTATTGTTCCTAACTGGGAGAACTATCGATTTCATGCATTGAACTCCTACCCAGATAAACTTGTTATGGTTATGATTCCCATATACATAATCATATGGTTGCTATCAAATTGGTTGAATGGGGCATACGATAAGCCCCAGAAGTTGTTTGCAACAACCAAAGGAGTTCTTTGGGGTACGACTCTTATTCTTGCTATATACGCATTGCTGCCACTGAATTTTCGATTTTCTCGTGCAATTATCATTTTAGGATCTGTATGGACAGTTTTATCAACTCAAGGAGTTAGAGTCTTTATAGGTGTTTTTGATAAGAATCTTATTCCTTTCTTTCAGAAAAAGAAGCGAAATGCAATTGTTGGCCTTCCTTCTGAGGCAGAAAGAATAATTGAAATTCTTAATAATTCCTATATTGATTATCAATACATTGGATTAGTTTCGCCACAAAAGGAAATTACAGATCAAACCCAACTAGCAAATATTGACCAATTAGTTGAGTTTGTTCGTGTAAACGATATTAACGAAATTATCTTTTGCAGTAGCAATATCTCATCTCAAGAGATAATCAGAAATATGCTCATTCTTTCAAACTTCGGAGTTGACTATAAAATTGCTCCTCCCGAAAGCGTTTCCATTATAGGAAGTAATTCAATAAATGCATCAGGAGAACTTTACACACCGCTCTTTAATGCGATAAATAGTATTACTAGCAAAAGAAATAAAAGATTACTAGATCTTGGTGTTTCAATATTTATTCTAATTACTATTCCTATATGGTTTATAATCAGTAGAAAACCAATCTTTTTGCTTTCCAATGCAATTACAGTTCTTTTTGGTAGAAAAACATGGATAGGTTACATCAAAATCAATAATCCCATGAGCGGATTACCCCAAATAAAAGATGGTGTTTTTCAATTAAAGAAAAATTGTAACGATGAATCACATCATGATTCAGAAATTAATTTAGCCTATGCAAAAAACTACAGCATAGTTTCAGACCTTTCAATTCTTTGGAAAAATATCCTTTCACTTAATTAACTTATTCAAGTTAATTGAATAAAAAGGGTTATTACACCAACTTTTTTAATTCTTAGATGTTTATCAAGTGGATTAAAAAAGAAATAATCATTTATGAACGCTTTTGAAGTATTACTACCTGCTATGGGCGAAGGAATTGTTGATGCAACAATTACCCGTTGGCTGGTATCTGAAGGACAAAATATTGAAATTGATCAATCTTTAGCTGAAATAGCAACAGATAAAGTTGATTCGGAAATACCATCACCAGTAAAGGGCGTAGTAAAGCAGTTACTCTTTAAGGTTGGCGAAGTTCCTCGGGTTGGTCAACCTATTGTTATTATAGAGATCGAAGGCGTAGGAGAGGTTAAGAAACCACTTAAAAAGGAGCAAGCAGAAATTGGTAATGATAATTATATAAAACCAGTTCAGGAAACTAGTATTACTGTTGAGCAAAATTCATATAAACCATTCATATCACCGCTAGTTAGGAAAATAGCCTTGGATGAGGGCATTCAACCCGATGATTTTAAAAATATAAAGGGTACAGGGCTTAATAGCAGAATCACAAAGGATGATATTTTAGGTTACTTATCTTCAAAAGAAAAAGATTTTCAAAAAACAGCAAATACCCCTCAGCAACAAGAAAATTCATCACCTATAGTTCATGAGCAATCCGATGGAGTAATGTATGAGGTTATAAAGATGGATCGTATGCGCAGGTTAATTGCGGAGCATATGGTGATGTCGAAGCAAACATCGGCACATGTAACTTCTTTCATTGAGGTAGATGTTACAAACCTTGTAATCCTAAGAGATAAAGTAAAAGAGTCATATTTTAAGAAGGAAGGGGCGAAGTTAACATTAACCCCATTCTTTATTGAGGCAGCAGTATTTGGAATCAAGCAGCATTTACATATCAACTCCTCTCTTGATGGTGAAAACTTAATAGTAAAGAAGAATATCAACATTGGAATTGCTACAACGCTTCCTAATGGCAATCTTATTGTTCCAGTGATTAAAAATGCAGATCGATTAAGCTTGACAGGCTTATCCAAATCGCTAAATGACTTGGCAAAACGTGCTAGAGAGAATCAACTTAAACCTGATGAGATACAAGGAGGAACTTTCACTATTACAAATCTTGGAATGTTCGATACTTTAACTGGTACGCCAATAATCAACCAACCCCAGGTTGCAATTCTTGCAATTGGAGCCGTAAACAAACGTCCTGTTGTAATTGAGAGCCCAACTGGTGATTCTATTGGAATTCGACATATGGTAATGCTATCATTATCATATGATCATCGAGTTGTTGATGGTGCATTAGCTGGTTCATACCTTAAAGTGGTTAGGGATTATATTCAAAAAATTGACCCATCAAAGGCAATTATTTAGTCCCCGGTTTCAATTAGTTCAAATACATTTTTTAAACTTCTGCTTATTGGCATAATCTTTTTTCAGTTTAAATTTTTCAAACACAGTATATTTCACTATTTTGGCATGAAAATCTGATTACGGGGATTTTTTAGAACTTTGTGTGTAATTTTTTTTTAATAATCACACTAGGGTGTTGAAAATCTCAGCTAAATGAGGAGACTGGGTCTATCTGTTTTGTTTTTTATCACTTTAAGTATCAATTTGTTTGGACAAAAAGACTCTTACTTTAAAAGAGTTTTTGTTGATGCTGAATACTATTTGCTTTACGAGGAATATCGTGATGCTTTGCCTTTATACCTTGAGATTCAACGATCATACCCGGAAAATGCTAATATTCATTATCGTATAGGCCAGTGTTACTTAAATATTCCTACTGAAAAGAACAAGTCAATCCCATACCTTGAAAGAGCAATAGCTAAAATAAATGATAAATATCGCGAAGGCTATTTTACTGAGAATAAAGCACCAAAAGAAGCCTATCTCCTTTATGGGAGAGCTCTTAGAATTGCAGGTGATTTTGACAAAGCATTACAGGCCTTTATAGCATATAAAAACTCCATTAATTCAAATGTTGTTAAAGATTATCTTATTGTTGATAAGGAGATTGAATCAGTTGAGGTGGCTAAAAATATGATTGCAAACCCTAAAAAAATCACATTTAAATCTTTAGGAAGGACAATAAATTCAAACTTTTCGGAAATCAATCCTGTGTCAAATTCAAATGGGGATATGTTGATATATACTTCGATGCAACGATTTTATAATGCTATACTGTACAGTGAGTATAAGGATAGTACATGGTCAACCCCAACAAATCTCAACCCTCAAATTTTTGCTGATGGACCAATAAGCAATGTCGGAATGTCAGGCGATGGAGGCTCTCTGGTTCTTTCTCGAAATGATAACGATGATTTTAACCTCTACATCAGTAAATTTGATCAATCCAAGAAAGTTTGGTTACAACAAGAAAAACTTCCTAAAGAGATCAATGGTAGAAGTTGGGAAACATACGGCTCACTTTCAGTAACTGGAGATACTTTGTATTTTAGTAGCAATAGAGAAGGTGGCTTTGGTGGCTTTGATTTGTATATATCAGTAAAGTTATTGGATGGTTCATGGTCAAATCCTGTTAATTTAGGTTCAGAAATTAATACCCCTATGGATGAATCGGCTCCTGTTATTGCAGATGGGGGTAGAAAATTATTTTTTTGCTCCAAGGGTCACAACACAATGGGTGGTTATGATATTTTTGTTTCAAAAAGAATAGATGGTATATGGAGATCTCCTGAAAATTTGGGATATCCCTTAAATACCACAGATGATGATCTTTTCTTTTCCCCAATTGGGGATGGTTTAAAAGGATTTATTTCTAGAACGAAGGTCGATAGTCAAAGCGAAGATATATATATGGTAACCATTGATTTATAGCTGTTTGTTAAGACTGTTTGTATTCAATAAGTCAACTATTAACTTTAAATAATCAATAATTAAAGCCATTCTATATAAATATTATGATTTATATACAGAAATTTAATATTTTTGATAAAATTGAAAAACTGAAGTTAAGCTCGAAATGAAATTTTTAAAGTTATATAGTGGCCTTCTGCTAATCTTTATATCGCTTTCCTTATTTGGTCAAACAAAAAAGGAGGTAGAAGATTTATATAAAGATGCTAACTCTTACTATTATTTTGAGGACTATGAAGAGGCATTGGCGCTTTACTTGCAGGTATACAATAGTTACCCAAACAATTACAATATTTGCTTTAGAATAGGGGTATGCTACCTTAATATTCCTGGATATAAACAGCAATCTATTCCTTACCTAGAAAAAGCAGCGTTAAACACCAAAAAACATTACAACGAACAATCAGTTCTGGAAACCAAAGCACCATACGATGCGGTATTCTATTTGGGAAATGCTTATCTTATTACAAACCAATTAGACAAAGCACAGAAAGAATATTTAATTTTTAAAGATTTGATAAAAGATGATAAGAGTTGGAATTTAGTCTATTATAATCATCAAGTATCAACTTTAAAAAGTTCAGAAAAAATACAATCATACCCAGTTAATTTTCTTCGATATGATTTAGGAGATCAAATTAATAACAGATTTGCAAATTATAACCCAATAATTTCTGGCGACGAGAATACATTAGCATATACAACTAAGCAAAAATTTTATCAAGCTATTTATGTTACTCGAAAAAAAGGCAATGCTTGGGGTACTCCAATGAATATAACCTTAGATTTACAGGTAGATGGCAATTGCTCTACCCTTTCTCTCTCCAATGATGGTAATGAGTTATATTTATTTAAGGATGATAATCATGATGGTAATATATATGTTACTCATTTTATTGATGGCAAGTGGACTCCAATGCAGAAATTGGATGAGAATATCAATACTAAGTATTACGAAACTCATGCAAGCATTTCTTCGGATGGTAAGAAATTATACTTTACCAGTAATAGAAAAGGTGGATTTGGAGATCAAGACATTTACGTATCGGAACGTGAGGATAACGATAATTGGGGAGTAGCAAAAAATTTAGGGTCAACAATTAATACCTCGATGAATGAGAATACCCCATTTGTTACTACTGATGGTAATACCCTGTTTTTTAGTTCGGAGAGTCATAATAACATGGGGGGATATGATATTTTTTATTCCCAGATAAAAACCGATGGAACTTGGAGTGAACCAATAAATCTTGGATATCCTATCAATACTACTGATGATGATTTATTCTATTCACCGATTGGAAACGGTTCACGTGGGCTGATATCTCTTTTTGAAAAGGAGGGCTATGGCGAACAAGATATTTATCAACTTGATATTTTTATTCTTAGGTATCAAAAATCAATTTTTACATCAAAAGATTTCTTAAAGACAAACCCCGATAATAGAATTAATTCAATTGTAGTTGATACAATTAACAAAACTGGGTTAGCTTTAATTAATGCTGAAAAATCTGAGATACCAGTTCTTATTGATCCTAAAAAGAATTTTAAACTATTCTTTAATGGGAAAGAGTATGAATTAAGGGATCAGGCTGAAAGAACAAAAACAATTGTTGCACAACTTCAACAGAATGTAAAAGAAGAAAAAATAATTACACCAATCATAACAAATAACTTAATTACTGACGACAATATTACCGAAGCAAAAGATTTTTCCACTGTTCAAAAGAGGGTTGATCAGCTAAAAGGGACATCCGACTCTACACATACTATTAAAACGCAACAAAAGAACGAAACTAGAAACGACTCAAGAATTAATAGCACATCTTCGGATAAGTTCACTCTTGCAGAGACTAACTATTTGCCTGAAATATTAACTCTTTTATCTACTAATCATTCGCAGGATAAGATGGTAAATGCATTACAAAAAGACTGGCATTTCCCATCATCATTGCTAAAATTAAGGATTAACCAGCTAACTCAAATTGTTGATTCTGCTGGCAACACCGATGAACTATTAAGAACCTTTACTAGATTCATTGATTTACTTAGCTCGTCAGAATTTGTTGCGATGAAGAATCAGTCGAGAACGATATCTGGGGATAACCAAAATCAAGCCTTTATTTATTTATTGAATCAACTAATCGATAAGGCCTCACCTGGACTTGCTGGATTCCTCGAACAGGTACATCAAAAATATCCTAACGTTAACTCCTTCGAAAAGTTATGGAAGTTAATGAAGAAGGAGGATGCAGAGCGGTTTAAAAAATATGAACCTGAAATTGTTAAACTTTTAGCCGAAGTTAGTATAGAAATTTATATCGGATTGCCAGAGGATCAGAAGTTTAAACTATACGAAAAAATTACTTCAACTGCGGAATTTCATTCTAATTGGTGGTTCTTAGCCATAATTCTTGGATATGTTATTATTGGAACTGCTGGGTATATTTACTTGAAAAAAAAGAATGAGTAGATTTTTTCAATTTCCTCCTTATGTTAGTTAAGGCTATTCCTAAACATTTATGTAAATATGATTGATTCAACTCTAGAGAATAGTATTGTAAAGTTGAGGGCTCCAGAACTCCCAGACATTGATCTTTTGTATACTTGGGAAAACAACATGGAGATATGGAAGGTTAGTAATACAATAACTCCCTTTTCGAGATTTGTTCTAAAAAAGTATATTGAAACTGCGCATCTTGACATTTGGGAAACCAAGCAACTTCGATTAATCATCGAAGCAAAGAATCAAAGTTCTCTTATGTTTGTTTCAGTGGGTTTAATTGATTTATTCGATTTTGACCCATTTCATCTTAGGGCTGGAATAGGTATTCTTATTGCAAATAGTGAATACAGGCAAAAAGGTTATGCCACTGAGGCACTAAAATTAATGGTTAAATATACATTTGAGACACTTCAGCTGCACCAACTTTATTGTAACATATCCTCTGATAATACCATTAGCCTTCAGCTTTTTCAAAATTCTGGATTTGAGATTGTTGGAGCCAAAAAGGATTGGCTGAAAACAATGAATGGCTGGCAGGATGAGATAATGCTCCAAATTGTAAATCCAAATTCTAAATTAATAAAGAACTAATAATATCGCATAAAATAGGCTGCCTTTAATTGGTAACCTATCTGTTATGATACGATATTGCTGTATTATTTTGATGTACACTCAGATACAATCATCTTACAGGCATTCACATTCCCTAAACTACATGCTTTATGGAAATCAAAACATGACTTAGCTTTGTCTAAAGATTTGAGATAAGCCATACCCCTATTATAATAGCTATAGGCACTATTAGGATCTAAATCAATTGCATTATTATAATCGCTTATTGCTTCAGTAAAAGAACCAAGTTTATAGTTTGCATAACCCCTGTAGCTATAAATGCTTGGGTTGCGTGGGGATAACTCCAAGGCTAAATTATAATTTTCTATTGCGATCTTGAAATCTTCTTGCTTAAGATTTGTTGCACCGAGGTTTAAATAAATCTGAACCTTAAGATCATTTGACGAATTCAATGAAAGGGCCGCTGTAAAATCTTCAACTGCTTTCTCAAATTGACCTTTCTTATTATCAAGGATACCCCTACGAAAAAGAAACTCAGCGTTTTGAGGGTAAGTTTTAATTGCATTATCGATATGCTTTTGAGCCTCCTTAAGATCATCGTTTAGTAAGCAAGCCTTAATAATTCCTCCTAATGCAGCAGTATCCGAAGGTTGAGCCTTAAGAGCATTGCTAAAATCAGTAATTGCCCCTTTGAAATTTCGGCTTTTTAAGTTTTGATTGCCCGAGTCAATTAACCCTTGAAAACCGGATTGAGCCGTTACTCCCTGAGTAACTATCAAGGCTATAATAAGGTTGATAATAATCTTCTTCATCTTCATAAATGCAATTATAAAATTTTGCTAATCAGCTAATGTCGTTTCAAATTTCACCCGATTGATTATTGCACGTCCAAGTGTAATTTCATCTGTAAACTCTAGTTCATCCCCAAATGCTACACCTCTAGCAATTGCTGATATTGTAACGGGGTATTGTTTTAACTTTTTGTAAATAAAGAAATTAGTTGTATCACCTTCCATAGTAGCGCTAAGTGCCATTATTATTTCCTTTACGTTTCCTTCGGCAATTTTGTTCATCAATTGGTCAATTTTAAGATCGGCAGGGCCAATTCCATCCATTGGGCTGATGACTCCTCCTAGCACAAAATATAGACCATTATATTGATGCGTATTCTCTATCGACATTACATCCTTAATATTTTCAACCACACAAAGCGTAGCATAATCGCGTCGTGGATTTGAACATATAGAACAAACATCAGTATCGGAAATATTATTGCACATCTTACAATGCTTAACCTCATGCCGAAGTTGTGTGATAGTTTGTGAGAACCTATCAACATCATCAGTATTTTGTCTCAATAGATGAAGCACAAGCCTAAGTGCAGTTTTCCTTCCTATACCCGGAAGCTTCGCAAACTCCTCAACTGCATTCTCAAGTAGCTTCGATGGGTAGTTTTGAACGTACATATTTGAAAAATCCTTTCTACAAATCTACAAAATATCATTTAAAGGCTTTTGTTATGTTGATTATTTTTAGTTCTACCTTATTTTTTCTACAATTGCACTACAAACTAATCGCAAAATGTCACCAACCCTAATCGCAACAATTGTAAGCATCTATTTCTTGGTTTTACTTGTAATCACCTATTTTACCTCTAGGAATGCAACAAATCATACTTTTTATCTTGGGAATAAAAGATCTCCTTGGTATGTTATAGCCTTTGGAATGATTGGAGCATCGCTTTCGGGCGTAACGTTCATGTCGGTTCCGGGGTGGGTTAAAGACACTCAGTTTACCTACATGATGGTTGTTTTTGGATACCTAGCCGGATATATAATAATTGCCACAGTTCTAATGCCTTTGTACTATCGACTAAACCTTACCTCAATATATTCATACCTCGAAGGGCGATTCGGAAATTCAACCTATAAGACCGGTGCATCTTTTTTTCTTTTGTCGAGAGTTATAGGAGCATCATTGCGTATGTTTATTGTAGTAAACGTTTTGCAGATATTTGTTTTTGATGCATGGGATATACCATTCTTTGTTACAATTATCGTTTTTATTATTTCTATCCTTATCTACACTTTTAAAGGTGGAATCAGAACTATAATTTGGACAGATACACTCCAAACTACTTTTATGCTTCTGGCAGTAGTAATATCAATTATTTTTATTTCGAAGGAGTTGCAATTATCATTCGGCGAGTTGATTTCCAAGGTTTTTCACAGCGATTATTCAAAGATTATAGAAACTGATTGGAATAGTAAACGATTTTTTCTGAAACAGTTCTTTAGCGGTGCTTTTATAGCTATTACCATGACTGGTTTAGATCAGGAGATGATGCAAAAAAATCTTAGCTGTCGTTCGCTTAAGGATGCTCAAAAAAACATGTTCACTTTTAGTTCCGTTCTTGTATTCGTAAACTTAATGTTCATGGTTTTAGGGGCAATTCTTGTTTTTTATGCAAATTCTCGTGGTATCACTGTTGCCAATACCGATGATCTTTTCCCAACCATTGCAATTCAACACTTGATGCCAATTGCAGGTATTATCTTTATTATTGGGTTAATTTCCGCTGCGTACCCAAGCGCAGATGGTGCACTTACATCGCTTACAACCTCCTTCTGCATAGATATTTTGGGGTTGAATAAACTTAAGATTTCAGACGAAAAAAAGATTCACTTTCGCTATTTAGTACACCTATCATTTGCTGTCGTTTTGCTTCTTTGTATTGTAATTTTTAGAAGTTTAAATGATAAAGCTATTATCGATAACCTGTTTACTGTGGCAGGCTATACCTATGGTCCTTTGCTTGGCTTATATTCATTCGGGATGTTCACCAAATGGCAGGTTAAGGACAGATGGATGCCTATAGTTGCAATCTTATCGCCTATAATTTGTTACTGTTTAAGCAGATACTCAATTCAACTCTTTTGGGGCTATAAGTTTGGCTTTGAACTAATTATTTTAAATGGTGGTTTAACTTTTTTTGGGCTATGGCTGTTGAGACGAAAGAATACTTAAACCTTAGACTATATCTAATTGTAAAATAAACCGATAAGTAATCAGTATTTGCCTTCCATCTTCTGACTTCGGACTTCCATCTTCGAGCTTCCATCTTCTGACTTCCTTCTTTTTACACTCCCCTTGCCTCAATATTTTTACCAAATATTTCTTCGAGGATATTTTGATATCTATCGTATAGAATTTTTCTTCTAAGTTTAAGGGTAGGTGAAAGTTCTCCTGTTTGAGAGCTCCACTGCTCTGTTACCATGCGGAAACGTTTGATCTGTTCGAATTCTCCAAGTTGTTTGTTAATTACATTTACCTCTTTCTGGTAACGAGCAATCACTTCGGGCATTGTAATTAACTCTTTATTGTTCTCAAAATGAACCTTATGTCTTGAACACCAATCGTGAAGGAAACTAAAATTCGGAGAAATTAATGCGCTAACAAATTTTTCGTTCTCGCCAACAATCATGGCTTGTTCAATAAAAAAGGATTCTTTAATCTTATTCTCAATTACCTGAGGAGCAATATATTTACCATTTGACATTTTGAATATTTCCTTTTTGCGGTCGGTGATTACAAGAAATCGATCATCATCTATATGCCCTATATCACCTGTGTGAAACCACCCATCATCGTCAATAGATTGATTGGTCAGGTCTGGATCTTTGAAATATCCTTTCATCAAGTTTGGGCCTTTCATAAGGATTTCACCATCCTCAGCAATTACTACCTGAACATTTTCCAAGATTGGCCCAACGGAACCAAATCGAACGCTATTTGGTGCTTGAAAATGATTTACAGAGATAACAGGGGATGTTTCTGTTAAACCATAGCCTTCAAGCACGGGTATTCCAGCAGCCCAGAAAACACGGGCTAATCGGGGTTGAAGGGCTGCTCCTCCACTTATAATTAGTTTCATCTCACCACCAAGAGCCTCAAGCCATTTGCTAAAAATAAGTTTGCGTGCAACTTTAAGTTGTAATTCGTATAGAAATCCATTTTTACCATTAAACTCATATCGAAGACCTAGGTTAACAGCCCAAAAGAAGATAAACTTCTTAATCCCCGATAAATCTTTTCCCTTGGCAATGATTTTATTATAAACTGTCTCTAATACCCGAGGTACTCCACAAAAGGCATTTATTTTTAGCTCCCTGATATTGTCACCTATAGTTGCCATGCTTTCGGCATAGTAAATGGTCATTCCCGTATATTGAAAAATATAATTTACCATTCTTTCAAGCACATGGCATAGGGGAAGGAAGCTTAAGGTCCTGTCGCCTGCTTTAAGAGGAAGCCGGGGAGAGGTGGCGACAACATTACTCAAAAAGTTCTTGTGTGAAAGCATTACTCCTTTTGAAAGTCCTGTAGTTCCTGATGTGTAGATTATTGATGCAATATCGTCAGGTTGAATAGAGTCTTTAATAACTTTTAATTCATCTTTAAATTGATTGGCAACTACCTTCCCATTTTTGGAAATATCTTCCCAAAAAGGGATATCATCAAATTTAGTAAATGTATAGATTCCAATTAATTCGGGTATGTCAGATACTAAAGGCTTAATTTTATCGTAAAGCAATTTGTTTTCAACAAAAATTATTTTTGACTCAGAGTGCGATAAAATGTGCTTATACTCATCGTTACTTATTGTTGAGTAAATTGGTACATGCACCATTCCTGCTTGACCGGCAGCCATATCTACAAAATTCCACTCTGGCCTATTATTTGAAACTGTAGCAATTTTATCGCCTTTCTTTAGGCCTAAAGCCATTAACCCATAACTAAGGTTATCAGAATTTTCTTTGTATGCATGGATATCATATTCAATCCATTTTCCATTTTGTTTATATGCAAGAACGGTTCTTCCATTATAAATGTCGATACCGTGTTCAAGAATATCAAATGTTCTGGTTGCTGCCATACTAAAAATGTTTAGGATTTTATAAAAAAATCAAAAATAAGAAAAAGATTGAAAAATAATCAAACGAGCGTTTAAATTTATGAGAGATACAACAATAAAATTGGTTATTGGTTTATTTGGTGATTTTAAAGAAAAATATTCTGGGGAAATTGGTTCTTAAATCCTTTTATTGAGGAACTTTTTCAAGTCTTGAAGTATCAAATCCTAAAGATTCGACTTTATTGATTAAAATATTATAGGTAGGCTCATCCATTTTTATTGATCGACTTAATATCCAAAGATAATTTTTAGAGGAGCTACCAACCAATACATACTGATAGTTTTCGTCCAAATCAAGAATCAAATACTCCCCCCCGAAAGGCCAGAAAAAATATACCATAAACCTACCTGGAACATTAGGATCGGGTACTTTGGCAAACCCTTTTGCACGTTTCAGTTTGCCCGATAACGATTCTTTGAATCCTTGATTTATAACCTCTACCTTCCCGTTTTTCTTTAGTGAGTAGGTTGCTGAAACTCCAACCAACCCTTTCTCAAATGAGTGAGGGAATCGAGCAATCTCGTACCATTTACCCATATAACGTTCCAAATCTATTTTATCAACAGTTTTCATGGCATTTGACTGTGTTTAAGCACTATTTACACAACTAAAAATGATAGCCACAGTAATTGCAGCAATCATTAAGTAAACCTTTTTGTTCATATTCAATCTATATCTACTGATACAGAAACATTTCAAATGGCAAAATGTCTTAAAAGTGATTTAGAATTTCAGTTGATATATATCAACATTATCAGAATGAAGTAAATCAATCGTAAGTTTGTACTATGTTTTATAATATGCATATACACTATATTACCTATAAGTGAAACACACTCCATTGTCATTCCGGGCGAAGTCCCGGAATCTAGTTAAAGAGATGGATTCCTGCATTCGCAGGAATGACAATTTGGATTATTTATTTTTCACTAGGTATTATTGCGGACAATCAAATTTTATAATTATGAACTATAAGACTCTCCTTTTACAACTAAGTGCAATTTTATTAATTGCTGTTGGGTGTTCACCCAGAAGCGATAAGGATGTCATCGCAGATATTTATAAAACTGCAAGTTGCGACTCAACTTCTTATCATAATCTTAGAATTCTAAGTAAGAATTACCCGAATAGACTTTGTGGTACTTCAATTTCAATTAAGGCAATTGAGTATATGAAGGAGGTGATGGAGGGCGAGAAATTTGATACAGTTTACCTTCAGGAATGCACTGTTACACATTGGGATAGGGGAGCAAAGGAAGTAGGTACAGTATACTCTTCAAAAAAGGATAAAATTAACCTTGCAGTTTGTGCTTTAGGAAATTCAGTTGGCACATCGGCAAATGGCATTAAAGCGGAGGTTGTTGAGGTAAAATCCTTTGAGGAATTGGATGAGTTGGGCGAAAGGATTGTGAAAGGGAAAATAGTATTCTTCAACAAGCCCATGGATCCTAATAAAATAAATTCGTTTGAGGCATACGGGGAGGTAGTTGGATTTAGATTTGCGGGAGCATCCGTTGCTGCAAAATATGGTGCAGCGGCTATTTTGGTAAGATCGTGTACAACTGCAATTGACACTTTTCCACATACTGGTGTTATGAGGTATAGAGATTCTAAGGAAATCCCTGCTTTTGCTGTTTCTACAGTACATGCTGATATTCTGAGTAAACTACTTAAAGAAGATTCTACCCTAAGCCTTTACCTAAAATCCGATTGTAAATTTTTAAGCGATGAAAAATCCTACAATGTTATTGGTGAGATAAAGGGTAGCGAGTTCTCCGATGAGATAATTACTGTTGGTGGACATCTTGATACTTGGGATATTACGGAGGGTGCTCACGATGATGGTGGTGGTTGCGTTCAATCCATTGATGTTTGGCGTATTTTTAGTAAAATTGGATATCATCCAAAAAGAACACTTAGAGTTGTAATATTTATGGACGAGGAGATGAATCAACGCGGAGGAAGAAAGTATGCTGAAATGGCTCGTTTAAATAACGAGAAACATATTTTTGCACTTGAATCCGATGGTGGTTGTGATAAGCCTATTGGTTTTTCTTTAGAAACGGATGATATTAATTTTAGGAAAGTAGAACTTTATAGTAGTTTTTTTAAACCCTATGGTATTAATAATTTTATAAACGAGGGAAGCGGAGTGGATATTGGGTTTTTGAAGGATCAAAATACTGTTTTAGCAGAATTAATGGCAGATCCAACTCATTATTTCGATTATCACCATAGCGGTTACGATACGTTTGAAAGGATTAACAAGGATTTTCTAGAACAGGGTAGTGCTACAATGGCATCGCTAATTTACTTGGTGGATAGGTATGGGTTAAAGTAAAACATTGTAGTAATGCAGTATAGATTTTTTGTAGTACCGCTTTGATTTTTAATACTGCATCACTGCAAAATAATAACTTTTATACTTATTGGCTTATACACTTGTCAACTACTTATATATACTCATCCCAACTTCTAATATCCAGATCCTCAATCTTCTTATTGCAGATAGCAAATAGAAATGCTGAGGCAAGTCGGGCATTTGTTATTAATGGTACATTGAAATCGATAGCTGAGCGGCGTATTGAGTAGTCGTTATCTAGCTCTTTTCTCGATAAATTCTTTGGAACATTGATTACCATTTCAACTTGACGATTTTTGATAAGTTCTATACTATTAGGCGAGTCAGATTCATCAGGCCAAGCAACAGGGATTGCACTTACTCCATTTTCTTTCATAAACTTAGCGGTCCCTTTGGTTGCATAGATTGTAAACCCTTGCTGTTGCAAGAGAATTAATGGTTCAACAAGTGCAATCTTCGATCTTAATGGACCTGATGAAATCAGAATGCTTTTCTGTGGAATTCGATGACCAACTGAAAGCATTGCTTTAATCAGAGCATCATCAAAATCGTTGCCGATACAACCCACCTCACCTGTTGAGGCCATTTCAACGCCAAGTATTGGGTCGGCTTTTGAAAGTCGACTAAACGAAAACTGTGAAGCTTTAATTCCCACATGATCAATCTCAAACATCGATGGTGGTAAAGAGTTAGGCATTCTGCCTAGCATAAAGTTGGTTGCCGCTCCAATAAAATTGTATCCAAGTACCTTTGAAACAAAAGGGAAACTACGACTTGCGCGAAGATTACATTCAATCACTTTAACATCATTGTTCTTTGCAAGTAGTTGCATGTTGAAAGGCCCTGTGATATTTAGCTCCTTTGCAATATTGCGTGCAATCTTACGTATTCTACGAATGGTTTCGAAGTACAATTTTTGGGGTGGAAATACCAATGTTGCGTCTCCTGAGTGAACCCCTGCAAACTCAACATGTTCCGATATTGCATCCATCATCACTTCACCATTGTTAGCAACAGCATCGTATTCAATCTCTTTTGCACCTTCGATAAATTCACTGACCACCACAGGGTGATTCTTTGATACATTCGCCGCTAATTGAAGATAGTCCTTTAATTCATAAGAGTTTGAAACAACATTCATCGCTGAACCGGAGAGTATATATGATGGGCGAATCAAAACGGGGTATCCAACCTCACCAACAAATTTTTCGACCTCATCAAAGGTTGAGAGTTGTTTCCAACGAGGTTGGTCAATCAGCAACCTGTCAAGCATCTCGGAAAATTTTTGCCGATCTTCGGCTCTATCAATGTTTTCTGGAGTTGTGCCTAAAATTTTGATCCCTGCATTATACAACCTCATTGCCAGATTATTGGGAATTTGACCGCCAACTGAAACGATTACACCGATAGGTTTCTCAATCTCAATAATATCTAGAACACGCTCAAAGGTTAGCTCATCGAAGTAAAGCCGATCACAGATATCGTAATCGGTGCTTACCGTTTCGGGATTGTAATTAATCATTACGGATCTGTATCCCATTTTTCGGATTTCATTCACTGCGCTTACTGTGCACCAGTCGAATTCAACGGAACTACCAATTCGATATGCTCCTGAACCCAGTACTATAACAGATTTATCCTTTTTATCATAGATTACATCATTTTCACTCCCATTATAGGTTATATACATGTATGCTGTTGATGAGGGATATTCAGCAGCAAGTGTGTCAATTTGTTTAACTACAGGATATATCCCTAATTTTTTTCGATACTCTCTTACGATATTTTGATAACTCTCAATTTCAATTGGTAATGGATTGAAAATTAATCTCGCAAGTTGAAAATCAGAGAATCCCATTCGTTTTGCAATGTACAGGGTGTCAAAATCAAGATTATCTATTGATTTTATTTTCTCTAGCGTTTGTTTAAAGGTTGTTATGTTTGCCAATTTCTCTAAAAACCAGACATCAATTGCGGTCAGCTTATGAATCTTTTCAATGGACCACCCTTTTTCTAAAGCCTCTGCTACTGCAAAAATTCGTTGATCGGTAGGGTGGGAGAGTGATTCCTCAAGGTCTGAGTATGATATCTTTGGGTTGGCAACCAATCCATGCATTCCCTGTCCAACCATTCTCAACCCTTTTTGAATAGCCTCTTCAAATGTTCTTCCTATCGCCATTACCTCACCAACGCTTTTCATCGACGAGCCAATCTCGCGGGTTACCCCTTGGAATTTATTTAAGTCCCATCTTGGTATCTTAACTACTATATAGTCAAGGGCTGGCTCAAAGCAAGCGGTAGTGGTTTGTGTAACTGAATTCTTAAGTTGATGTAACCCATAACCTAAACCTAATTTGGCAGCTATAAAAGCTAACGGGTAGCCTGTGGCCTTTGAAGCCAATGCTGATGAGCGAGATAAGCGGGCATTCACTTCAATTACTCTATAATCCTCACTATCGGGGTCGAGTGCGTATTGAACATTACACTCTCCAACAACACCTAAGTGTCGAATTATCTTTATAGCTAGTGTTCTCAGTTTGTGATATTCCGAGTTCGATAGTGTTTGCGATGGAGCAACAACAATACTTTCCCCGGTATGAATTCCAAGAGGATCTAGGTTTTCCATATTACAAACCGTAATACAATTATCAAATCTATCACGCACCACCTCGTATTCAACCTCTTTCCACCCTTTAAGCGATTCTTCAACAAGTATTTGCGATGAGTATGAGAATGCATTAGTTGCAAGTGCCTTGAGTTCCTCATCATTGGAGCAGAATCCACTACCTTGACCGCCAAGTGTAAATGCAGCACGAATAATTAGCGGAAATCCAATTGTTTTCGCTGCTCCAATTGCATCCTCAATACTTTCAACTGCAATACTCTTGGGTGTTTTAACGTCAATTTCCCTGAGTTTACCAGCAAATAGTTCACGATTTTCTGTATTGATAATAGTTTCAACAGGTGTACCTAATACCTCAATATTATACTTTGAGAGTACACCGGTGTTATAGAGAGTTGTGCCACAGTTCAAGGCTGTTTGACCTCCAAATGAGAGATAAATCCCATCCGGTCGTTCCTTCTCAATAACCTTTTCAACAAAATAGGGCGTTACAGGAAGAAAATACACCTTATCTGCAATCCCTTTACTGGTTTGAACTGTAGCAATATTTGGATTGATAAGAACAGTTTTAATATCCTCCTCTTTCAACGCTTTCAATGCTTGTGAACCGCTATAGTCAAATTCGCCAGCTTCGCCTATTTTCAGTGCTCCTGAACCGAGCACAAGTATCTTTTTATATTGACTTTTCATCTGTTGGTCAATTATAAATTAAAATATTCTTTCACAGAGTAACACAGAGAAAAACTCTGTGCACCTCTGTTGCTCCTCCGTGAAACTCTGTGTTTATCTTTTATTGACATATTATTTCTTATTTTTTTCAATTAATGATAAAAATTCATCAAATAGAAACTCAGTATCCGTAGGTCCTCCTGCTGCTTCAGGGTGAAACTGAGCTGCAAAGAAAGGTTTTGTTTTATGCTTAATGCCCTCACAGGTACCATCGTTGGCATTTTCAAAAAGTACCTCCCATTCATCGGGCAGTGTTTTTTGATCTATTGCAAATCCATGATTTTGGGAGGTAATAAAGCACCTATCTGTACCTTTCATAATTACAGGTTGATTATGACTCCGATGACCATAGGGAAGCTTATAGGTATCGGCACCTGCAGCTAGAGCCATAAGCTGGTTTCCAAGGCAAATTCCCATAATTGGCTTATTACCCTCCAAAGCCTTTTTAAGATTCTTTATGGTAATTTCATTCATCTTAGGATCACCCGGTCCATTCGATAGAAAAAGGCCATCCCAATCATTGTTATTGAAATTGTAATTGTATGGAACCCTAGTAACAATGGTATCTCTGCTTATCAGGCATCTGATAATATTATTCTTAATACCGCAATCAACTAGTGTAATCCGATATTTTCCGTTCCCATAAACTTTTCTTTCTTTTACTGATACTTGCCCAACTAGATCCTCCTGATTAGGGTCGATGAATGGAATCTCTTTATCAAATTCAATTTTAGCAAGTGTTGTCCCTTTTTCTCGCAATTTCTTAGTCAGTACTCGGGTGTCAATCCCCGAGATAGCGGGAATTTTATGCTCAATTAGCCATTGCGAGAGACTCATTTGTGCATTCCAGTGGCTATAGCATTCGCTATATTCAGCAACAACCAATCCTGAAACTTGAATTCTATCCGATTCCCAGAACTGAAAGATATCATTTTCGGTTGCCTTTCCAGGGACGCCGTAGTTTCCAATAAGTGGATAGGTGGCAACCAGTATTTGCCCTCGGTACGAAGCATCTGTAAGACTTTCAGGGTAACCTGTCATTGCCGTATTGAAGACCAACTCACCTGCTGAAGCCCCTTGATATCCAAAGGAGTTGCCTATTAGTGAAGTGCCATCTTCAAGAATCAGTTTTGCTTTTATATTATCCATTTTTGCTGGGATTATTCCATAAAAAAGGTCGGTAATTAGCCGACCTTGAATTGAGGAAGATTTTTATTGAAGAAATTTCATTAGTTTCCGAATCGGGAAATGATAACGATAGAACAAAAAAAAAGTCTGCCGATAATGGCAGACTGTCAATATTAGAATGAGATATAGAATCTTCGAATCCTGTATGTTTTTGCGAAAGTAACTTTTCTTTACTTTGACCCATGTTGTTTAAATGAACGGACAAATGTAAAGCGAAAAGTATAAAATATCCAAATCTATTATCAAATATTTATTAACAAATAAATATTCAGCTAGTTATCCTCGTAAATGCATCGCTTTTTAATTACCCCTGACCCTGCTAGATTCTTACCTTTGGTAGTAAAACAGAATGATTACCTGCCGATTTGAGAGATATGTCTGCGTTAATTATATTTGGCGGAAAGTTAATTAATAATCATACATTCCGCCAAATATAACACTATTCAGTATTGCTGAAAAGCGCACTCAGATTCAGGTTATTGTCCACTAATCCGATGCTGTGAATATTTTGCTTAACCCCAAAGGTGCTTATAAATGTAAGTAGAACAGTCTTTTTTGTTCCAGTTTGAATTTTAAATCCGTTAATTTTATTTCTGAGTACAGTAGCATACGACTTATCAATAGAGAATTCACCAGCATAAAATTTAATTTCGCAGATATTTATCACCCCATCCTGCCTATCGATTAAAAGATCAATCTGTAACCCATCATTGGTATCATCACCTTTATATAAATAGCTCGATTCTTCTGAGTAAACACCGCTGATACCCATGGCCTGTTTAATATTTTTTGAATGTTTAAAACAGATGTTTTCAAATGCAAATCCACTCCAACTTTTCCATGCTGTGGATTGGCTTATTTTCTGCCATACATTAACATCTAGGTTTCGCCAAATATAAACAAGTTATTAGTTGATTTTAAACATATTTTTTCAATGTCGTTTAGTTAAGTTACAAGTCTGATAGGACTTGAATTTGAATAACCCCCAATGAAATTGGGGGAGTTGATAAAGGCTAACAAAACAACCCTGAAATGGGTTGAATATGCTTCTTTGTTTAAATATTCAACCCTTTTCAGGGTTAGTAACCAACAAACTTACCACCTCCGGTGTTACCGGAGGCTATTCATATTCAAGCCCTTCGGGCTTAACTAAACGATATTGATATTTCTTTAGTCATTGAATTCAAAAACTCAATTTTAAAGCGGATAGCTGTTCGATATCGATTAGCTGGTGATATAAAATAAGATTCCAAAAAAGAGATTTTTTCCCTAGATTGATTAAAAAGTAAAAATAATATAGATTGATATATATTATTTTGATAAAGAAGGAATTGTAATGCACATAACATAGAGTTAAACTTTTACTCTTCGCAATGTATGCCTATGTAGTTGGCGTAAACACAATAGAGCAAAAAAGAAAAAAGATGTAGACCAATTAATAGATACCAGCATACAATATATGGTCATACGTAATTAAAACTTAAACGGTTTGTTAAATGTGTCATTCGCTGCAAGTTAGTAGGTGGGTAGTTCTGAAATTCCCAACGTTTCATTTCGCTAATTCCAATTTTGAGTGCTCGTCTTTTTTGTTAATTTATGTTTGGGAAAAATATTGAGTTGGATTTACTCGCTTAACGGTTCGAAATACATTTTCGATAGATATTCTAAAATATTTTTAACGCCTGAAGAAATAAAAAATAATATTTATATTAACTCACAGTAATATATTTTTGTTTTTTCAAATAATTGTTTTATGTTTGCATCATATTTAGTTCTTTGAAAATTGATTTGATGTCTATTTGCTAAATGGAGTTCCTTTGACTGTCTGAAAAGACAACCTTTACAGGTAAACTAGCAGCAAACATTCATTACCTCTTCTGACAGTCGTATCACTTTGACCAGTCATGATAAGATGATTTTTGTTCATGTTGTTATTATGCTATAATATACTTTAAATAAGCAGGAATTTTAAGCGAGTGTACGAGAACATTGTTTACGCATTTAGGGAATAGACGCCTAACTACTCATATTACGCATTATTGAAGTAAGCAGGACAATAATGTTGTTGTCTTATAAACAATTAATAGTATGAGTAGGTTAAAACAAAATCAAGTCATTGATGATGCAATACAAAGTGTTGCATTTATCACGAAGAGCCAGTGTTCTCTTTCGGAAAAAGACGAAAAAGTCTTAAATGAAGCATTAGAAAGACTTCAATTCTTGAGGCGGAAAAAAGGTAAGACAGATGGGCAGATTCGAAAAGAAATTGCCCGAATTATTGAACTTCTTATTGAATTTTTCACTAAAGACTAAAATTGATGCAATCAAGATGTGAATTGAAAATCCGAACACTCTCTTAATTTTTTTTACAACTACAGAAATGGATTTAGGTAACATAATTAAAAATATCAGAAAGCAAAAAGGTCAGACCCAAAGCGAGTTTGCTCTTTCTTGTGGCATTACTCAAACTTATCTGTCTCAAATTGAAGGTAATTTGAAAGAACCCAATCTTTCAACTTTAAAATCAATAAGCAAAGGTTTAAATGTTCCTTTGCCTATTTTGTTCTTTTTATCAATGACAGAAGACGATGTTCAACCGAATAAAAGGAAAGCATTTCAGATTGTTAGCCCTTCTGTAAAATCTTTGGTAAATGAATTTTTTGTTGTCTAAAAATGAGGCATATAAAAAATATGAGTTTAAAAAACTATGCCACATTATTGGTTTTAAACAAAGTGAAATAGTTTCATTATTACACAAAATTAATTCCAATTATAAGGAATGGTCTGAAAAAAAAACTGATAAAAAGTCAAGAAAAGTAAAAACATATTTAGACGGCACTGAGAAAACTAGAACTTTTAGAAACCCATCCCAATTATTAAAAACTGTTCAATCAAGAATTAAAAATAATATTCTGAGTGGAATAGAGTTGCCTAAGACTGTGCATGGGGGCGTGAAAAAAAGAAGTAATGTAACTAACGCTAAACCACATCAAGGTAACAAATATATATTTACTACTGATTTACAGGAATTTTATCCCAGTATAAATTCAAAGAGAGTTTATGATGCTTTTATTAGATTAAAATTTTCTACTCATTTCTCACATTGGTTGACAACTCTTACAACTAAGGAAAATGAGTTGCCACAAGGAGCACCTACAAGCACTCATATTTCAAACCTTGTGTTTTTAGAAATAGATATTAAACTAATTGAGCTTTGCAACCAAAATGGTATTACCTATACAAGGTATATTGACGACCTAACTTTTTCTTCTCCGCAGGATTTTAGCCATAAAATAGAGGATATCCTTAAAATTATAACTTCGAGTAAATTTAAGATAAGTCAAAGGAAAACGAAATACAACGGTTCACAGACTGTAACAGGAATTAATATATTCTTAAATAAAATTGATGCTCCAGTTAATATAATCGAAAAATCCAAAATAGAAATTGAATCTGAATCAAAAATTAAACCTTACACAAATTATCGTAACAATATATTAAAAACAAATAGAAGGAAAAAAGCGTAGCCCGCAACACTCATCCAAAACCTCCCCATTTTAGTTCCTCATTAAAACCCAGCCCAAATCAATTCACCATCTCTAACATCTAAACTTTAAACCCACCAATTACATTCTACAATAGGATACAAACCTGCAAAACCAGTATTTATTTTATCGCATTTTGCGATATTATAATAAGTTAAAATTTATAAACTACTTATAGCAAAATAAATACGCAGGTATTGAATGCAAAAAATCCCCAATGCTTGGCATCAGGGATTTTTAACTATTTAATAGAATATATCAGATAATCATGTAATTGACTTAACCTAAAACCGCAACAGCTTTACTTATTGCAGCATCTAACCCTGCTGGGTTCTTGCCTCCGGCAGTAGCATAGAATGGTTGTCCACCGCCACCACCTTGAATCTCCTTGGCAGCCTCTCTCACAATATTTGAAGCATTCAGCTTATGCGATTCAATTAGCTTTTCATCAACCATAATGGTTAGCATAGCTTTACCTTCCGAAGTTGAGCCAAGAACCAGAAATAGATTTTCAACCTCGTTCTTTAGCTGGTAAGCTAAATCCTTTATTGCATCGGGGCTACTGATTTCAATCTTTTTGGCAATAATATTTACCCCATTTCTTGTTTCAAGGGATGATTTTAAAGTTGCCTTTAGTGCATGAACCTTCTCCTTCATCATCCCCTCAATCTCCTTGCGGAGGTTGGCATTCTCCTCAACCAGCTTTGATGCTCCTTGTAGTAGGTTTACAGGATTCCCTAGAATCTGCTTAACCTCTTTAATGCTATCAATTTGGGCATAAAGGAATTCTTCGGCTTTAACACCTGTAATCGCCTCAATCCTTCTTATTCCTGCTGATATTGCTCCTTCGGAGATAATTTTAATAAACCCAATTTGACCCGTTGTAGGAACATGAGTTCCTCCGCAAAGTTCAATCGATTCACCAAATCGTATTACACGTACAGAATCGCCATATTTTTCACCAAACAAGGCCATTGCCCCCATTTTAGAGGCTTGCTCCATCGACATATTGCGATGCTCGTCAAGTGGAATATTTTGTCTTATCTTTTGATTAACCAAAATTTCAACTTTTCGAATCTCCTCATCGGAAACTTTTTGGAAATGGGCAAAGTCAAAACGTAGGTATTCAGAGTTAACCAACGAACCTTTCTGCTCAACATGAGTGCCAAGTATACTCCTTAGAGCATGGTGGAGTAGGTGAGTTGCTGAATGATTATTGGCTATGCTTACTCTCTTTTCCAGATTAACCTTTGCCAAAAATTTGGCATTTGGGTTTATTGGGAGCTTATCAACCAAATGAATGGTTAGGTTATTCTCCTTAATTGTATTCTCAATATTTATAACCTCATTGTCAGTACTAATTGTACCTATATCACCCACTTGACCTCCCGATTCGGCGTAGAAAGGGGTTTTGTCGAAAACTAAATGGTACTGCTCTTTCCCTTTCGTTTTGATAGTTCTCATTCGGGCTATTCGAATTTCGGTTTCGAAAAGATCGTATCCAACAAACTGAACCTCATCTATTTTTAAAAGCTCTTGCCAATCGAATGTTTCAACAGCTGCATCTGACCTTGAGCGTTCCTTCTGACCTGACATCTCCTTTTGAAATCCTTCCAAATCAACAGAAAGGTTATTCTCTCTAAGAATAAGTTCGGTTAGGTCGATTGGAAAACCAAAAGTATCATAAAGAACAAAGGCATCTTTGCCCGATAGTTCCTTTTTATGGGCTTTCTTTAGTGAATCAATTTGTCCATCAAGCATCCTGATTCCTGTTTCAAGGGTACGCAAAAATGATGCTTCCTCTTCGTGTATTACTTTGGTAATCAGTTCTTGCTGGGAGACTAATTCGGGGAAATATTTTCCCATCTCTGCCGAAAGTACAGGAACTAGCTTATTGATGAATGGTTCGCGGAAGTTAAGGAATGTATATCCATAGCGAACAGCACGACGAAGGATTCTTCGAATTACATATCCAGCCTTCACATTCGAAGGTAATTGACCATCAGCAATTGAGAATGACACTGCTCTTAAATGGTCAGCAATCACTCGCATGGCGATGTCAAACTGTTTTTCTTTACCGTAACTTATACCGCACATTTCAGATATTTTACCAATAATGGGTTGGAAAACATCGGTATCGTAATTGCTTTGCTTGCCCTGAATAACCATCGAAAGCCTTTCGAAGCCCATGCCTGTATCTACATGCTTTGCAGGTAGTTGCTCCAACTGCCCATTGGCTTTGCGATTATATTGAATAAAAACTAAGTTCCATATCTCAATAACTTGTGGATGGCTTTTATTGACCATCTGATCGCCAGGAATTATCTTCTTATCTTCGGCATTTCTAATATCAACATGAACTTCAGAGCAAGGGCCACAAGGACCAGATTCGCCCATTTCCCAAAAATTATCCTTCTTTGAACCTAGTAGAATTCGTTCCTTTGGTAGATGTTTGCTCCAGTATTCGAAGGCCTCTTTGTCCATATCTATACCTTCCTCTGGACTTCCCTCAAATACAGTTACATATAGATTATTTCTATCGATTTTAAGAACATCAACAAGAAATTCCCACGCCCAATCTATCGCTTCTTTTTTAAAATAATCGCCAAACGACCAGTTACCAAGCATTTCGAACATGGTGTGGTGATAAGTATCGTGGCCAACCTCATCAAGATCATTATGTTTCCCTGAAACCCTAAGACATTTCTGAGTATTAGCTACTCTAGGGTGCTTTGCTGGTGAGTTTCCAAGAAAAATATCCTTGAACTGGTTCATCCCAGCATTAGTAAACATGAGGGTAGGATCATTTTTGACTACCATCGGTGCCGATGGAACAATCTGATGCATCTTACCACGAAAAAAGTCAAGAAACGCTTGTCTGATTTCGCTTGATTTCATATATTATTATGTTTTAATGATTTATTGAGTATTAGTTGACGGTTTAGTATCAACTTTTTTGTTAAAAACTTTGCAAAAATAAATATTTACCTTAGATTTGTCGCTATTCGTCAAAATAGAATCAATTTAAAAAGCTATAATTTAAAGAGATGGCAAAGATAAAATATCGATTTAATTCGCACACATTAAAATTTGACGTCATTTCCCATCCTTTACGTAAAAAGATTGCAAAGATAGCAATTCATTTATTAGTTAACATAACTATAGCCGCCACTTTAACTTATATCTATTCGATTTTTTTAGATACCCCTAAGGAAAAAAATATTAAGCGAGACATAGCCGACATTATTCTTAAGTACGATCTTTTTCAAAGAAAAATTCAAGAAAAGGGAAGTTTGGTAAATGATTTTCAAAAGAGGGATAATAATATTTACAGAGCAATTTTTGAAGCAGATACCATTTCCTCTTCACTTAGAGAAGGCGGTTATGGTGGTGTTAATAGATATAATGGTTTTGAAAAATATCAACATGCCGATTTACTTGTTAAGACATTTACTATGCTCGATAGGCTTAGCTGGAGGGTTTATGTTCAGTCAAAGTCTTTTGATGAGGTGACTATTTTAGCAAAGAATAAAGAGGCTATGACACAATGTATTCCTGCAATTCAACCAGTTTCGCTTAAAAGCATTTCTGCATACTTTGGATTTAGATCCGACCCTTTTACGCACAGACTTAAGATGCATTATGGCATTGATTTTACTGGTTCAATCGGTACTCCAATCCATGTTACAGGGGATGGCGTTGTAATTTTAGCAGAGTATACATTCGATGGCTATGGGAAAAATATTGTTGTTGACCATGGGTTTGGATATAAAACCCGGTATGCTCACCTTAGCAAAATCGATGTTAAGGCAGGTGATAAAGTTAAGCGTGGTCAGGTAGTTGGATTACTTGGAAATACAGGAAGAAGTACAGGCCCTCATTTGCATTATGAGGTTTTGTTGAGAAATTCTTCTACAGATCCTATTAACTATTTCAACGATATTACCATGGAGGATTACGATAAAATGGTAAAATACGCAACTATTGGAAAGACTGAAAGTTACTCTAACGATGATAATTAGAAATTACTTCCTTTTGATTTCATTAAATTTGAATAAATATTTTTGATTTACACATGTCTAAGAGTAAATATAGGTTTAATCACGAAACACTTAGTTTTATTAGGGTAAGACCATCGCTTAAAGAAAAATTCTTTAAAGGGATTACTTACTTGATGGCAACCATTGTTATTACGATAACTTATTATTCCATTTATACTTCTTTTTTCGATACTCCTAAAGAACGTGGTTTGAAACGTGAAAGGCAAGAGTTACTATTACAGTTTGAAATTCTTAATGGGAAGTATGGGCAGGTAGAAGCAGTACTTAAGGATATTCAACAACGCGATGCAAATATTTATCGTACAATTTTTGAGGCTGAACCTATTCCTTTATCAATCAGAACTGCTGGTATTGGAGGTGTAGATAGATATTCAGAATTGGAAGATTTATCAAATTCAGATATTGTTGTTGAGTCGGCAAAAAAATTGGGTATTTTATCTAAACTGGTGGAAAGCCAATCAAAATCATTTGATGAAATTATTGAGTTGGCGAAAAATAAGGAGACAATGGTTCGTTGCGTGCCTAATATACAGCCAATTTCGAATAAGGATCTTACCCGTGTTGCTTCACCTTTTGGTTTGAGAATACACCCATTTTATAAAGTGCTAAAGATGCATGCTGGTATGGACTTTACAGCCCCTTCTGGAACTGAAGTTTATGCTACGGGTGATGGTGTTGTTTTTGATACTGATAGATCAAAAAGAGGGTATGGTAATACTGTAATTATCGATCATGGGTTTGGTTACAAAACGCTATATGCTCATTTAAGTGAAATATTGGTAAGTCCTGGTACTAAGGTAAGACGTGGTGCTGTAGTAGGTCTTGTTGGAAATACGGGTATGAGTTTAGCTCCACACCTTCATTATGAGGTAAGACTTAATGATAATCCCATTGATCCTATTAACTTCTACTTTAACGACCTTACTCCAGCGGAGTATTCGAAACTTATTGAAATTTCCTCTCAATCCACTCAAAGTTTTGATTAGACATAAATGCGAATTATAACTATTTTTTTTTTAGGAGTCTTTTGGATTAACCTATCAATTGGACAAACCGATACCCTTATTAGAGTTGTTGCCGCTGGGGATGTTAACTTGGGTACAAGTTATCCATCTACAGCATTTTTGCCTATGACAGCTGATGCTCCTTATTTTCTTTTGGAGCCAGCCAAGGATATCATTAAAAATGCTACAGTCGCCTTTTGTAATCTTGAGGGATCTTTTTTAAATACTGGTATTGTAAGTAAACATTGTAGAGATACAATGAATTGTTATGTTTTTAAAACACCTGAAATGTATTTTAAATGCATTGCAGATGTGGGTTTTAACCTTTTTAGTTTAGCAAACAATCATATTTACGATTTTGGATTAGCAGGTGTTGAATCAACATATCGATTGGTAAATAGTTTTAATTTGAATGCAGCAGGTACAACCAATCATTCTTTTTGTAAATTTGAAATAAATGGAGTTAGGTTTGGGTTTACCGCATTTTCGCCAATTACTGGAACTAATAATATAAATAATTACAGTGAAGTAAAAGAGATAGTTACATTGCTTAAGTTAGAAACCGATATTGTGATTGTTTCATTTCATGGAGGAGCAGAAGGTAAAAACTACCAACATGTAAAAAAAGAACAAGAAGTTTATTTAGGCGAGAATAGGGGTGATGTTTATGCGTTTTCGAAAATGGCTATTGATTGTGGGGCAGATATAGTCATTGGACATGGGCCTCATGTGCCTCGTGGGTTATATTTATACAAAAATCGTTTTATTGCTTTTAGCTTGGGGAATTTTTGCACATATGGTAGAATAAATGTGAGTGGTGTTAACGGTTACGCTCCCCTAATTGATATTTTTATAAATAAAAAGGGACAATTTGTAAAAGGGAAAATCCATTCATTCATTCAGGATTATGGATCTGGTATTTCAATTGATTCGTCGAGGAGAGCAGCATTGCTTATTCGAAAGTTGTCTGCGGAAGATTTTCCTGATAGCCCGTTAGAGATAGGCGAAGATGGTTCAATTAAATTAAAGTGACAATATGCCCTATAAAGAAAAAAAAGTTGAGAAGTTCTACTACTCAATTGGTGAAGTAGCCGAGATGTTTGATGTAAACGCTTCGTTGATAAGATTTTGGGAGAAAAATTTTGATATCATTAAACCCCATAAAAACAAAAAAGGGAATCGCTTTTTCACAAAAGAGGACATTGAGAATCTCAAGTTAATTCACCATCTTGTCAAAGATCAGCGGCTAACACTTGAGGGTGCAAAGAAAAAATTAGCTGAAAATAGGCAAGATACAATTCATAATTATGAGATAGTTGATTCTCTAAAGAAGATTAAGGAAATGCTTCTTGAGATCAGGGAAGAGTTATAGCATCATCCTTTTTTACCTATGATTATATCAGATGTTACTGCTTCATTGGAGCAACTTGCTCCAATATCGTATCAAGAATCGTATGACAATTCAGGGTTGCTAATTGGTAACCCTGAAAGTCTATTAAAAGGTATACTTGTTACCCTGGATGTTACCCCTGAGGTAATTGAAGAGGCACATGCAAAAGGTTTAAACTTAATAGTAGCACATCACCCATTAATATTCAATGGTGTAAAAAAAATAACAGGAAAAAGTTATGTTGAAAGAGCTATTATACATGCAATTAAAAATGATATAGCCGTTTACGCTGCGCACACAAATCTCGATAATATTGAGGGTGGTGTAAATTCTCGGATTGGAGAACTTTTAAAACTCACTAATTTAAAATTCCTTCAACCCCTGGAAGGAGAACTTATTAAACTAGTTACATTTGTGCCTACAAATGATGCGGAGAGAGTTCGACAAGCTATGTTTGAGGCTGGTGCTGGGCATATTGGAAATTATGACTATTGTTCCTTTAATATGGATGGTAAAGGCACATTTAGGGCAGGTGAGGGCACTAATCCATATGTGGGAAGTGAAGGGAAGTTTCACGTTGAACCCGAGGTGAGAATTGAGGTAGTTGTGCCTAAATCAAGAATTTCAAGAGTAGTAAGAGATCTGATTTCATCTCATCCCTACGAAGAGGTTGCTTACGATATTTATCCTATACTAAATTCTTTTTCTAAAGCGGGATCAGGAATGATTGGCGAATTAAAAAAACCGATATCCGAGACAGATTTCTTAAAAATTGTTAAAACAATTTTTAAAATTCAGTTGTTACGCCATACGAATTGCCTTGGAAAAAATATTCAAAAAGTTGCATTCTGTGGTGGAAGTGGGGCATTTCTTATTAAGCAGGCAATAGCAGCTGATGCAGATATCTTTATTACGGCAGATATTAAATATCATCAATTTTTTGATGCTGAGAATAGAATATTAATTGCAGATATTGGCCATTTTGAGAGCGAACAATTTACAGTAGATATTTTTTATGAATATCTATTGAAAAAATTCCCTAAATTTGCAATTCTCAAATCAGAAATAAAAACCAACCCAATTAATTACATATAAGTAAGGTATGGCAGTAGAAAAAAACAAGCCCGTTGAGACCACTGAACTCTCAGTTGAGGAGAAATTGAAAATTCTTTATGAACTTCAAACAGTTGATTCTAAGGTTGATGATATCAAGACACTTCGGGGTGAACTTCCATTAGAAGTTCAAGATCTTGAAGATGAAATTGAAGGACTTGAAACCCGAATTGGTAATCTTCATAAAGAAGTTGAAGAGATCGAGAGTCAAGGTACACGTAAGAAGCAGGAAATTAAGGATGCTGAAAACCATATAAAGAAATACGAAGAACAGCAGGGTAACGTCCGTAATAATCGCGAATTTGATTCCTTGTCAAAGGAGATTGAGTACCAGAAACTAGAAATTGAACTTTGTGAAAAGAGGATTCGTGAATTTACACAGCAGGCTAAAGAAAAGAAACAAGCAATTGATCAGGCTAAAGGTTTACTTAATGAACGATCCATTGATCTTAAGAACAAAAAGACAGAGTTAGACGATATCATTGCTGAAACTCAAAAGGAGGAGGATGAACTTAATAGACGTTCAGAGGCTTACACTGAGATGATTGAAAGTCGTCTTTACACTGCATACAAAAGAATTAGAATAAATGCTCGGAACGGTTTAGCCGTAGTTACGGTTAAGCGTGATGCTTGCGGAGGATGCTTTAATAAGATTCCACCTCAACGTCAACTAGATATTAAGATTCGTAAAAAAATCATCGTTTGTGAGTATTGCGGAAGAATTCTTGTTGATGATGGTTTTTCAGAAAATCAGGAAGGATAACATTAACTTCATATAAATGAAAAGGCGGGGAAACCCGCCTTTTTTATTTTTCGCTTTCTTAATTACCATGTTCCGCCAGCACCGCCTCCACCAAAACTTCCACCACCCCCACCGGTAAAACCACCATCATTAGAAGGGCTTGATGGAGTTACTCCTACTTCATCTGCTGATAAAGAATCAGTACTGCCTATAGTACCGCCAAATAATCTCATTAATTCTTCTTGACTTAAAACATTTAAATTTTTCATATCAATAATTATTATAAGTTTTATCAAATATAAACTTTTTTTTGATTGTTTAATGTGCTTTCATAACACTAAAATTTCTTGTAACTATTTATTCTAAGGATTTTATGTGGTTAAATATTACAAAATAAATTTTACCTACCAACTTCCGCCAGCACCTCCTCCGCCAAAACTTCCACCACCAAATCCTTCAAATCCTCCAGAACCTGATGAGAAATTGCCGAACCCACCACCACGGCTACCACTTGAGAGCATTCCCAATGCAAGCCAGAAGGGGATATTACTTCCTATGGTATTCCCCCTGTTTCGTGAGTTTCCTCTAAAGATCAGAGATAGGACAATAATAATTATTATAAATATGATTGTTCCGCCACCCTTTGATGATGATTTTCTTTTATTATATTGATCGGCGGTAAATTTTCCCTTTGCAAGGTTAATAATAGTTGTAGTTGCATCATCAAGCCCTTGGTAGAAATTATTTTTTTTAAAGGAGGGAATCATCTCTCTATTAACAATTTGATTTGCTGTAATGTCAGGAATTACATCCTCTAAACTATAACCAATTGCAATAAAAGCATCTCCTTTTTCATTGCCAACCTTAGGTTTAATTATTATCATTACGCCATTATTCTTACCTTTTCCTCCAACGCCCCATTTCTCCGCAAGTCGAAAAGCATAATCAGATTTGTCGAATCCAAGAAAATCATTAACAATAACTATTGCTATCTGATTTGAAGTGGAATCGTTATAGTTACGTAGTTTCGTTTCAAGACTAGCCCATTCATTTTGATTAAGTAATCCAACAAAGTCGTTTACCATACGACGAGGATTCATTGGTGCAGGTAACTCCTGTGCAAAAAGTATTGATGAGGATAAAACAAGAGCGAATAGTAAAATATTTCTAATATTTTTCATCATTTTAGGAGTTTTATTTACCGAATGAGATTTCGTCTGATAGTTCATTAACATCATCTTTCTGGTAGGGGAAATGAATCTTTAACTTTTCGCCAGCCATTATGATACCCTTTATTAAGCCCTCCGTTTGGTTGCCGACTTTAAACTGTTCAAGTACAGCCTCTTTAACTGAGTCCCAGAAATTTTCAGGAACTTTGGCATTGATTCCTGCATCACCCAATATGGCAAACTTGCGATCATCAATTGATAGGTAGAACAGCATACCGTTACGAAGTTGTGTTTTGTGCATTTTGAGTTTTGCGAAGATATTTGCTGCACGATCGAGAACGTCAACCTTACATTGTTTCTCGATATGAATACGAATTTCGCCAGAGGTGTTATTTTCAGCCTGCTTGATAGCTTCAACTATCTGCTTTTGCTGCTCTTTAGTAAAATGGTCAACTGGTCGCATAGTATAAGGTATTAGTTGGAATGGCAATAAAAATATGTTAATGTAATAATCAAGTAGCAAGTAACTGAAGTTATGCCCTGTTACTTGCTACTTGCAAGTTTGTTTCTTTATATACTAGCTGCCAAAATTAACTTTTGGTGCTTTTTCTGCTCCTTGCTCAGCTTCGAAATATGATTTTTTCTCAAATCCGAACATGTTAGCCCAAATATTTTTTGGAAATGATCGGATATAGGTATTGTAATCTTGAGCTAACTCATTGAATTTGCGACGCTCAACAGCAATGCGATTTTCGGTTCCTTCAAGTTGTTTCTGAAGATCGAGAAAATTCTCATTAGCCTTTAAATTTGGGTATTGCTCAACGGTAACTAAAAGACGAGATAAAGCACCACTTAGCTGCCCTTGAGCTGCTTGGAATTGCTGCATGCTTTGAGCATTAAGATTTTCTGGTTTAATGGAAACCTGAGTAGCCTTTGCTCTTGCTTCAATTACTTGGGTTAGGGTAGTTTTTTCAAAATCAGCGTATCCCTTTACAGTATTGACAAGATTTGGGATTAAATCCATTCTTCGTTGATATGCACTTTCTACGGTTCCCCATTGTGACTTAACAGCCTCATCCTTCTGAACCATATTATTGTATGAGCCTTTAATTGATGAGTAAATTAGAATCACCACAAGGATGATAGCCCCAAGAATAATCCACTTTTTCATTTTTGTAATTATTTAGTTTTCAAATATACATGTATTTATCAAATTACATGCTAAAAATGATTTAGCGATAAATGAGACATGGTGTCATCTATTTTCCCCTAATTTGTTGTAGTTTTGTAAAAGAAATCGATAATCATTCTTATCAAAATAAATATGACCAAAGAGGATTTTTGCAAAGTAATACTTCAGGGAATTCCTGAAGAACTTCCTATGGCAAAAGCATGGGATACAACAGTTAACCATGCGCCAAAGCGTAAACAGATATTAACTCTTGATGAGAAAAAGTTAGCAATTAAAAACGCTCTTAGATATTTTCCAGTTAAGCATCATGCCGTTTTGGCAGAGGAGTTTGCGCAAGAATTAAAGGAATACGGTAGGATTTATATGTACCGCTTTAGACCTGATTACAAGATATATGCTCGTAGTATCAACGATTTTCCTCATAAATCAATACAAGCCGCATCAATCATGCTAATGTTGAGCAATAATTTGGATTATGCTGTTGCTCAGCACCCGCATGAGTTAATCACTTACGGAGGTAATGGTGCAGCATTTCAAAATTGGGCGCAGTACCTAATTACCATGAAGTACCTTGCAGAGATGACAGATGAGCAGACTCTGATTCTTTATTCTGGACATCCAATGGGACTTTTTCCATCGCATAAGGATGCTCCAAGAGTTGTGGTAACAAATGGTATGATGATACCAAACTATTCAAGCAAGGATGATTGGGAACGTTACAACGCTTTAGGAGTAACTCAATATGGTCAGATGACAGCAGGTTCATTTATGTATATTGGCCCTCAGGGTATTGTTCATGGAACAACAATAACTGTTATGAATGCTGGTAGGATGCATATGAGAGCAGGGGAGACAGATTTAAGAGGAAAGATTTTTGTTTCATCTGGGCTTGGAGGTATGTCTGGTGCTCAGCCAAAGGCTGCTGTAATTGCTGGAATGATTGGTATAATCGCAGAGGTTAACCCAAAAGCATTGCATACTCGACATAGTCAGGGTTGGGTTGATGAAGTTTTTGAAAACCTTGATGAAATGATGCCTCGAATTAAAAAAGCTGTTGCAAACAAGGAGGGGGTATCGCTTGCATATCTTGGGAATATAGTTGATTTATGGGAGCGATTTGTTAAAGAGGATATTCATATCGATTTGGGAAGCGATCAAACATCACTTCATAACCCATTTGCAGGTGGTTATTATCCTGCAGGCATTAGTTTTGAGGAATCTGTTAAAATGATGGCTGAAAACCCATCGCTATTCAAGGATAAAGTTTATGAAAGTCTTCGTCGTCATGTAAAGGCTATTAATGCTATGGTAGCGAAGGGGATGTACTTCTTCGATTATGGAAATGCTTTTTTGCTTGAGAGTAGTCGTGCTGGTGCAGATATTCTAAAACCGAATGGAGATTTTAAGTACCCGTCATATGTTCAAGATATTATGGGTCCATTGTTTTTTGATTACGGTTTTGGACCATTCCGTTGGGTTTGCACATCTTCAGATCCTAAGGATTTGGAGGTGACTGATAGAATAGCAGCGGAGGTACTCGAAAAGATTGCAATAACAGCTCCCAAGGAGATAACCAATCAGCTTCAGGATAATATACATTGGATTAAAGAGGCATCGCAGAATAAGTTGGTTGTGGGTTCGCAGGCACGAATACTTTATGCCGATGCCGAAGGTCGAATAAAAATTGCAGAGGCTTTTAATAATGCAATTAAGGCGGGTAAGGTTTCAGCTCCAATAGTACTTGGTAGAGATCATCATGATGTTTCAGGAACCGATTCACCCTACAGGGAAACTTCAAATATCTATGATGGATCACGTTATACTGCTGATATGGCAATTCAGAATGTGATTGGCGACTCTTTTAGAGGTGCTACTTGGGTTTCAATCCATAATGGGGGTGGAGTTGGCTGGGGCGAAGTAATAAATGGCGGTTTTGGAATGACTCTCGATGGTTCTGCTGATGCAGATCGTAGACTAAAAATGATGCTTCTTTGGGATGTTAACAATGGGATTGCACGCCGTAGTTGGGCTCGTAATGAAGGAGCTATCTTCGCTATTCAGCGGGAAATGGAACGAACCCCTTCATTGAAGGTTACAATACCCAATATTGCAGATGATGATATCATTAATAAGGTGATAAATGGTTAATTTTTTAAATATGAAGAATATTACCAAATACTTTATTCCTTTGGGAGTAATGATAGCCTTTGCTTACTCATCATGCGAGAAGTTTTCTGGTGGAAATGGCGACTCAATTACTGGTGCATGGCGATGTAGAGAAGAAAATGGTAATAACTTTCGCCAATATTCTGTGAGCATAGATAGAGCTGGTGGCAGGTACGATTCAACCTATTTCATTATATATAATTTTCACAACTTGGGATTTGATTTTGAAACATATGCTCAGTTGAAGGATTCAACTCTAAGGGTAATATTTACTGATGGTTTGTATAACGTTTCTGGCAAAGGGATGGTAAGCAAAAATCTAAAAATAATTAATTGGTCTTACAATGTCTCAGGTCAAAATGTAAACGATAATTATGTTACTGCTTATTATTATAAGCAATAACTACTAAAAATAGCTACCATTATTCAACATCACTAGAGTACAATCGAAAACAACTTCAATTTTATGTAGCCTTGCTAATTTCATTAACTCCCCATTTTCAGTGCCAGGGTTAAATATTATTCTTTTGGGTTTAAGGGAGATAAAATAATCTAAATAATCTGTTTGGTTCAGTGGATTAAGATATAAAGAGATAGTGTGGATGTCATTAATAAAAGGTTTCCCAAGCATAATTTTTACTCCTTCAACTTCTCCCTCCTTTAGACCAACAGCAACAACATCAACATTGTGTTTAATTAAACTTTTAATGGCAAGATATGAGAAACGCGAAGGATTTGTGCTAGCACTAATCACTAAAGTTTTATAATCCATATCAAAATGGGCTAAATATCAATAATATAGACAGAGATTCAAATTTTGAATAAAAATCTAAAGATAATAATATTGAAGTGATTGAGATTATGTTTTTGATAGAAGGACAACAGCATATGCCGCAATGCCTTCCTCTTTTCCAACAAAACCTAAATTTTCAGTAGTTGTGGCTTTTATTGAAATATCTTCAGAGGAGATTTCAAGAACACTAGCCAAAATTTTTTGCATTTCGGGAATTAGATCCTTAATCTTTGGCTTTTGAAGACAGATGGTTGAATCGATATTTCCTATCTGAAATCCTTTAGATTTAACAAGATCTAAGGTTTGCTTAAGAAGAATCTTACTGTCAATTCCTTTAAGGGTTTTATCAGTATCAGGGAAGTGAATTCCAATATCCCTTAGGTTGGCAGCACCAAGCAAACCATCACATATTGCATGAATAAGAACATCTCCATCAGAATGGCCAACTGAGCCCTTAACATGTTCAATGTGAATTCCTCCTAACCAAAAAGGATAGCCTGATTCAAGTCTGTGGACATCGTAACCAAAGCCAATTCTGATTTTCATGTATAGCAATTAAAAATTAATCTCTGCTATTCTGTTTTGTTGCCTTTTCAAAATCGAATGATAAAGTGAATCTAACGGTATTTGCCATTGGGTTATTTTGACCCGATTGTGGGATTAGATAAGCAAAATCAAGGTTTAGAATGTTGTATTTTAATCCAGCGCCAAGGGTGAAATATTTTCTATTTCCTTTGGTTTTATCCTCGGTAAAATAACCTGCTCTTAGTGCAAATTGTTTTGAATAAAGGTACTCAAAACCAAGTGAGTAGCTAATTTCATGTAACTCTTCCTTCATTCCACCTGGCGCATCATAGAAAGATTGAATCATGCCTTGTGGAACTGAAACATCTGGATCTTTCCCTTTAATAATTTGGTTGCTTGAGTTATATAAAGGTGGCGTTGGTACCAAAAGTTTATTAGCATCAAGAATAAAAGACATATTGTTATATTGATCAAAATCCATTGAAAAACGTCCACCCAATCTTAAGTTTATAGGTATAAAAAATTTGTTTGCATCGTTATAGGATATTTTTGCACCTATATTTGATATGTTAAGACCAAAGGCTGCCTCAGCATTCTTTTTGTCGATTGAAAGAGGCTGTTTATAATACATGGAGACATCCCCAGCAAATGTGCTTCCTGCTTTTGATGAAGATGATCCTTGCTGTGAGTATCCTCCGGTTAGATCGGAACGAATATATCTAAATGCAATACCTCCAGATATTAGGTCAGCAAACTTGCGAGAGTAAGCAAAATCGAATGCAAATTCATTTGGGTTGTGCTTTTTTGTTTGGTTACCAGAATTATCAGTGAAAGTAATTTCACCCATTGAAAAGTAAAGCAGCGAACCGCTAATTGTTTGCTCTTTATCTACTTTATAAAAACCAGAAAGATATGTAAGGTTTATATCGTTTACTAGATTTCGTAACCATGGAGTATAGGAAAAGGAGAAACCATACTCCTTATCTATAAATGCAAGTTTTGCTGGATTCCAGTGCTGGGAGTTTGCATCAGGGGTTGTTGCTACTCCAGCATCTCCCAAACCAGCAGATCGTGAATCGGGTGCAATTGTTAGAAAAGGGACAGCAATACGGAGTGCATTTATTCCCCCGTTAATTGAAATTGTACTGTCGAATTGGGCGTTAGTTATCGAACAACTTAATACAAATAGCGTAAAAGTTACAAGGAGGTTTTTTTTAAGTGCAAACATGATCTTTTTTATTATAAATAGGTGGCAAATTTAATAAATGATTAATACCGAAGAGAACGAATAGGAAAAGATTTTATTATTTGAGCAAAACCATTTTTTGTTGTTGCTCGGCAGATTTTCCATTTGATGTTATGACTCTTAATCGATAAAAGTACACACCTCTACCAATTCTGGATCCAAAATCATCTTTTCCATCCCATTGTATTGGTCCAATTCGAAAACCACTCGCTGTTGATTCCTGATGATGAATGGTTTTTACTAGTTTACCTGATGGGCTGTAGATTTGAATCAGGATATTTAGATCGGTAAAGGGTTGATTATGTTCAAAGTAAAATGCGGTATTATCTGTGAATGGGTTGGGATAGTTTAGTAGATGACTTATCATAAGTTTATCATCATTTGTAACAAGAAATGAGATTTCACTCTCCGAACTATTATTATATGAATCCCATGCTTTAATTTTTATTTTATTGGAGCCAGCATTTAGATTAGTAAGTTGAAATTCCGCCTTGCCTCTTTGATAACTGTCATTATCAGCCTTATAGTAATCGTTCAGGATGATATTTTTTTCATCATTACTGTAAATAGTTGCAATTAAATCGTGACCAATCCCAGTACCTGTAGTATTGATTCCGCTGCTATCAATTAGGTCAACGATAAGTTTTGGGTTTGAATCAGAAATTCCACCTGATACGAATTTTGAATCATTCAAATAGATGCTGATCACAGGTCCTTTATCATCTGAGTATGGATTGCTATTTATTCCTCCAATTAGAATTGTTTGATTGTAACCAGCACCTGCCTCACTGCCATTAGTTGCAAAAAGACTAATCCTGCCAGTTCCTACACGGTAATTTATATCTTTGGGAATAATGCAGTTTATATCGAAAAGCCCATCTTTTACTGTTACATTTCCTCTGTAAATGATATTGTCGCGAACTTTAAATTCCATTGGGAGACCACCATCATTACTAAGGGTTTTTATTGTTTTTTCTTTATCGTATAGCGTTAACGATGTTATTCCATTAAAATTCACTGTTTCAGTAGTACTGTGATTGGTTATTTTGCCAACTATTTTAACTTTACTTAATGCCTTTAATGTGTCGCTTAAAGTTGCAATAGGGGCGTTGTTAATGCTGGTAATAGCAATATCGTATGTTGGATATTTTAGCATTAATGCAGGATCGCCAAGGAGCATAAAATTTCGCTTATTATTTCCAGTACCTGAAATATTTTTGGTTATTCTTACAATATCCCCTAATCTATAATGATTATCGTTGGTTGATGAAACTGATTTTTTTGACACCTCAGAGAATACGGTTTGAAAGAAATTGTAATTTAGAGTAAAATTAGGACTAGAATATACCAAGCGTGTGGTTGAGAGTAATCCTATACCTCCTCCATTTGGAGTTAATAGAATTGATTCTCCGGTTGATATTAGATTATAATCGTCAAAGCGACTAAATTCACAGGTTGCAGTGACGAATAAAGGGAGTTTCTGAAAATTTCTCCACGATCTTACATCGTCAAGCATGAGTACCTTTTCATGGGCAAGCCACTGCTCATTTCCATGTCCTGTATAGTTTACAATTAATGCGCCACTATTTACCTTGTTGCTTATTGCTAGCGTAACATCTGGATACCTATCACCAGTTGGTGTGGATTCTTGATGGTAGGCATCAAAAAATATTTTTTGAACATTATAAATTGAGTGATTTACTTTCACATAATCAGCCAATGTATTTGCATCTGTCATGTGAATATTTCCATCCTCATCATCACCAATAAAACAAAGCTGATTATTCCAATCCCCTAATGATGATTGGTTATGGTATTGTTTAATCTTGTTAAGAATCACATTGGACTGCTCCGTATTAGATGCAGGAAATCTGCCAATGCCAATATCTAACAAGCCAATAGCTCCACCCTCATTATCGTCCAATAGTCCAAAGAAATCATCGGTTACAAATGAGCTAGTTTTGTTAATCGACTCATTGGATTGGTAGGTTGGTATTAAATTAGTATTCCCTTTTTTATCGGAAATATTATCGTATGAACCATCACCAAATAGTAAGAGATAACGTGGCATATCTACCGATCCTGTTGAACGCTTATAGAACATTCGCATAAGGTTTCGAATAGCCGAAACATCACGATTGCCAGATGAAAACTCGTTATACACCTGATCGGTTGTTACTACCTGCACAGATAAACCATCATTTGTTCGATGAATTTCAGCAAGTTCTAATGCCTGATCTAACAAAGAAGGATGTACAACAATAATCATATCCGAATGAGAAGAACCATGAAGGTTTTGGTTTGGCACATCACCAACCAGCGAGACTGAATATGCTTTATCGTCTTCAAAAGCAATAAATTGTCTTAGTGAATCCGTTGGTAGGGTGAAAATTGCATTTCCGCTACCTGAAGAATAAACTATACTGCTAGGGAAATGGATATTTGAAATATCCCAAATACGTAGTGTATTTGGAGTGTTTTGAACGTTGAACTGTGTTACAGCATCAACACCCTTAGATTTGGTGTCCCTGAAAATTAATTGACTCCCCTGATACTTTAATAATTGACGAGAGTTTACTGTTATATAATCGAGCCATCCATTTGCTGCTGGGCTTGGTTTGTTGTATGTTAAAGTTACTATTAGATTTCCAGTGGGAGCGGGAGTTGTAAAATCTTGCTGTTTAACCGAAATAAAATCTGACTGTTCATCACCTACATTTACTCCATCCAGTTGAATGTTTCCAAGATTTACGCTATTTACTAAAATATTGTAGTCGCTAGTTGATGAAGAACGAGCACTTAGCCTTGTTCTAATTTTTACTGAACTTCCTAGTTCTTGGTTATTCAATTTTGTATTAAAGTTCTGTGTTGTGTAAATGTCAAAAGACTCCCCATACCAATCACGACCAGATTTAATAAGGTTTGTGTCATTTTTTTCAAATGCAACAAGTTCATCGTAATGATTTGTTTGATAGGTAGATGGGCTTGATGTGCTTATGATATCAGGTATTCTTTTTGGAGAGTTATAGTCGGTTGTTAGAAAATAGTTTATCTCTTTTGAGTAAGGATGAATCTCATGCATAAAAAAAATGTTTACCTCTTCGTATTTCCATGTCAATGGCCCTTCGGCGTAGAATAGGATATAATCCCCTTGATTGAAAATGCCATCAGCACCTTTCTCAATAATAATAGGTATTTGTTCAAGATCATCTGGAGAACTAACGTTATTCATATATGGTAGCTTGCTGCCACCGTTCCCCCAAACGCTCACGTTTTCGACATTTGAAAGCCCGTATGAAACAAGTTCGGAGAAGGTAAGTTTATAAACACCCGTTGCACCAATTTTTACCTTTACCCATTTGCCATTGCTCAATACCGACGAGGTTTTTATTAGTGCCTTTAATATGTTTTGAGGTTTTGAATAGTTGGATTCCTCTATACTTAATGTAAATGAATGCAACTTTTCAAATTCTCCATTGGAATTCACCCTAACGGCAGGAATAGTTGCGGCTAAAAAATTCTGTTTTCGTGATTGTTGAACACTGAAAAAGGGCTTTAGCAAACCTATCTTTTTAACACTCTTAATTTTTTTTAACTCAAGATCTGTAAGTTTGGAATATTGAGAATTTACAATTGCAATTTTTAGCTGTTCAATACTATTTATTGACGAAGAGATAGGAAACAATTCGAAATAGGAGGGTATCATTGTTTCGTGATCATCAAAAACCGCATTTTCAAAAAATAGATACCCACAATCAATGGTGAGATTTTGATTCTTGTTACTCGTCTGTTGAAAATTCCAGTTGATATCTCGTTGAAAACTTTGTGCGCTGATATTCAATGAAATGTAAATTGGAATTAAAATAATAAGCTTATATTTACTAATCATCTAATGTTATTTTTTGCAAATAAACAAAACTTTATTTTACCTTTAAACGCTTTTCTCTAGCACAATAAAAACGATGTGCAAGGGTTATTATTATTTATTCTACAAGAGGATTAAATGTCAAAGGGTTTAAATAGGATAGCATTGATAGTTCTAATTGTCGTGGTATCAAATATACGACTCTATGCTCAAGATCCCAGTTTCTCTCAGCTCTTTTTCAATCATTTATATTTAAACCCAGCATATGCAGGTGCAAGTAAGCACATTAGGTTGGGCTTGGTTTATCGTAATCAATGGATGGGCGCAAGAACTCCGTACACAACATATGGAGTTAGTTATGATCAAACCATTCAAAGTATTAAAAGTGGTGCTGGTATAAATTTAATAAACGATGTACAGTCAAATGGCATTTTGCAAAGAACCTCTGTAGATTTTATATATGCTTATGGTGTTCAAACTAACTTTAATTCTCATCTAAGAGGAGGAATACAAACAAGTTTAATACTAAAGAACCAGAACTTATCAAATTTAGTGTTTCCAGATATGATTGATCCCAATGGAAATGTTGTTGGTAACTCCGGTCTTTCTGGTAAAACTTCATTAATGTATGATTTTGGCGTTGGTCTTGCTGGAGATTGGGATATTTTTTATGGAGGAATAGCCGTTCATCACCTATTACAACCAGTAGAGGCTAGTCTAGGAGGACAAACGGCATATTTACCCCGAAAGTATACTGCACACTTAGGTTGTGAGTTTAATCTCTACAAATGGTATCGATTTAAACAGAAACTTTTATTTTCACCTAATATAATTTATATTCGTCAACAGAAATTTCAACAGTTAAATATTGGTTTTTACTTCACACGCTTTCAATTAGTAGCAGGAATGTGGCTAAGAGAAAACCTTGATCTTAAAAGTCATACCTTTATTTTAACGGGAGGGTATTCAAATGACCAATTTAGATTTGGATACAGCTATGATTTTGGCATTTATGACAAAGGATTTAGAGGATTAGCCACATCTACACATGAGGTAACTTTTGGATGGAATTTTGAGTATAAGAAAGGGAAAAGAAAATTTCGTTACATAAAATGTCCGAAATTTTAGTTTTTTACGTTATACATAGTAGCATTGAGATAAATAATTAATATATTTGAATTTAAATTACTATCGAAATCATAGGAAAAAATTGAGGCTATGAGCTTAAAGTATAAATTATTAGTGTTTGCCTTCGTTGGTATTTCAGGTATGACTTCCTGCAGTATGTTTGGAGGAGGCGGTGGAAAATCAGATTCTTCAACCACTGGTTGGAGTTATAATGATCCTAATACCGGAGGCTTTGAGGTTGTAACTAACTACCAACCTACAACTGGACCAGGATTGGTTTTTGTTGAGGGTGGTACATTTATTATGGGGCGTGTGGAGCAGGATCTTATGTATGATTGGAATGCGGTTCCACGTCGTGTAACAGTTGCATCATTCTATATGGATGAAACAGAGATTCGAAATGTTGATTGGAGAGAGTATGTCTACTGGTTAAAAAGAGTTTACACCTCATATCCACAGGTTGCTAAAAAAGCATTGCCTGATACACTTGTATGGAGGACTCCTCTTGGATACAATGAACCTTTTGTGTCGAATTATTTTAGACATCCAGCTTATAATGAGTATCCAGTGGTTGGAGTTAACTGGTTGCAAGCCAATGACTATTGTTTGTGGCGTACCGATAGAGTAAATGAGATGCTCCTTGTTAATAAGGGAATACTTGAGTTAGAACTTAACCAAAAGGATAATGATAATTTTAATACTGATGCATATCTTGCTAATCAGTATACTGGAACGGTTAAGAAAAATCTTCCAAGTTTAAAACCTGATGAAACTGAAGGTAGAAAGGTAATGTTCGAAGATGGTATACTGCTTCCAAAATATCGATTACCCTTAGAAGCCGAATGGGAATTTGCAGCATTAGGCTTGGTTGGCAATACTTACGAAGAGAGAATGGTTGAACGAAAAATATATCCTTGGAACGGTCATACGATAAGAAACCCAGCAATGAAGGAACGCGGTCAGATGATGGCAAACTTCGTTCGTAGTCGTGGTGACTACATGGGTACTGCTGGTCGTCTTAATGATGATAATCCAATTCCAGGTGAAGTTAAGTCATATTGGCCTAACGATTATGGGCTTTATTGTATGGCTGGAAATGTAAACGAATGGGTACTTGATGTATACCGCCCATTGAGTTTCGAAGATATGGACGAGTTTAGACCTTTCCGTGGAAATGTCTTTAAAACCTTGGCTACTAATGATGATGGAACTCTTGTTCAAAAGGATAGTCTTGGACGATTAAAATACCGTGATGTTACAGAGGAGGAAGCTGCGAATAGAAGAAATTATAATAAAGCATATTACATCAATTATAAGGATGGTGATTTAGCTTCTAGTACAAATTTTTATGAGGAATCTTCAACTAAGGATAATTCTTCAAATAGGATGTACTATCAAGGAGAAACCAAACGTCAGGATAGAGCAAATGATGGGATGACCTCCCTTGTTAATGACCATGTTCGAGTTTACAAAGGGGGCTCTTGGAAGGATAGAGCTTACTGGATGAGTCCAGGTACCAGAAGGTTCTTGGATGAGGCTTCATCAACAAACGATTTAGGTTTCCGCTGTGCAATGGAAGCTGTAGGTAAACAGTCACAATCAGAACGCTAGTTTTTTATAACTATAGCATAAAGGAAACCTCATTAAAAGTGAGGTTTCTTTATTTGAACCCGGATGAGTACATTAGAAAAAATATACCAAATATTCCTTACTAATCCTTTAGTCACCACTGATAGTCGGCATGTGCAAAAGGGATCAATCTTTTTTGCACTCAAAGGAGATAATTTTGATGGGAATAGGTTTGCAGTTGATGCTGTAAATCAAGGTTGTGTTGCAGCAATTGTTGACGATCATCAAATTGCTGATGATAGATGTATTTGTGTTGAGAATGTACTTGAAACTTTTCAAAATCTTTCGACCCTACATAGAAAATCACTTGGAGTAAAAGTTTTAGCCATTACTGGTAGTAATGGGAAAACAACAACCAAAGAACTGGTTAACAGCGTTTTGTCGAAAAAATACAGTATTTACGCTACTAAGGGCAATTTGAATAACCATATTGGGGTCCCATTAACTTTACTTTCGTTAACTAAAGAAATTGATATTGCAGTTGTTGAGATGGGAGCTAACCATCCGGGTGAGATTAAGCAACTTTCAACTATTGCTATGCCAGATTATGGAATTATTACTAATATAGGAAGAGCGCATTTGGAAGGCTTTGGTTCATTTGAGGGAGTTAAGCAGACAAAAGGAGAACTATACCAATATATTGCTGAGCATAAGGGGTACATTTTTTATAACCCAAATAATGAGCATTTGAATGATATAATAAACCTATATGGTTTGAAGGGTTATTCAATACCTTATGCTAAAGATTTGGGTGTAATTTCTATAGACACCAATGCTCCTAGTCCATATCTCTGCATAAAAGTTAAATTAGCAGAAAATGGTGAGCCCTTTAAAATTCAAACATCATTAGTTGGTAGCTATAATTTTGAGAATGTACTTGCTGCAATAACAGTGGGGCAGTTTATGGGTATTCCATTGGAAATGATAAAGGAGGCCATTGAAGGTTATACTCCATCGAATAGTAGATCTCAACTTGTAAAGACTGATTATAACACAGTAATCCTCGATGCATATAATGCAAATCCATCTAGTATGGAAGTCTCAATTAGGAATTTTTCTTCGTATAATGATAATCAAAAAGTAGCAATAATTGGAGAGATGCTTGAATTGGGGGACTATGCAGCGGAAGAACATAAACGGGTGGCTGAGTTGGTTAAATCGAGTGGTTTTTATTTGGCAATATTTGTAGGCAAAGGGTTTAAGAATGAGGCCAAAGATTACTTGTACTTTCCTGACTCTGAATCGTGTGCACAATACCTAAAAGTTCACCCTATTCATAATTCATTAATTCTGCTTAAAGGTTCAAGGGGCGTAAAACTTGAAAGAGTAATGGAAAGGCTATAAGTCTATTGTTTTAAAATACTTCTTTTAATGTGAACAATTACGTAATTGCAGGGTTACCTTTGCATGCTGAGTTATACCTTAGTGAATATGAATTTTTACGGATAAACATTACACAAATAATTAAAGCAAATTAAGATGGCAAAGATGAATAACATGATTATGGATCCTATTGTAGGTAAACTTATGGGATTACGCTATAAATCCCATCCATGGCATGGTATAGATATAGGTGAAGAAGCTCCTGAGATTGTTACTTGTTTCATTGAGGTTGTTCCTACGGATACTGTTAAGTATGAGGTTGATAAAGTTTCGGGTTATTTGAGGTTAGATAGACCTCAAAAATATTCGAACGTTGTTCCTGCTCTTTATGGATTTCTTCCACAAACTTATTCTGGCGATAAAGTAGCAGCGGTAGCTCGCGAGAAAACGGGTAATGATAGTATTAAGGGGGATAATGATCCCATAGATATTTGTATACTTACAGAAAAAGATATTACCCACGGAGATATTATTGTGAAAGCAAGACCCATAGGTGGTTTTAGAATGATTGACAATAATGAAGCTGATGATAAACTAATCGCTGTTCTTAATAAGGACGCAGTATATGGGGATTATAAGGATATTAAGGATTGTCCTCCGTTGGTTATTGATAGGCTAAAGCATTACTTTCTTACATATAAGGATCTTCCCGGTGAAAAGAGAAGATGCGAGATTACTCATATTTATGGGATTGAAGAAGCTCACGATCTTATTCGTCGTTCTATGGAAGACTATACTGACCGCTTTTTCAACCTAGAATCGATGCTTAAAATCTAAGTTGAATTTCTTGGATTTCGATTCTTTAATCTATTCAAATCTTCTACACTAATTCTTAGTGTAGAGATATCTCTTAATTTTTTGAGTTGGTGTTTTCTCAAATGGTTCAACCTGAACAACTACAAGGTTGACCTTTGAGAAGTTAGAGACTCTTGAGTTAACATAAATTCTAATCTCTTCCAACATTTCATCAATTACTAAATCTATTTCCTGTTGTAAAGTTATTGCAGCATCGCGAAGATGACTATACCTGCTCTCAAGAGCTTCATAGTTTAGATGAACCCTTGCAACTAGTTTCCCTTTTAGCTCATACACCAATGATTCAGAAACTAAGTCATGATTATTGATTACATCCTCAATTTCTTCTGGGTAAATATTTTCCCCGCTTGGGCCAAGAATCATATTTTTTAAACGCCCCTTAAGTTCAATATACCCTTTTGAATTTAGAACCCCAAGATCTCCCGTTTTTAACCAACCATCATCGGTAAACATTTCTGTTGTTAAAAGGGGTTCCTTATAGTAGCCAACCATTACATTTGCTCCACGAACATGGATTTCACCCTCACCATTTTCAGCATTAGGATTATCAATTCTTAGTTCTTGTCCTGGTAAGCAATAACCTGCCTGACGAAATCCAGTAATTTTGGGTGTGCAGCCACTAATCAATGGAGATGCTTCAGTCATTCCATACCCAATGGAGTAAGGGAATCGTCCTTCGCTAAGAAACTGTTCAACCTCATGCGATAGCTTTGCACCACCTACGCCAAAGAAATGAAGTTTTCCTCCAAAGGTTTTGTGTAATTTTTTGGCAGCAATCCTATGCATTAGTTTTCGGGTGGGTGTTAAACCAAAAAAATACTTCTTTAAAGGTGATGACGTTAATTCTGGATATATTTTACTTCTGTAAATTTTTTCAATAATTAAGGGTACTGTAAGTATCATTGTTGGCTTAACGGTCTGCATTGCAGGTATAAGAACTGCTGCTGTAGGAGGCTTACTTAGATAGTATACAGTTGCGCCGCAATATAATGGTAACAAAAATCCAATTGTACATTCATAGGTGTGTGAAAGGGGAAGAACGGAAAGAAACCTATCTTTAGGGTTTATGCTTTGAATACCTAATGTTGAAATAAGATTAGAAACTAGGTTTTTATGTGATAACATAACCCCTTTTGAACGACCTGTTGTACCGGATGTGTATAATATGACTGCTAATTCATCCTCCTCTGGAATAGGAAATTCGATACTATTAAGGGTTGGATTAAGTATGGACGAGGGTCTTATATAGCCTAAAAGGTTATCATTAGAAGGGGATTCATCAATAACCTCAACAGTATTAAGAAGTATAACTGAACTAGTTTTCTTTAATCTATCGGCATTTATTTTTGAATAGAATTTGGAAGAAACAAAGATTGCTTTTGCTTCGCTGTGCTCTAAAATATTTTCAATTTCAATTTCAGAAAAATCTGTAAGAATGGGAACTGCAATTGCTCCAATTGAAGTGATTGCAAAATAGGAAGCACCCCAATTGGGGCTATTCTCACCTAGAATAGCTACTCGATCACCTTTTTCAATCCCCAATGCTAATAGCATTCCAGAAATATTACGAACAATATTTGCTAAATCACTATACGTTAACGGTGTTTCGCCAACAAAGGATAATGCAGGTCTTAGGGGGAAATCTTTCTGAGATCGTACAATTAAATCCCTTAATGTTAATTTATTAGGAATTATCATTCTGAAGAAATAAAATTAGCGATTCGAATCCACACAAAACAAGGGGCAAAATTAAGAATTTAATTTACAAATAAACCATTTTGAATAGAGTTCAATTCAGAGGTTACAGTTTAATATCTAACGAGGAATACGAGTTAAAGGTTTTCTTTTTGAGTAAGAAAAAGTTTAGTAGCACGGATTTGTGTAGGATTTTACTGCCATTACGGACTCTATTCAAGTTTGTAATATTTCTTTTATTTCTAAGGATTCCAATGCTTTTCCAATAATCACAATGAGCTGAAAATACCGCTTTAAAAAAGCTGAATTTGCCATTTATAAGATAGGCGACTGCTGATAATCCATCTAAAATCAACCTTATTAGTATTGTTGAGAACAGTTTGCTTTTAGGGAGGTTTTTATATAGCATAAATAGACTGTTCCTATAATTGTAGTAAAGTTTTCTTGGATTATTATTTGGTAATGTACCCCCACCAACATGATAAACCTTGGAATTGGGTATGCACCAAATAGAATAACCAGAGTTTGTTAATCTCCAACAAAGATCAATCTCCTCCATGTGCGCAAAGAAATCATCATCAAGCCCATTGGCTTCCCAGTATGCTTTTGATCGGATGAACAAGCAAGCACCACTTGCCCAGAAAATCTCCAGGGGATTATCATATTGGCCTTTATCCTCTTCAATACATGATAATATTCTACCTCGGCAAAAGGGGTATCCAAGATAATCGATAAAACCTCCCGCAGCACCAGCGTATTCAAAGTGAGAAGGATTGTTGTAATCGAGGATTTTTGGCATACAGGCTGCTGCCTGTGGATTTTTATCCATGAATTGAATCAGTGGATTCAACCATCCTTGGGGCACATCAACATCGGAGTTAAGAAGAACGTAGTACTCTGCTTCAATTTGTTTAAGGGCTAAATTATACCCCGATGCAAAACCATAATTTTTATCTAGCCTAATAATCTTAACGTTAGGGTGATCGCTTTCAATATATGATATCGATTCATCCGTTGAACCATTATCGGCAACTACAATATCAATATTAGGGGTAATTGTATTGGTAACAACTCCGGGTAAAAATTTCTTTACAAATTTCTCACCATTCCAGTTTAGTATTACTACTGCAGCTTTTTGCATCCGTTAAACTGTTTGTTCATGTTTGTAATCGGCAGGTTTTCGGTGTTTCCATCTGCGATGTGACCAGAGCCAATATTCGGGAGCCTCATAGATCAACTTTTCTAGGGCATGAACATGCATTTCGGTTATCTCGTAGGGTTTGGTTTGCAATGGTTCTGCGCAAAGGGTTTCAAGTTCAACCTCGTATCTCCCTCTTGCTACTTTTCTCATGCTACAGAAAATAACAGGTTGATTGAGTTTGCGTGATATCTTTTCTACCCCAAGAAATACAGGAGTGTCCTGATTTAGGAAGGTTGTCCAGTAGTGAATATCGCTTGGGGTCTGGTCGCAAACCAACCCTAGAAAAAACAATCGCTTTTCGTTTGTGCATTTAATTGCCGCACGAAGGGTATCCTGCATTGGAACAGAGGCTGCACCAAACCTCTCACGGGAACTATTTAGAAATTTTTCGAAATATTTGTTTTTCATAGGTTTATAAATACCTATTGTAAAATGCTTATTATGATAGGCGAATAAACCGAGTAATTCCCAATTTGAATAGTGTCCTGTGGCTACAATAACACTTTTGCCCTTATCGTAAAAATCGTAAAAAAGTTCAATGTTATTGAATTTACACATTTTAATAAAATCCTTTTTATTTGCATGTAGGATATAAATAGTTTCAATAAACAAATCACAGAGGTGTTTGTAAAAGGCTTTTTCAATTCTTTTAAGTTCCTTCGATGATTTCTCTGGGAAGGAGTTTCTTAGGTTGGTTCTAACCGTTTTAACCCGATACCTAAATATATGGTATATGAATAAACGAGCAATGTCAGAAATAACAAACATTCCCTTTAATGGCAAAAGAGTCATTATTCGGGTAATAATAAAAAAGAGATAAAAAGCTATTTTTCCCATTTGTCGAATTACTTAATCATATAATTTCCAACAACTCCTTGAAATTCATTATAAACGCAAGAATTTGTGGCAATAATTTCTTTCCCAAAAATATAATTTTTTTTGCCAGAAAAATCACTCACCCTTCCACCTGCTTGCTGAACAATTAAAGTTCCAGCCGCAACATCCCATGGTTGAAGGCTGTACTCGTAAAAAGCCTCAAACCTTCCACATGCAACGTAGGCAAGATCGGTAGCGGCTGAGCCTAATCGGCGAATACCATGCGAATTACGCATAAGATACTCCATTGTTTTGAAAAATGGAGCGATTCTGCTGTAATCATAATAAGGAAATCCTGTTGAAATTAGTGAGCCGCTTATAGTATCAACATTCGAAACATGAATGGGATTGCCGTTTAAGTAGGCTTTACTTCCTTGGTATGCCCAGAATGATTCTTTTAGGCTGATTTCATGAACTACTCCAAGTATCACCTCATCTCCCTGCATAAGAGCAATGCTTATCGCAAAAGGTGATAATCCATGAATATAGTTGGTTGTTCCATCGAGTGGGTCTATAACCCAGTTTAACCCATCAGTAGAAGGCTTTCCTGTGCCCTCCTCTGCAATAAATCCTGAATTGGGGAGTATTTTCGATAGGCTAGATACTATTTGATTTTCGGCTGTTTTATCAACGTATGATACAAAGTCGTGATTCCCTTTTATTTCAATATTTTTCTGCGAAAAAGTTTTTAGCTCATCTTTGATGAAAAGCCCTGTACTTTCTGAAATTACTACTACCTGTTCGCAAATCTTTTCAAGGTTCATGTTAGTATTTTTAATTCAATCTAATTGCTATTTAATTTTTAAAGAATTGATTTACGAACAAGGATTAACGATTTAGTAAAACTTCTGAAATCAAAAATCGTTAATCCTTGTTCTTAAATCTTCCGTTTTAATCATAACCAACAATATTGGTTAATTATTTATCAAAACATTACTTACAATATTTCCACCTCCATATTCCCATCAGAATTAATTCCAACCATCTTAACATCAACAATTTTACCAACTAACAGTTTATCAAATGATGTTTCAACTTTTATATAGTTTTGTGTAAACCCAAACATCATGCCCCCTTTACGGGTGGATTCGAAAAGTACTGCTTGAGTTTTTCCAATATTCTCTAAATAGAATTGGCGATGAAGTTTTTCCGATAGTTCATTTAGCAAACCCATCCGATGCTTAATATCTATTGATTTTACCTTATTGCTAAAGTCAATGGCAGGAGTATTGGGACGCTCAGAGTAGGGGAATATATGCAGGAACGATGGGTTTTGCGATTCGATGAAAGTGTACGAATCGTTAAAACAATCATCAGTTTCGCCAGGAAAGCCAACAATCACATCAACCCCAATAAAAACGTTAGGGATTAGAGATCTGATTTTGGTTAATCGTTCGGCAAAGAGTTCACGCTTATAGCGTCGATGCATCAAACCTAGGATTTGATTAGATCCGGATTGCAATGGGATATGGAAGTGGGGGAGGAACTTTTTCGATTTGGAAACAAATTCGATAATCTCATCGGTTATCAGATTCGGCTCAATGGATGATATTCTGTACCTTTCAATCCCATCAACCTTTTCGAGTTCCCCAATTAGGTTAAATAATGATTCACCCGTTGATTTTCCAAAATCGCCAGTATTCACGCCTGTTAGAATTACCTCTTTTATTTCTTTTGAAGAGATTTCCTTTGCCTGCTCAACGATTTTTGCAATTGGCATATTTCTGCTTTCTCCTCGTGCCAATGGAATTGTGCAGTAGCTGCAATGGTAGTCGCACCCATCCTGTACTTTAAGGAATGAGCGGGTACGGTCGTTTGATGAGTAGGCTGGGAAGAAATCGTGCAGCACCTCGATATCGCAATTATAAACCTTTGCGGAGGCCTTTTTTGTATTGGGCTCAATATATAGTGGAACATTAAATTTTTCGGATGAACCCAGCACTAAATCTACTCCATCGAGCTTTGCGATTTCATCGGGTTTGAGCTGAGCGTAGCAACCCACAACGGCGATAAATGCATTGGGCGATTTTGTGATAAACTTCCGAATTGCCTGACGGCACTTCTTATCGGCCTGCTCGGTTACGGAGCATGTATTAATTACGTAGATATCTGCTGAGGTATCGGGCGAAACACGCTCAAAACCCATTGATTCGAATTGACGGGCAATGGTTGAGGTTTCGGAAAAATTTAGCTTACAGCCAAGGGTGTAAAATGCAACTCTCCTTTTAGCGGATTCCATTCTTGAATTTAAAATTATGCAAACTTACAATGAAAAATTGGAATTATGGAATTGAAAGAAAGCGATAAGGGCGGTTGAGGTTTAGCAAGGCTGATAATAATGATTGAGTAGTTTTAACCTGTACATCAGCATGAAATTCATTAAATTAAATTGTTGTTTTTTATCATTTAATGTTGAGTGTTAAGATAAAATGGCTTAACTTGTTTCCTGTTTTTATGAACAAAAGGGTGTTTTAAATTTGGGGATGGTGAGTTTAGAACTGGAAACAATTAAAGTAGTTAACGGTTTTCAATGTTCAGGTTTTGCGAAATAATACAGCTGATTGCATTTTTCGAGTTGTTGTACTCGACATTATTGACACGTGGAATGCAACTTAAATACAACAAATAATGATTTTTAAAAATGAAAATATGGACTTTAAATAAAAAAGGAGGTAATTATGTCTATTTATGAAGAAGTATTGTTAATTGGTGGTCACGGTGGGTCTCCGTTCAGTGCAAGTGGTAAACAGTTATCTCTTGTAAAAACAATAAGGATTTGGAAAGGTACTTTTGATAAGCACCGTATGATTAAGTCGATTGAGGTTGTATTTACTGATGAAACTATACAAAAATTTGGAGTATCAGAAGGAAATCTAGATTATGAATTTACTTTTGAGGAAAAGGAGTTTATCAAGAAACTTTCTTTATGGGGGAATGGGAATGGAAAACGTTTTGGGAAGATCTATTTTGAGACAACAAATGGTAAGAAATTCGATACTGGTCATTGTGATGGCAAGGATGAGTTTACTATAAATACTGGATCTGGTCTTTGGGTTGGAATAGAGGGTACCTGTGGATCTGACATAGATCAGTGTGGCTTCAGATTCATAAAACCAATCAGTAAGATGGAGTTGATAAACGTAATATATCCGAGCCTAATTTTTGATACGCTTGGTATCGCACCTGTTTCATTAGATAAGTATGAACTTATAAATGATTCGGAAGTACCAATAAATTGGCATTTTGCCAAATCTGTAGCAAAAGATATAGAACACACATGGGGTACAACAGTTGGTGTTGAAGTTTGGGGTGAATATTCTGTTAAAGGAGGAATTCCAGAGGTTGTAGAGATTGAATCTAAGTTTGGATGGAAGGTCAGTGCAACACAATTTTATCAGAGGACAACTAAAAGTACAAAAATACTGTCTTGGGATAACTCCGGAGTTCTAAATCCTAAAGAATCAATAAGTTTGACGGCTCTAACTAGGCAAGGTGAACTTCCCTCGCTAGAAGTCAAAGGGGATATGGTAATTAGTACAACAGATGGCCAATCCATGAGTTTCCCAATAATTGGCAATTATAAAGGAATTGATTATTCAGGGGTTGAAATAAAAACTAAATAAAACTTCAAAAAAACTTGGTTTGTTATAGGATATTTGAAATAGAAATAGTACTGAACACAACAAAAGTAGTATGTAATGGCGGTTTAAATGGTTAATAAGTGCCGTTTTCCCCACTAAATTTTGTTTTACGTGAGTAGAGGATCATTCGTAGACATGATATTGCTTATAGTTATTGACGACAATGCTTTTGAAACAACATAAAACCAATTAATTATGGAAAACCTCACAGTTCTATTTTTAGTAGTATTAATGGTTATTGGATTAACCATTAGTTGTCGTAGAAAAGGATACTCTAACTAAAAACATATACTATCAAACACACCCAAAGAATTTGTGCATTATCAAAAGAATCAAATGATTGGAAAGAAAAAATATCGGAAATAGCTAATAAGATAGTTTCTGGGTATAATCCCGATAAAATTATTCTTTTTTTGAGGAGTTAGAAGAAAACCTTTGTGCAACTTTGTGTAATACTTTGTGTCTTTAGTGTAATAGCTGTTCCACGAAAAACACAAAGAAGTCACAAAAAACCACAAAGTAGTACCCAACCATTAAGTGGAAATGAATTTTCTAACATTATACTTTGAAAACCTTTGTGTAAAAGCTATTCCACGAAAAACACAAAGAAGTCACAAAATACTCAAAGTAATACTCAATAATTAAGTGAGGAATGAGCTTTTTAACATTATACTACCTTTAGCTATGGTCTTTGGTCTTGCCTAATGGCTTGACATATCGCGTATGGTTTGCCGAAGAATAGCCACCTCCATTTCCAGCGCTTTAACCCGGTTGGTTAGCTCATCCCTCTCTTTCTCCATTGCCTTTGCTCCTGAATTGGCAGGCTCTGCGTAGGGCAGCTTATCGGCAATTTCACGAAAGAAGTTGTACTCAAGTGTTTTCGAAATTTGGATTAGCTTTGATACTTGTAGGCTAGGCCGCCTGAACATTAACAATACCGATGGGGGTTTAATGTTAAGGCTGCGGGCAATGCTGGCAAAGGTGTGATTTTTGCGCTTCATCTCCCTACGAATCATGGGGATTACTTCTATACTTTCCATTTAGGTTACTATTTACTTTGGTTTAGGTGTAAATATACATATAATAGTATATTAAATATACTTCATGTTATAAAAGAGCATATAAAAGGTATGTAAGGGATAAGTAAGGTTATTTACGGAGTAAGTAGAATTATCTACGAAGTAAATAAAGATATCTGCTGAGTAATAAAGGTTATTTATGGAGTAATAAAGGATATTAACAGAGTAAGTAAAGTTATCTACGGTATAAATAAGGATATTTACAGAATAATAAAAATTATCTACGGAGTAATAAAGATTATGTAAGGAGTAAATAATGGTATGTAAAGTATATTAATGTATAGCGTTAGGTTGCTATTGCTTTGCTCTGATGCTCGATAAGGGGGTGAAGTTAAGGAGAAGGGCAACGAGATTGTACCAAAACCCCCTGCTTCCTTAAAAAAGAGGGTGTAATTGCGCAATAGTCCTGCCCGGTGGGCGTAGTAAAGATTCAAACCTTTTCATTAGGCTTAATAGATGTGAAATTCTACAAGCAAAACGCCGATAGGTCTTTTAGACTCTATCTGTTTTTTCCTATTAGGCAAGATCTTTCAGCGTTGGCAAACCTGAAAGGATGTAGAAATGAATGAACATTTTTTTAATGATGGTTTTATATTTAAGATTACACCTGCTCGGTATCGCAAAATGCGATATATTATCGCAATTGTATCAAAACTTCCTGCCCACTTAAGAAAGGGAGTGTAATTGTGCGCTGCGTTTACTATGTTGTAACGTCAACTGATCCTAAGTATAGTGTTAGATTGTTGTTTTGTCATGCTGAGAGGAGGGAAGTATATAAGTTCCTTCGCTTCGCTCAGGATGACATCTTACATTGAGTTGACGTTAAAAGAGGAGGCTAAACCCACTGTACAACTCTGTTATAGCCCCTTTAAGGGGTTGGGGTTTATTTGTAAGTGTTAATGATAAAATCCTTAAGTCAACAACATTGAATCTACACTCCCTTTTTCTGCTGGCTGTACTCTTTATATAGTTGACGTACAATACCATCAGACACTCCGATTGTAGGAACAATAACCTGATTGGCATCTGACCATTTCATAATTTTAAGGAATATTTCCGATGCAGGGATAATAACATCAGCACGGTCGGGGTTCATTCCTAATATTTTAATACGCTCCTCGATGCTATAGAAGCTGATAAACTTATGAATCTCGGCTAAATTGCTATATAGTAAGGGTTGGTTATCCTTTATACCAGATATCTTGAAAATCTTGTTTATGTTACCTCCAGAACCAATTAGTTTAACCTCTTTCCCTTTAAAATCGAGGTCTTTAACCCATTTCTTCATCACCTGAAAATCTTTCTTGCCAACCTTATTACTGAGGATTCTGATTGTTCCAACATCAAATGATTGGGTGGCAATTCTTTTCTTTTCTGCAAAAAGGCTTATTTCGGTACTACCACCACCAACGTCAACGTAGAGGTAAGGGTTAAGGTCGTCAATCATTTCAACAATCTGATTTGAGTAGATTATCTCGGCTTCCTCTTTCCCTTCAATAATTTCGATTTCAATGCCAGTTTCTTTTTTAACACGATTTACCACATCCTTGCCATTTTCCGCTTCTCTCATCGCAGAAGTAGCACAAGTTCTAAATGCAACAACCTCCTGCACATCCATTAGGTATTTAAAAGCGAGCATGGTTTGCGATAGTTTCTTAACCTTTTTTTCGGAGATTACTCCAGTGTTAAAAGAGTCATCTCCCAATCGAAGCGGTATGCGGATTAGGGAGGATTTTCGGAACGTGGTTTTTTTTTCGTCCTCAATTACGTTGGTAAATAGCAAACGCACGGCATTTGAGCCAATATCAATAGCGGCAAATTTTAGGAGTTTCAATTTCTACTTTTTTTGAATTTTTAGTTTTTCTTGTTCCAAATAGTAATTGTAAAGCTCCATTTGTGAACGGTATGGCGTGTTGGAGTTAAGTTTTTTAAATTCGTTCTCCTGCTTGTGGTTTATGATGCGAGCTTTCATGTTATCCTTTAGTGCAGCCTCAAGAATATGCCTTAACTCCTTCTTGTTATTTTCATCGTAAACGGGAGTTGCAACTTCAATTCTATAATCGAGGTTCCGGGTCATCCAATCCGCCGATGAGATAAAATAACGCTCATCGCCATTGTTGCCGAATATGAATATTCTAGAGTGTTCTAGGAGTCTATCTACAACGCTAACCACTTCAATATTTTCGCTTTGATTAGGAATTCCAGGAACTAGCGAGCATATACCTCTTACTACAAGTTGAATCTTAACACCTGCTTTGCTTGCTTGGTAAAGTTTATGAATCATCTCCTCGTCAACTAGATTGTTGATTTTACAAAGCATGTATGCAGGTAGTTTCTTTTTAGCATTCGCAATTTCGGTATCTATAAGGGTATATATTTTACGCCTCATATTTGTTGGTGATACCAGTAGATGCTTATAGCTGAATGTGCGATAGTTAAATTCAAGGAAGGTGAAAACCTTTTCGATCTCAGAAGTTATCCTTTTATCGGCGGTAAATAGATTTATGTCAGTATAAAGGCTTGCGTTCCCTTCGTGAAAGTTACCTGTGCTAACAACTGCGTAGCTTGATGCTTTTTTACCATCGAGGCATGATATTAGGGTCATTTTTCCATGAACTTTCAACCCGGGAACCCCAAAAATTACATTAATGCCAGCCTCTTCCATCTGGTGCGACCAGTGTATATTCGATCTTTCATCGAATCGGGCTCTCAGCTCAACAACAGCGGTGACCTTTTTACCATTTTGTGCTGCATTAATCAAAGCATGAACAACCTTTGATTCTGAGGCAACCCTATATATGGTGATTTTAATTGCTTTTACCTTAGGATCAATTGCAGCCTCACGAAGCATTTTGATGTAGTAGGAAAAGCTATGGTATGGGTGGTGAAGAAGAAAATCCTTTTTATCGATTACGGAGATTATGCTTTTTGTATTCTCAAGTTCAGGCTTTTTGACTGGGGTTAAGGGTTCGTAGACCAATTTTGGATTACCGAGTTTTGGAAAACTCATAAAATCCTTAAAGTTATGATATCTGCTACCCGGTATTATGGTATCCTCATTATCGAGTTCTAATGTTTTAATGAAATACTTAAGTAGATCAGGTGCAATCTTTGAATCATAAACAAAACGAACGGGTTCGCCTTTGCGCCTATTTTTAACGCCTTTTGATATTTTTTCGAGCAAACTCTCGTTTATATCATTATCAACATCGAGTTCAGCGTCACGGGTTATTTTGATGATCCAAGCCTCAAAAGTATCGTAAGGGAAAATGCTAAATACATCATCAAGGCAAAACCTAATAGCGTCCTCCAAAAGGATGATGTTTTTTTTGTTATCAATCTCAGGTAGTTGAATAAATCTTGAAAATTGAGATGTAGGAACCTCTATTAAAGCGTATTCGAATTTCCCTGGGATTATTTTTTTTGTGAGTTTTACTGCTAAGTATATAGACCTGTCGGTTAGTTCCGGGAACTTGCTAACAGCGTTAAGCATTATTGGCGAGAGCAGAGTGGAAATCTCCTCTTTGAATAGATTTCGGATGAAAATTGCATGCTCGTTGCAAAGCTCTTTTTCATTTATTAGTATGATATTCTCCTTTGCCAGTTTTTTTTGAATCTTACTATATATAGAATCAAATTTATTCTGCTCAAGTATTACGAATTGCTGTATTTTTTCAAGAATTTTTCGTGGTTTTCCGCCAAAGAGTTCCTTCGCACCCTTTTCAAATTCCATCAATCTTCGAATTGTTGCAACCCGAATTCTAAAAAACTCATCCATGTTATTTGAAAAGATGCCTAGAAACTTCAACCGTTCAACCAATGGAACCGACTCATCAGCAGCTTCCTGAAGGACTCTATCATTAAACGATAACCAGCTAAGTTCACGATTTACTATTTCTTTCTTTTTGGACATCTCTGAAAATTCTTACTGTGACAAATATATTACTTTATTGCTCCTTTTTTGGAAATTCAAAGAAACTTGATTGTAAATTTTCTCTTGAAATATTTTTCCAGGAGGCTGTGTTAAATGACATTCCAACAATTCCTGTGGTAGGGATATTATCTATTGATTTTGGTAGATACCTGTTCACATAGTATGTAAATGTTGGGTTGTGGCCTACAATAAGTACTCTCACAATTTCATCTGGAAGGCCTTTGACTAATGTAACGAGTTGTATTTCGCTTACCTCATAAATCTTTGATGTAATTCTTATTTTTTCAAATGGATAACCAATTACTCCAGCAAAAATAGTTGATGTATGTGTTGCCCTGTTCGCATGGCTTGTAAAAATTAAATCTACCATTTTTAGCTGTTTTGTTAATCGATTTGCCATAGAGTACGCATCGTTTATGCCTCTTGTAGTTAAGGCTCTATCAATATCATCTTTATCAGGTTCATCCCATGATGATTTTGCATGCCGAAGCACAAAAAGTTCTTTGTATGCCATGGTATTATTGTAAATATTGGGAGATTAAAAACCCCAGTAACTTGTTAAAGGTATGCAAAGATACTGGGGGAGTCAAATATTTATAAGTGCCTAGAGTGTTTTAAGTTTGAAGTGCCTAGAGTACTTAAGGCACTCCAAACTTTAAGTGCTTTTATAACAAATTACTAGCAAGTTCAGCCAGAAAGCTACGTTCCCCTTTAACAAGGTTGATATGAGCAAATATCTCCTGACCATGCATCTTATCGGATAGGTATGATAAGCCATTCGATTTCATATCAAGGTAAGGGTGGTCTATTTGCTGAATATCACCTGTGAAAACAAACTTAGATCCCTCGCCAGCACGGGTTATAATCGTTTTTATTTCGTGGGGCGAAAGGTTTTGCGCCTCGTCAACAATAAAGAATACATTTGACAAACTTCTTCCCCTGATATATGCTAAAGGTGTGATGACCAATCTATCCGTGCGTTGCATTTCTTCAATATGCTGATACTCTTTGCTAGCACTTTTGAACTTATTTTTAATTACCGAAAGGTTGTCAAACAAAGGCTGCATGTATGGGCTAATCTTCTCGTTAACATCCCCGGGTAGGAATCCTAAATCACGATTCGAGAGAGCTACAATTGGACGTGCCAAAAGGATTTGTTGGAAATTGGCTTCCTGTTGAAGTGCTGCGGCTAGTGCAAGTAATGTTTTTCCTGTACCAGCCTTTCCAGTTAACGAAACAAGTTGTATTTCAGGGCGTAGTAGCGCATCGAGCGAAAATGTTTGTTCTGAGTTGCGTGGCTCAATGCCATAAGTTTTAAGTTTTTCTATCCTTCTGATTGTTTCAGATGCTCTATCGTAACGTCCTAAAGCACTTGACTTATTGCCTTTAATAATAAAAAACTGGTTTGGAAATGGTTTAATTTTCAGCTCTTTTGCCGATATCCCTTCGTGTTTTTCATACATCTGCTGAATATTGGAATCATCAATATCTGAAATAATTTCTATCTCTTTTTTCAGTATATCAATATCCTGAACTTTATCCGATAGGTAATCCTGAGCAGTTAATCCCAGTGATTTAGCCTTCATCCTTAAATTGATATCCTTTGATATCAGTATAACAGGACGTTCGGGATTATTCTTGTGTAGAAAGTTGGCAATGGCCAGTATCCTGTGATCTGGACTTTTCTCGGCAAAGGATTCAAGCATTTCCTTCGAGAATGGTTTCCCTGTCTCAATCCTGAGTTTTCCATGCTCTTTACCAAGTTTAATTCCACCATTGAATAGGTTGTCACCAGCAATCTTATCGAGTTCACGGGCAAACTCACGGGCATGATAGTTAATCATTTCATTCCCTTTCTTGAAATGATCTAACTCCTCAAGTGCAACAATGGGGATCACAATATCATTCTCCTGAAAGTGATATATACAGTTGAAATCGTGAAGGATGACGTTTGTGTCGAGAACAAATAATTTCTTAATTTTTTTTGCCATAATTTGTTCGATTTTAGTGATTGCAAAACAATTAAAGATACAATAAAAACAACCATTTTGTATACAAATATCCTTGCATAGAGGGTATAGATATTCACAGTTAAACAATTTGATTTGTAAAAGGTTAAGTAGTTTTGCTTTTTAGTTTTTGATAACTATTAAATGAATAAAACTAGGTGTATCCCTTTTAAAGAATTTTTTAGGACTGACAGAAAGTTGATCATTGTGCTTGATTCTATTAATTTTCATTTTATATATTGGAGAAATCCCTAATTATGTTCAACTGTGTAGATATTTAGAAAGGAGGTTATGTAAGTCTCTTCTTTTAATAGGCTTACCAATATAATCATTGCACCCTGCCTCAAATGCTTTCTCGTCATCGCCATGGAGGACAAAGGCTGTTTGTGCTATAATGGGCAAACTAGGGTACGACTTTCTTATCTTCGAAGTGGCATCTAAACCGTTCATTTTAGGCATCTTAATATCCATTAATACTAGATCAATATTACTGTTTGATTCGCAAATGGACACAGCCTCTTCGCCATCGTGGGCCCATAATGTATTTACTTCCAAATCTTCTAAGTAGACTATTAGCAATTCATAGTTTGAAGCCTCATCCTCAGCTATTAGGATGGTTTTTCCTGGAAATTTAAGTGAAATAGATTGATCCTCTTTTATTTTTGCTGTCTTGACAACAGGTTCAATATAAGGCAATGTTAAGTAGAAGGTTGATCCTTTTCCAAATGTTGATTCCACCCAAATTTTACCTTCAATCATATCAGAATACTTTTTTGCTACAGATAGCCCTATGCCTGTCCCTCCAAAAATTCTTGTATTAGAATCATCTACCTGTCTAAAGTTCTCGAAAATAATCTCGGTATCCTCATCACGAATTCCAATACCAGTATCCTTGACATAAAATTTTATTATCTTATTATCAGATTTTTCAATACTTAAGCCATACTCAACATATCCTTCAAATGTAAATTTCAGTGCATTCTTAAGCAGATTAATGAGTATATGCTTTAGTTTTGATCTATCCGTATTAATCGTAAGAGTATTTAGATCCTTTGGAGGGTTAAATTTAACATCTAAGGTTTGTTTACCCAACTTTTCCCTTTCTAGATCAATAATAATCTTAATATCATCCATGAGTGGACTTAACGAAAATTCGCTTTTGCTAACCTTAACCTCTCCGCTTTCTAGTAAAGTGATATCAAATATATCTTCAATGATTTCCAATAGGTTTAAACCGCTATTATTGATTACGCCAGCAAATTCAGGAACTCTGGTTATGTCGACTTCATTAAGCATCATTTCAGAGAAACCAATCACTGCATTTAAAGGAGTTCTAAGTTCATGAGACATTGTAGCTAGGAATGTTGATTTTAAACGATCCGATTCCATAGTTTTTGATAATGCAGCTTTTAAATCCTGTTCTACTTTTTTACGTTCTATAGAAATACTTACTTGGCGAGATATGAATTCGAGCATTTCTAAATCATCTAAATTGTAAGCATGTTCATCATCATAGCTTTGCACTGCAAATATTCCAGTAATTTTACCTTTAACAATTAGTGGAACGCCCAGCCATACAGCTGCTGTGTTGCCTATAGTTTCAATTATACCTAATTTTTCAAGTTCATCAATTTGTTTTTTTGTAGCAAGAAGCGGTCTTTGCATTTTTATAACATGCTTTGTTAACGTTTTCCCCGCTGGGAATTTTGTTATACTACCCTTTTGATCTTTGTGGTATGGTAATGATATACTATCCGTTTCTTCATCATATAAAGCAGCAAAAAAGTTAGTAGTATCAATGAGTAAACCGATTTGGTTTTTAATATACTCGATTAAGTCAGCCAAACTATTAGAGGAATCAACGGCTATAGCGCTGTTGTATATTATTTTTTGAATTTGTTCTTTTCGCTTTCGTTCAATAAACTCATTTAGGATTTGTGATATAGAAGCAATTAAACCCTTTTCTTCTTTTAGGATAGAGCGTTTGTTATGATCAGAATAATCACTTAGACAGATATCAATATACCCAATTTGTTTGTTTTTATTAACAATATTTGCCCTAAACCTAGATTCATTTTCTACAAAGGAGTCCGTTTGGAAAATTTGATCTTTTAATACAATTCTGCAGTGAGTTTTTTCAGGATATTGAAATCCAGATGGTATTATGTTTACCACTTTATTTACAAACTTACCAAGTGTTAAGTTTTCCTTATCAGTGATACGGGTAATATTCTGTAAGCATTGAATTTCTTTCACCCTTTTATGAATTGACCATTCGGCATTTTTTCGTTCTGTGATATCTCTAACAATTCCTGTTGCATGCCATTGATTTCCTTTTTTGAATGACGTGATTGAAAGTTCAACAGGAATTAATTTTCCTTCTTTTGTTAAAGCCTCTACCTCTAAAGTTTTACCTACAACAAGTCCTTCGCCGCTTTGAATGAATTTCTGAAAACCTTCTAAAACTTTATTGTGATTCTTATTTGGAACGATTAAGGTGTGTAAAACTAAACCAATTGCTTCTCCCTCAGAATAACCAAAAATTGAACATGCTGCGTTATTCCATGTAATAATTTTACCCTCTTCGTCAATGCTAATAATTGCATCACCGGCTGTTTGCGTAATAGAACGAAAATGTTCCATGCTATCCCTTAATGCCCTTTCAATAACCTTATGCGCCGAAATATCTTCAACAACAGCAATGAGATATTTTGAAGTATCGTCATATATAGGAATTGAAGAAATGAATAGATTTACCCATACAATATTCCCATTTTTGTGATAATACCTTTTAACCGTTGAGTACTCCTTAATCTCACCGTTTAGTAGCAATCCTTTTAAATCAGAATAATCTGATTTGTCTTCTTCATAGGTTATATCTTGTAGGTTTATATTTAGCATTTCAGTTTGGGTATAGCCAAGAATTTCACAATATTTTTTATTAATCTCAATTGTTTTCCATGTATTTAGGTTTAAAAGAGCTACACCAACTGCCGCTGATTCGAATATTGTTCTAAATCGCTTTTCATTGTCTCTAATTAGATTTTCGGTTTGTATTTTTTTAAAGGCAATACCAATCAAAGAACCTATCTCTTCAATAAATGATATAGTTTCATATGGAAACATGTTTTTATGTTTGTCATTTAGTTGAAGGAGTCCTATAATCTCATTATCTGAACGAAGGGGGATTAAAGCGGTTGATTCATATTCACGAACACAGCGGTTTCTAAATTTGAAAGGCAAATCATTTTTTTGGATGTACCGATTTAAAAAAATTGAACCATTCAACAAGAAACTGCCATACGGGGTGTAATATGGTTTAGTCGAATCAGTTTTGTCATTGATAACAGCACCACAATAACATTCAAATACAGGTTTCTTATCTTGTTCAAATAGGATTTCTCCATCTGCGTTTCTTGAACAAATAAATTGTTCTGAACCTAAAAACTCGTCTGGGAATCCAATTGTTTTATAATATGGGAAATCTTTCCCATCATTAATTCGAATTGCAATTGCATCAATATTAAAGAATTCCTTTATTCTTAATAGAATATTACTGATTAGCGAGTTCCACTCATTAGAATTATTTAGTAGAGATAATATTGTTTTTAAAAACTGTTGCTTTTTCTCATACTCGTTTTCTTCGGTTATATCATGAATAACACCTCTAATTTTAACAACTTTAGAATCTTCACTAATTGGTATCCCAATTGCTCTTATACATTTTTGTTTACCTGTATTTGTAATAATGTTGAGTTCTAAATCATACGAGAAAGCATTTTTTATAGCATTTTTTAAAGCGATATCATAATCTTTTTTTGAATCGGATTTGAAGAATTTAGCCAACAAATCAGTATTAAGTTCCTGATTGGGATCTAATTCAAAGATTTTGGCAACCTCATCGGTAAAGGTACTCTCATGTGTTTCTGTAATATACTCCCAGCCTCCAATTTTGGCTATTTCCCCAGTAAACTTTAGTAGTTCATTTTTTATTTGAATCATTGCTTCTGCCTGCTTACTTTTATTTTCGGCAATTATAGCATTCCTAAAAACAGTTTTGGATGTTTGAATAATAATGATGCTTGTAATGATAATTAGGATCAAACTCAGTATTGCCGATAAAAAAGCATAGTTTATGATTTTGGTATGGCCAAAATCTCTAAGGATTAGACCCTGAACAAGGATAACAGTAAATAGAATCGGAATTATAGTCCTAATAAGAATATTATAGGGTGTTTTACCTACAAATTGTTTGGTTATAATATTCTTTCGTCCACCAATAAATACAATTGAAACTCCAAGGGAAAGAAAACAAATGGCAGTGGTTAAAGCCATTGGTATTATTTTACTTTCGTAGAGTAGTGGAGTCTGAAATAAATGTCCTAATATTACTGTAAACCCAAGGAAAGCAACTAATAATCCAAGGATGCTAATTAAATTATTTGTTTTGCGATATTCACCATATTTAATTTTTATTAAAAATGAGATTCCTACTATTAAAAATAGAAAACCAGTAACTGGCGACATCCTTTTTAAAGGGAATGGGCCAAGTTTTTCAGTTATTGGGAATAAATAGTTTTCAAAAGTTAAATCGATGTTGACAAAGAATTCTGCCGATTTCAGGAACCCATAAATAGTAAATACTGCTATTGAAACTATAGTTGCTATTTTAGATTTGTAATTTGAAGATTTATGAGATCTTATTATTAAGATTATTCCATAAATAATAAATATAAATGCGGAGTCCAGAGCCATAGGTATAGACTCTTTGCTAAAACTGGATAGTATAAGAATGTTGTTTAACCAACCATAAATGCTTATAAGGCTTATCAATGCGATAATTGACCCTTGAATTCTTATAGTGTTTTCGAAACTAAAAATAGGCTTCATATTTATATTGTTAATAAACCTCTAGTTGGAAACTCTAATCTATTTACAATCTTTGATAAGATTCTTGAACTTGAATACAATCTTCTCTTTTCGGGAGTTCTTCAACGTTTAGTTTTGGAAATATTTCTTGATTAAAGAATTCACTATCTAATGAAAGGCGGTAAATTGTTAAATCAATACTATTTTCAATACTCAGGCAATTATTTAATTTGTCAATAATAATTTGATTTGCGAAAATGGTTTGGTCAGATAAATATTTGCTGAGGAGGATGCTTATTATTTCTTCATTCTCAGATTTGTTATTGTGGGAGAAAGTGTAGATATATAAAAAAAACTTGTTGTTATAAAATTGAAACTGAATTTTTACTTTATAATTACCAACTAACATTCTGTACAACAGTATCTCAGTATTTAGGACTTTATTGCTAAAATGTTGATAGCGATGTTTGTGGAGTTTTTTCTTAACATCTTTGATAGTACTACCAAATTTTAAAGATTTTGAGAAGCATATTTCAACGCTTGTTTTTAGGTTATAGCTCTTGGTACATTTATTAAACAGATATAAATAGGAATTAATATCATTGAACTGTGACCCTATTTTATAATAATACCCTAGGGAATGGCTGTGCATACAATTAAGTCTCAAGATTTTTCTTATTTTAAGAAAAATGTTTTTCATACAACTGATATTTGATTAGAAACCAATCAGAATTGTAGTTCTTTATCTTATTAGAAATATCTTCAGAGAACAATGTATTGAATATGATTAATTGAATTAAGAAAGCGAGGTTGTTTTTAATCATTAATGATATATATCACCATTTTTGCACATGACGAGGGATTGATTGATTGAAAAGAATATATTTTATAGAAAGCAAAACAGTATAAAAATTGTTAATGCTAATAAAATCAATATATATAAAGATTTGAATAATAAATAGATATATTTTAAAAGCGTTTATTATATTAATTACCAAAATTCATCAAATCATTTACAAAAAAATAATTCAAATGCTTTTAAGCTATTGTTTTATTCCACTAATGATTTTTGCGAGAAAACTTTTATTAAAAAAAAGCGTAACTTGTTCAAGATGGCAGCAAATATTATTATTAACTATCTAAAACTGATTAATCATGGCTACAGTAAGCTACAGTTGGATTGGGAAAAAGGTGTTGATTGTTGAGGATGATAGAGTAAACTTGATGATGGTTAAGTTATTCTTGACTAGCACTGGTATAACTATTTTAAACGCAGTGAATGGTGATGAGGCAATTGAGGTTTTCACCAACGAGAGACCCGATATTATCCTTATGGACATTAGGATGCCAGGAATGGATGGACTGGATGCAACACGAATTATTAGAGTTGCCGATAAGAATGTACCCATAATTGCTGTTACTGCCTTTGCTATGCCAAACGATGAGGAAATTGCTTTGTCGGCAGGATGCTCCGCTTTTATCACAAAGCCTTACAATAAGAATTTCTTAATGCAAAAAATGAATCAACTTTTAGCATGTGAGTAGCTGTTTTATGCAATAATTATTTGAGATTATTTTAAATGTTGGATGTAAAACTATTATGATTGATAAGATTAATCCTTAATAAATAGTATCATGAGTAATAATGAAAGTGTTATTCAAGTATTAATTATAGACTCGAATGTTAATACTTCGGAATATAATAAAATCTTTAAAGATATTACCTGTTGCCATTTCTTGTATTCAGAGGATCATTTGCAATACATCAATCTAATCAAACAAAAAATAATAGATGTAATACTCATTAATATTAAGTATTTATCCGAGCAACAACCTAAAGATCTCAACATTATTAAGAAGCAATATAGAGATTTCGGGATTCCTACTTTTTTCTTTAGATTAAAATCAGGGCAGGAAATTACTATCGATTATATTTTAAATACATCAATAGTTCCACCTGATAACTTACTAATTAGTGATTTGGTATTAAAACAGATAGCTCATAATACGAATGAGGAGAAAATAGATGATATACAATTAAAATATACAGTTAGTAACGAAAATAAAATTTTAGACATAGCAGAATCTAATGAAATAAACCAGCAAAAAGCCGTATTTATTCGTAATATAACATACGAGATAAGGACTCTTCTTAACAATATAAGTGCTCCTGTACAACTTATTAAGGAAAAGATTGACGATCCTGAGTTGGTTCCATTTTTTGGTATTATTGATACAACTTTATCAAAGTTAGTTGAGTTTACTTTTAAAGCCACATTATCCTCTGATTTAAAGTTAGGTAATTACCCAATAAGGAAAACATTTCTTAATCTTGACGAGATTGTTCGTTTTTCAGTGCTAGAACTTACTGAGTTTTTGGAGTTTGAAAAGATAAAATTAAATGTGAATACCCCTGAATCGAAAGTGAGTTTATATGGAGATAAGGATTTACTGTTTCATGGTTTTAATGCTATACTCGATAAAATTATTAACATAACCAAAGAGAATGGCGCAATTCGAATTGATTTTAGTGCTGATAACGAAAAAATAGATTGTAAAATATTTATTGATAATATATCATACCCCAAGCAGGGTATTCTTGAGATATTTAATTCAACCTCAATTGAGCAGGAAATAGGTTTAGCATTAGCCAAAAATGTGTTGAGTATACATCAGGGTTCATACTGGGTAGACTTGACCAAGGATAAGGGCGTTACAATTGGCATTTCTTTCAAAATCAGCGATCATGAATGAGTCGATGCTTAACGCTTTACTTCAATTTCTTGCCATAATCCAGAATTTGAAGAAAGACGAAAAACAGCTTTTAACTCGAAAATACATTGAAAACTACCTGAGAAAAGCTTTTGGGAAGAAAATTGCAAATGAAAAGGTTGAAGTTTACATAAAATATACAGAGCTATTCAAGAAAAACACAAACTTTCAGAATCAGCTAGCAGTTGTTTGTAAGTCGATTAATCAGGAGTGTAACCTTAGGGAGAAGTATCAGATACTCATTAACCTACTCGATTTTATTCTATACTCAGAGATATCTTTTTATAACAGTTTTAGCATAGAAAAACCTTTTAAGGTATTTGTTAATACAATTGTTCTTGAGTTAAAGATTAATAAGACGGAATTTCTTAACCTGATTCGATTCATTTTTGGCGAGATTTACAAAATACCGCAAAAAAAACAACTCCTTATTGTTGGCAATAAAAACCCAGACTTTGAAGAAATTAAGTTTCTTGAAAATGAAAACCTTAACGGGTATTTGATTTTTCTCTATTTGGCTAGTTCTAATTTACTTCTTTTTAGGTACAGGGGGGCTTTAACACTTGAGGTCAACAAACAGGCAATCTTTTCTCGACATGTATATACATTAAAGAATGGTTCTTTTATTTCTGGGAAGAATATAAAACCGATATACTATGGTAATATTCTAAGAACCTATTCTTACCATGAGGCAGTGCACGACATCTATTTCAAGGCGGAGGATATAGAATATAAATTCCCTAATGGGTTTACAGCAATTCAACAGCTAACTCTCGATGCAAGATCGGGAGAGTTGATTGGGATTATGGGTGGAAGTGGCACAGGAAAATCAACCCTCATGAATGTGCTTTGTGGAAATTACCCGCTTAACAGGGGCAGGATTGAGATTAATGGAGTTCTACTCGAAGGAAAAGGCGAAAGCCTTAAAAGTATTATTGGGATTGTTCCACAGGAGGATTCACTAATTGAGGAATTAACTGTTTTCCAAAATATTCTTTTCTCCTCAAAATTAACGTTGGGAAATTTATCGGATGAGGAAATAGTTCGTAGAGTTGAGTCAACCCTTCTTGAGTTTGAACTCTATAGCATAAAAGATCTAAAAGTTGGCTCTCCATTAAAAAAATTGATAAGTGGAGGGCAGCGCAAGCGGTTAAACATTGCGATGGAGGTTATCAGAAAACCAGAAATACTTTTTGTTGACGAACCAACTTCCGGACTCTCCTCCTTGGATTCGGAAAATGTTATGAACCTTCTCAAAGAGTTATCTCTGCAAGGAACGTTGCTTTTTGTTAATATTCATCAGCCATCATCGGAAATATTTAAACTTTTCGATTCAATACTTATTTTAGATAAAGGTGGTTATCCCATATTTTATGGCAATCCTATTGAATCAATACTTTACTTTAAACAAAAAGGTGATAGAGTTGATAAAAAAGAAATTGCTTGTGATTACTGTGGACATATCAATCCAGATTTAATTTTTGAAATTGTTGATGAGAAGCAGGTAAATCAATACGGTGAACTAACAAGTGACCGTAAAATAGACCCAAGCAAATGGCATCAGTTCTATCTAGATGACCTAAAAAACAGCTATAGTATATGGGCGAATAACCCAATTCCAATAGGAAAATATCGCAAACCAACACCTTTTAAACAGTTTAAACTTTTCTTTAAGCGAACAACACTCACTAAACTAGGTGATTGGGAGTTTGTTCTCCTGTCAGTGTCAATTGCACCGATTATTAGTTTGCTATTAGCTTTTTTTACAAAGCAATTTGCTACTACTAAAAGCGGTAGCTACGAGTATATCTTCTTTGAGAACGCAAATCTTCCAGCATATTTTTTCATGTCGATTATTTCTGCCCTATTCATTGGCTTAATTGTCAGCGCTGAGGGGATTATTAGGGATGGTAGAATGTTAAAAAGGGAGGCCTTTTTTAACCTGAGCATGTTGAGCTACTATAACTCTAAAGTTATATTCTTTGTATTGCTTAGCGCATTTCAATCCTTCTGTCTTACTATCTTTGGAATAATACTATTTCAAATACCTGATTTTACATTTAGTTTCTGGTTGATCCTTTTTTCCTTATCTGTTTTAGCAAATCTCTTGGGATTAATAATTTCGTCTACTTTAAAATCGGTGCCTGCAATATATGTTCTTGTTCCATTCCTTTTGATACCTCAAATACTCTTTAGTGGCGTTGTTGTAAAGTTCGATCAACTTAATTATAAAGTTGGAGATCAGGAAAAAGTACCAATAATTGGTGAGGTTATGGCCTCGCGTTGGGCATTTGAAGCCTTAACCGTAAAACAATTTAACGATAACAATTATCAAAAAAAATATACTGAAATTAACACTCAGGAGAGTTACAATAGGGTAAGGCTTTTCTATATAATTCCGATGCTCAATTCAGCAATTGATGATTATTCTTCTTCAAACGATAAAGCATTGCACGAGAAGAAACTAAAATTATTAAGGAATGGGTTGTTGATGCTTGATATAGATGAACCAAAATCATTAACCGATCAGGAACTTATTAATTCTGCTAAAAAGGAGATAGAACAGAAACGTTCACAGTTTTCATCGGCTCTAAATAGGGTTCATATTCAAAAAGATGTAATTACTGAAACTCTATCAAAAAGCTGTAATGGGGTTGATGGTTTAAATGCCTTAAAGCAAAGATTTGTCAATAAGGCAATTAGTGATCTTGTTCAGAATCGCTCTGCGGGCGATCAGGTAATTCAAGTTGAATCAGAAATTTTTATTAAAACGGATCCCATATTCAGGCTTTCCCAATCGAGAAATGGTAGAGCGCACTTTTTTGCACCCTGTAAAAGAATTGGAGGTTTACTAATTGAAACATACTGGTTTAATTTGATAGTGATTTGGTTAATGATAACCTTTTTATACAATATTCTAGTTTTTGAACTTTTGACAAAAACAGTTAAAATGATTCAAAAAATCTATCAGCAGAATCTGAGAAATCCTTTTAAAAATATGCCATAATATTTTTTTTTGAAAACTACTTTGAAATTTTTTATATATTGCACTAACTAATTAGCAAAACGGAGACTTTTTACAGGGTAGTTAAGAAATATAAATTCATTTTAGAAAAAGGAATGAAGTAAAATGAAACAAAAAACTAGTTTACTATTAATCAGCTTTCTCCTCCTAAATCTTTTTGGATGTGTAAACGAATCCAAGAAGAAAGAGGCAGATATCTTAGCACAAAAGAACGATTCAATCAATAGGCAGCGAATCGAATATCTTTTGCCTTCACCACAGGAACTCATGAGCTTTGTAAAGGACGAAGGTCTTGCCTATAAAGAAAACTCAATCTACCCTCTTGTAGACATTGAAAAAATTAACTTATTCCGGAATCAATCTCTGTATTTTGGCATGTATTTTTGCGATTATTACTACTTAAGTGTATATGAAAAAAATACTCAATCGCTTAAATATTTAACAACCCTCCAGGAATTTTCGGTAAAACTTGGCATTGAGCACCTTTTCAAGGAGACTTACTTTAAAAGGATGGAGGCTAATTCTTCTAACCTCGATTCTCTTAAGCAGATTTCTGTTGAACTTTCTTCCGATGTTTTCAACTCTCTGGATCAAACGGATAATAATATGGTGTTTTCAATAATTGGCATTGGATCTATCGTTGAGGCACTTTATTTAACCTCAAGTTCCATAACTGATGTGAAGAGCCAGCCTAAGTTAGTTTCATCGGTTTACGATATTGGTGAATTCTATGAGAATTTTTTCAGTAGTTTCCTAGTCTTTTGTAAAGATGAATCATCACTTAAAGCATTGCTTGATGATTTGACAACAATTAGAGAAGTACTTAAACAAGGCAAAGATGAAAGAGCAAATGCTTCAACTTCTACGAAAAGGATGGACTCAAAAGGAGTAAAAGTTAAGATATCTGATAACAATAAAGGAACTACAAGTGAAGCAAATTTTAACTTATTGAAAAATAAGGTATCTATTATTCGAAATAAAATTGTTAATCAACAATACTAAAAGATGAAGTGGCTACTAATAACAATTACATTAGCAATTGGCGTTAATATTGCTTCAGCACAACCATGTAGGGATTATAATAGGATGGGAACCTGTTTAGTTCTTATGAATAGGGAGGATATGAATGTATACGGACAATCTAAGAATGCACTTCTTCAAACAAATGTTGTCAATAGTTTTAGTGTAACCCTTTTTGGCGAAAAGGATTATAAATTTATTGTATGCTCAGAAGCAAAGTTTTATCCAATCCATATCCGTTTAATCGATCCTGTATCGCAGGAGGTTTTTTACGACAATAAAGATGATGATTACCTCGAATCCATTGGGTTTACCATTGAAAAAACAAGGAGGTTAATTGTTGAAATTACTTTACTTGCTGCTAAAGCCGAAATCAAAGATATAGGGCAGGATAGGGCATGTGTAGGTGTTCTTATCCTTTGGCAAAAAGTACCAAAGACGGGATTCTAAAACATCCATATTATCATAAAAAAACCACTCATGTCCAATGAGTGGTTTTTTTATACATTCTCCTTAATATCTTATGAAATATCCAATTCATCATGCTATTTCATTACATCCGAAAGGCTATTTTCAAGAAATCTCTCTTTATTTTTTTCCATTACTAGTTGCCTGTTGAAGAGGTGCTGAGTTCCCTTTTAGCAAAGCGGAAACGCTTTCAAAAAGTTTTTGGTTATTTACCACGTAAAATAATCCTCCCCTTGCATTTTGGCTAATCTTACAAGTTTCAGGTTCACCGCTTTTCTCGCTTATTGGCACTAAAGTACCTTGCTGGTTCATATCCCCGAAAATTGAATATGGCAAAGATGTATCTGTTGAAACGGCTACTTTTGCATGATTACAGGATGGATGTGCTCCTCCTAAAAAGCCAATGATTTTTCCATCCCATGTTCCAGTTGTGGCAATCTCAACAGCCCCAGGTTTATTCAAACCATTAGGCCAGCATGTTATTTGAGTATCCTTATTTGTAGAATAAATAGCAGGTTGTTCCCACCAGCTGGCTACTCTCAGTGGGATGCTTCCTAATTCCGATGAAACCAATTGCCAAACTGGACCTGCAATTGCTGAGGGTTTTGATAAAATCTGAACCCCACTCGATAGTGTTGCCTTTGTAAACGTTGTGCTTTTTGACTCTTTACCAACCTTCTTTACCAAAGTTTGTACATCTGCTGGCCCACCATTTTTCACAATTTGAGGTATGGTAGGATTTGTAACAACACTTGCGTTTATTAATGCATTTAGTATGATTACTAAATCATCCTTGTTTATTTTTAAGCAGAAAAAATGTTGGCTAACCTCAACATCATCATCTTTAATGCATCCAAGGGTATTGCCATCCGTTTGTCTTGGATTCTTTTTACCACCCGAAGCAGGCCATGATGGAGTAGAAACTTGTAGTACAAAACCATTTCCATCATCATCCCATGCTAGCATTCCTTTGGAGTGACCCCATGGAGCTCCAAGGTATTTAGGAAATTGAGGAGGATCATTATAAAACTGATCATTCCAAATCATGTAGTTGTAATCATCCGTTAAATATACCTGTGCAAAGGTTGCTCCCAATGGATCGTCCAGCGTTGCTCCAATACAACCCTCACCTTTTACAAGCGTAGGGTTTTGATCGGTTGCGAAAACATATTGCTGGCTATGTCCATTTTTATATTCTTGGACAGTTCCACCAAAAATTCCTTTTGATCCAACTGGAGGAGTTTTTCCTTCATCGGTACAGCCAGGATATGATTCGCTATTGAACTTAAATGCAAAAAACCAATTTACAGGTTTGTTTTTTCCGGCTAGAGGTGAAAGTGGGCTTGTTTTCATGTCTAATCTTATTTATTGGGTTTCTATTACATTTCTTAAATGCTTATGTTTAATAGATGTTATAGTAAAGATAGTGAAAAAATGGATATTTTTTCGGTGTGTAATTATTAAAATTATTTTTCATGATACGGAATACTTTATTCTTGCTAGCATTTAATGTGTAGATGAAAACAACAAAAACAACATTGAATATAATAACGTGAGTTCCACGTTAACCACATGTTTATTTAAGCAAATGCAAGTTTGCCTGAATATCTTTTTGCCGATCTGCTCTTACTTTAGCAATTGCCGCAAAATCACCCCAGTTTTTTACAGTCTCGTTAATATCATCAATAATTTTTTCACCTTTCTTAATGTTATTTGCTTTGGCAATAGTCATTAAATCCCCCTTGTCAATGTTTTTGTGCTTGCCATTTATGCTTAAGGTCTGTTGATTTACCCATGCATTTGTTGGGTCGAAAGAGTAACACACATCATAAGCCGGAGATAATTCCCAATTAGCATCTTTTTTAAGTCGGAATGAGAAGTTTTTGGCGTGATCGTCGCAATTGGTGGCTAAAACATTAAATACCATTCTGCGAAACATCTGCTCCGCTTCAGGATATTTTAATCTAAGAATACGCATTGTTTGAAATACCTGCTCGTAGCTAAACGCATACAGATTACTATAATCGAAATGTTGTATTCCCGATAAAGTTTGAATATGATGTTTTGTGGTATTGCCTTCACGGTCGAACCTTCGGGTCATAAAGTGAGCTCTACCATTTTCTTCGAGTAGTTCACATTGCATCATCTCAATATTGCAAGCCTTTGCCATTAAATGGTAAGCGTACTCTACACGCCCCCAACCATGGCTTTCGCCAAACTGAACACCGCTTACCCCATCGAGTTTTATTAACCAGTGTGCAAAGCCATTAGGTGCATTCGTTTGACCCGACCTTACCTCTTTTGTTTTTTCGTTAAAGACAATTACGGCTTTAGGTCTGGCTCCTCCGGCAGAAGTACCAATCTTCAGGATTTCTTTCATCGCATGCTGTTCATCCTCATTCAGGTCAGTTCCAAAATGCTCACGATCCAAAAGCATCTTTTGGGCAATTTCAACCAAACTTTTTATTTCGATTAAGAATGTGTTTTTACCCGCTTTTATTTGGCTAGGTTCAAATTCCAACGCACCCATCCCTCGATTTCCAATAAAGCACAATTTCTCCACTGGATTCATGCTGTTTGGAGCACGACCATTTTGTGCCAGCCATTTATCAATTAAAAGATTTCCGTATTTATCGGGCAACGAATCTGCCAGTAAACCGGGTAACCCTTTAAACGTATCTTCGGTATTGTCTTTTGATGGTAAAAGCTCTGGAAAACTGTAAATACGGTCGCCATTACTTATAGGCATTTTTATTGGAGATAGATCCCAATTCTTTTCCAAGAATTTTTTGTCGTACTGAAAATCGGCCAGATTTCTCCTACTATCCCAGGTTACAGCACCAACAAGCGTATCCCATATTTTTGCATAAGCATAATCTACCATCCCATATCCTCTTTTAAATCAGGTTTTGTATTTTTATTTCGTGCACGCAACCTCTTTTTCTCTTTCATTTTGGCATATTCAATAGGGCTAATTTTATCATCAATGGTAAAAATATCCAGCAAATGCAAAAGGTTGAGTACCCTTAAAATTTGAATGAGCGAGGTGAGCGTAATGGATTCTCCATTTTCAATTTGTCCAAGAGTCCATCTGTTTAATCCGGCTTCCTTGGCTAGTTGGGACTGTGATTTATTTTCCTGAAGGCGTTTTTGCTTAATAAACTCACCAATAGCACCCATTATAGCGTTATCGCTCATTGCTGTCCAGTTATTGTTGGTATTTACCATCGCTATTATTTGTTTTGGCACTTAATGCTTGTAATTCCCAACAAAAATACAAATTAATTTTATAATTCAAAATATTTTATTTAAAATGTCGGTATAAACCAACAATAAGTTAATAAATATATATTAATGCTAGTATTTCCAGACAAAAACATTATTGTTAATTCATGTATTTTATAGGGTGAATTTTATATTAAAATTTATTATAATGTGAGTTCGGTATAAGATATGCAATAATGTGTTTATTTGCAAAGACATACAATTATTTAATGCGATGATGGAAGGTTGGAACCGAGCTTGCGAGTCTGATGAAGTCAATGATAGAAACGAAGTTCTGCGATGCCAATAATGGAGAGCAAGTGGTTAATTTTTTGCTTATATCTTCCAGTATTGACTTCGTTGAATTTGTGAACTCGACTCTATTGACTCAAAAAATTGTTTGATATACAGGATAATATGTTATTTATGACATCAGGTTTACAATAATCATTTCAAACCAAAACCAAATAATCGCAATTTGCGATAATGATAAGAGGTTGGGGAAAATTGGAAGAATTGGATGTTAAGGTTACGGGGATGGTGTTAATTATTCTTTTTTGTTAAGGTTATGTGGGAAGAGTTTGTTAGGGTTGTTATCTTAACCATGAATGTGAAAGACTTTGCTGGTGATGGTTTTTAAGAGACACGGCTGCAAGTTAGCACCAGCAAGGTAAACAGCTAACCAATATTTTTATAAAAAAATTAGAATCTTGTTCCATTATTCGTTAACTTTGCCTGATGGAGCGAAAAAGAAATCTTATTTTCTTTAAGAATTACTTCGAAGAGTTTTTTGAATCTCAGAGTGAGAGAGTAAAAGACAAGATTGATTATGTTTTGTTCTTAATTATAACTGCAGAAAAGATTCCAAGAAAATTCTTTCAATACATGGAGGGAACGGACGGGCTTTTTGAAATCAGAATAGAGTTTGAAGGCAATATTTATAGAATATTCTGCTGCTTTGATGAAGGAAATCTTGTAGTACTATTCAATGGTTTTCAAAAGAAATCGCAGAAAACCCCAAAGAATGAGATTGATAGAGCCCTGCAAATTAAAGAGGAGTATTTTAACGCAAAAAGGAGGACGAAATGAAAAAGGAAAAGAATACAAGTATGGAAATAACAACTTTCGATGAGCATTTAGAAAGGCGTTATGGCTCTCTTGGCACTGCAAAAAGAACAGAATTTGAAATAAAGGCTAAAGCTTATGCCATTGGCGAGATTATTAGAGAAGAGCGTAAACAGGCGCACATGACTCAGGAGGATCTTGCACGAAAAACAGGAACCCGAAAAAGTTTTATTTCAAGAATTGAGAACGGTCATAGCGATATTCAGCTATCAACCCTTTATCGATTGATAGAGATTGGATTTGGGAAGCAGATTAACGTAACAATTTCTTAATTGTGGTGGAACCCGGTTTTGGCTCTTCAAGGTTTTGAATGAACAAAATTGCAGAATTGGGTGAGTGAAAGTTAAGTTCTATTTTTCCCAAATCACACTTACTATGGTTTTATATTGTTTTGTTGGAATGCAATATTCAAAAAAATCAGTATCCTTATCATACTTATTTAATTTACACCAGGTTGATTTCGATATAAGTTGAGCCTTTTCATTTCCACTATAAATAAATTCATAGTCTGCATTTATATATTCCATTGCAACTGAATCATCAGGGGGAGCCAACTTAGTAATATCCTTTATCCAATAAGTCCAATTAGAAGTTTTATCCCAATATTTAACTGTTCCATTATAGATAAAAACAACAAGTAATGGATGAATGTCAAGATTTAAGCATCTAAATACAGTCGAAGTTATGCTAGTTTTGAATCTTTCAGATAAATATTTAATTAAGTCTGGAGAAAAGGACTTGCCAAGAGTTTCATTTCGGAAAATTTGTTCAGGCATAAGCAATTCAGATGCAAAATCATTAGCTTCCCATTCCTGCAAGCCTTTTTTCAACTGGGTTTCCGTACTAACAAACCAGTTTAAGGTATTTGAGTTTTCATTGTGTACTTCAATCTTTTCATGCATCAGAAAATGACCAACTTCATGGGCAATGGTAAAACGTTTTTTTGATTCATAAGAAATTTGAGAATTTACTTTTATTAATGTCTTTGTTTTACCTCTAACAATCTTGCCATCTGAATTTTGTAATTCTTCTTCAACAAGGGTTGCTCCCAAACCAGAAACAAATAATTTCATTGATAAATGAGTAATCTCATCAAATCCAATATCAGATAGAAGTTTTTTTGCTATTATGCTTCCTTTAGAATTTTTCATCATTTTCAAGTTTCTCAAGAATATCTAATAAATTATGGTCTTTGATTAATTCTTTTATATCGTCAGAGGTCAGTTTTTCTAAATTTCTGTGACCAAAAGCCAGTTGATTTGAGTCAACAAGATTTCTCAAATAACTTATTGGTTTCTCAATGTTCTTATTAATTGCGTCTTGAAAATATTTAGTCACTTTCTCTAACAAAATCTCATCTTTCTGTGAATTCAATTGACCCTTTAAAGAAAAAGTAATCTGTTTAAAACTCTTATCTGCAATATTGTTAACGACTTCAATGTCATACCCATAACTTTCTAAAAAAGAATCAATAGCCGAACTATCTCCACTTTTTAAGGCAGATATCATGTAGTCATCCATTTTATTTATTAATTCGTTTTTCATCGTTATAGTTCTTTAATTTGTTCACGTAATACAGGAATCTTTCTATCTAATTTCTTCTTTATATTTGTTGCTTCTTGTTCTGTGATTCCAAATTCTTTTGCAATATCTGCTCTTTTCATTTTATGAATAATATAAGGTTCAAACAGGAGAATTTCATCATCTGATGCACCTAGTTTAGTTAAAAAATCAAGCGAGTATTGAATAAGTTCATCATAATGGTTATCCTCTATAAGTATATCACTTTGTTTTTCTATGTCTGAATTCGTATGAATTGCTTTGCTATATTCTTTTTCAATTGTATTAAAGATTTGACTGTCAAGAGCACTGAATATTTGGTTTTTAAAATCTGGGAATTCCGTCTTGTTCCAATTTCTTCCACCATCATTTCGAACGAAGGAAAGCATTAATTCCGATATTATATCTTCGACCATTATTCCTCTTAAACCCCTGTTCAAATCATACTTGATATTAAATTTTGTATTTATTCTATATATCGAGTATTTGATTAATATTTTAGTGAATTCAGGAGTAAAAACTTCTTGAATAGCATTTCGCAGTTCATTAGTTGTTGCTAATATTTTGTCTTTATCATCCATCTATTTATAAATGCTATTTTTTTTTGTTTTTTTTCCATGCAATGGAAATTTGTTTTCTTTTTTCAGCATATACTAATGTAAAACTTTAAAAATTAGTGATTATGTCGTATCAACAAAGGAAAGACGAAGTTTGGGAAAAAGGCCAGCCAGTAAGAGGTAAAGACCCCGATTTGTACAGAAAAGATAAACTTGGTAATGTAATTTACAAACCATCTTATGGAAAGAATTCTCCAATGGGATGGGAAATTGACCATAGTGTTCCTCAGTCAAAGGGTGGAACTGACCATCTGAATAATTTGCAGCCTTTAAATACAGTCGCAAATCGTCAAAAAGGGAACAAAAAAATCTAGGATAAACTTTCAGTCCTTTAAGATGAAAGCACATTATTAATTTAAAAAATTCGAGCTTATGAGTAAAACTTCTACTCGTGTTAGAGATGCAGGAAGCGGAAGGTTTGTCCCTTCTGAAGAAGCTGCTAAAAGACCGAAGACAACTGTAACTGAAAAAGTTAAAGTTGGTCCGGTGAAAAAACGCAGTTAGTAGTATTAATGTTTTTATTAACCTTTTAAAAAGTAAATTTATGTACACAACAGGTGAAAAGCCCGGAAAGGGTTTGTACAAATGCGTAAAGTGTGGAGAAGTAATCAGATTAGATGATAATTCTGATGTATTGCCTCCATGTCCCCAATGCCACGGAACTAAGTGGACAAAAGTTGGGTAAAAAAGTGGACTGTTTCGTTGTTGAGGCAGTCCATTCTTTTGTCTTCTGCTATTCTTGATCAATTTTATAAAACTGGATTTCACATTACTTTTTTCATACTCGATACAACACCTCATTAATATACATTAAAATAATCTAACAAATATATTTTAAGTATTTAATGCTGGTTTAAACAGTATTTTCATTTCACTAATATAGCAAATAAGTTAAACATTCTATGGCCGATGGAATGAATTTAACAAATAAAGTAGTGTAAGATTTAGATTGTGGGTTTTTAGAGCGTTGAAAAGTCGTTTTTAGTTTATTGGAACTATCACGAACTACTCAACTGCATTGATAAGTGAATGGTATAATAACAAAGAAACCCTTGCGTCTGCAAGGGTTGATGATTTGTGGGAACTACTGGATTCGAACCAGTGGCCCTCTGCTTGTAAGGCAGATGCTCTGAACCAGCTGAGCTAAGCTCCCAATACTTTAGATAAACGTGTTGTTGCTTTTTCTAAAAGAGATGCAAATGTAAACGCTTTTTTTGAATAACCAAAATTATCAAATAAATTTTTTATATCACCAGAACAACCCTGCAGTAATTGTAGTTTATAGTTGACAAAAGTGTTTTTTGTAAGTATTTTTACTTTTACTTTCTCTTGTAACACAACTCGTAAAATGAAAAAAATCACTACTCTAATATTCTTCTTTACTTTGTTTTGCAATTTCAATGTTTACTGTCAGCTTGTTGCAGATACAAGTAAAGTAGTACTTATTGAAACCATTGATGGTAATGAGTATGTTGGTAAAATACTTAGTGACAATACTGTTACTCTAATATTGAAGACAGACAATATAGGAATCATCACCATTCAAAGAATAAATATTAAGAAAATTAAGGAAGTTAAATTGGAACAAATAAAGGATGGCACAGTTTGGTTTGAAAACATTCAATCTACAAGATATTTTTGGGCACCAAACGGATATGGGCTAAAGACAGGGGAGGGATACTACCAAAATTTGTGGATTTTTTATAATCAGGCAGGATATGGATTTTCCGATAATTTTTCGGTTGGCGTTGGTTTGATTCCATTATTTCTTTTTGCGGGTGGATCCACTCCGGTTTGGATAACACCAAAATTCTCGATTCCTATAAAAAAGGATGAATTCAATCTTGGGGCGGGAATATTGGCTGCAACAGTAATAGGAGAGGACAGTGCTTCGTTTGGAATCGCTTATGGGCTTACTACATTTGGATCACGTGATAGAAATTTTACGCTAGGCATGGGATATGGATATGTTGGGAAAGATTGGGCCAAAAGACCCATTGTAATGGCAAGTACAATGATTAGGACAGGTAAAAGAGGATATTTTATGTCAGAGAATTATTACATCTCAACGGGTGATGGATATGTAATTCTAATGACGTTAGGAGGAAGAACGCTAACTAGAAAGATTGCAATAGATTATGGGTTGGTGATTCCTATTTATACAGGAATGGAGAGTTTAGTGGCTATTCCTTGGTTAGGATTAACTGTCCCTATAGAGGGAAAATAGATTGATCTTTCTTTCAAACAACCTCGGCAACAACAAATGTGCTACCACCAATAAAAATCAGGTCGTTAGGAGTTGCATTTTTTTTGGCGGTATCGAGCGCTTCTTTAACGGTTGGGAAAGTATTTCCTTTCAGGTTATAGCTAGCAGCTTTGTTGGCTAGTGTCAATTCATTTAGGGCTCTGGGGATTGAGGCTTTTGTGAAGTAGTAAATGGCATCTTTAGGTAAAAGGGCAAGAACTCCCTCAATATCCTTATCGCCAACCATTCCAATTACTATATGTAACTTTTCCCGTTTAACTTTGCTTATCTGCTGCAAAACTTGGGTAATGCCATCAATATTATGACCAGTATCGCAAATTGTCATGGGCTTATCCTGTAGTGTTTGCCATCGTCCCAATAGCCCTGTTGATGCGGATGCTACGGCTAATCCATCTTTAGTATGCTTATCGGAAATGCTAAATCCTTTATCCTTAATGATATCAAGGGCAAGTAGAACTCCGGGCAGGTTGTGCTTTTGGTATATTCCCCTAAGATCTAAACGGATATCTTTTAAATAAACTCCATCATTTCGCTCAATATCAAATGATTGCCAGTTTGGGTTCTGGTCATCAATATTAATAATTCTATAAACCTTATCGGCAAATAGGAGAGGAGAGCTGGTTTCTTTGGCCTTATCTCGAAAAACCTGTTCCGTTTCGGGTTGTGTTTGAGAAATCACTACGGGGATATTTGGCTTTATGATTCCTGCTTTTTCAAAGGCGATTTTTGGAAGAGTATCGCCCAGTAAATCGGTATGGTCGAAGCTAATATTGGTAATAACCGATAGTTCTGGGGTGATAATATTTGTGGAATCGAGCCTACCGCCCAAACCCACCTCAATAACTGCAACATCAACCTTTTCCCTTGCAAAGTAATCGAATGCCAAAGCAACAGTCATCTCAAAAAATGAGGGTTTTACCTTCTCAAAAATTGGTTGGTGCTTTTCAACAAGATCAATAACCTCCTGCTCAGGAATTACCACTCCATTTATTCTAATTCTTTCGCGAAAATCCTTTAAATGGGGAGAGGTATAAAGCCCAACCTTATATCCAGCCTTTGCAAGAACAGATGCCAAGATATGCGAAGTGCTTCCTTTGCCATTGGTTCCTGCTACATGTATGGTTTTAAATGATTTATGAGGATGATTGAAGTACTCATCCAGCGCAATGGTGTTATTAAGATCGGCTTTATATGCAGCCTTCCCAATTCGCTGAAAAACGGGTAGCTGCGAGAAGAGGTAATCAACGGTTTGCTGATAGTTCATGGCTTAAAAATGATTGCAAAACTATGAAGAAAAAGGGAGTTTGAGGTAGATGTTAAAATGTTTTGTAACTATTCGGCAATAAAAATCTCACGCAAAGTCGCTAAGCCGCAAAGAAGATATGATGGAAGAGAAATTCAGTTGAATTATTATTAGAATATATCAAATTGAACTTAAGGTTTGTGCGCAAAGAGAAAAATCCTTTAGTTTTTCTCCCTTGGCGTGCTTTGCGACTTTGCGTGAACCCAACGTATATCAACGATATTAAGTGTTAATGAATACAGTAACTTGTAATCTTTATTTTCAAAGAAATATTTGTAGGATGATTTACAATGTTTTAATGGAAAAATGGGATAATGAAGATAACCTCCTCGTTACTTTCTTTGCCCCATAGTAAGATATTTATCTCGCAATTCAGGTTCAAACTTCTCAATTGCATAGCGGAGCATAGTTCGGGGCATTGTTTGAGCGTATTTATTGAGAAAGGGAAGTTCATCTTTTAAACTGCGATTGCCAACCTCACGAAGCATCCAACCTACTGCTTTGTGGATAAGGTCGTGTTTATGGTTAACCAATTTCTCCGATATTCTAAGGGTATGTATGTAATGTCCTTGGCGGATTAGATAGAAAGTGGCAATAATTGAAACCCGCTGTTTCCATAGATGATTGCTTTCGGCAAGTTCGTCGAGGATATCAAATTTAGCGGTTTCCATAACATAAGGTCCAACGATATGCTGTGCCGAAGAATCCACAAGATCCCATCCGTTTACCCTATCGATATTATTAAGATACAGAAGGGCGATTTTCTCCCTTTCTTCAAATTTTTTGGATTTTTGATATTGCTTTACAAGGATTAAAAGTGACGTTAATCGATGTTCATGAAATTCACTATTTAAGAGGTTCTGAATATCATCAGGAGATGTTTCTTTAAAAAATTGATTTGATATTTTTCGCTGATTGGGGACGCTAACCCCAATAAATTTATCGCCTTCGCCATATCCTCCCGAATAAACCTGAAAGAATTTTTCGAGAGATTTTTTATCCTTTTTAGTATCAGCATATAAAGCTAATGACTCAACTATTTTATTGAAGGTGCTCATGTTTACGAAATAATTATATATGATTGTCCGTAATGATACCTAATGAAGAATAAACAATCCAAATTGTCATTGCCTTACGGCGAACTCGCAAAATATGCTCGGTTCCTGCGAATGCAGGAATCTATCTCTTCCAAAAGATTCCGGGACTTCGCCCGGAATGACAATGGAGTGTGTTTTGCTTTTAGGTAAATAACGGAGGTGCAAATAATTATATATTCAAAATTAGCAATTATATTATTCTTGTCCGTTAAAATTTTGAATAGCATCTGTTTAAAAATGTTTATTAATATTACGCTGCTCTGCAGCTTACAACTCCTACTTGTAAATTACTTATTACAAATATTTTGCTGCTCTGCAGCTTTTTAAGCGGTAGCACCGCGATAATATTTGTAGGAAAAAAAACATCGACAGAAAAATAAGCTCCGTAGGAGCGTAATATACCTCAAAATCTTGTTGTTTATGTTAATGTTGTTTTGTTGTACATGGATGTATTATTTATAAAATAGGATTTCTTAAAATAGTGAGAGTTGGGTTATGTAGCCCAACTCTCATGGATATTATGGAACAAATAGTGTTATTTTTTATTGCCAAATAGTAGATTTCCTATGTCAATTACCTCTTTTCGTTCAGCTAGCCTCATTGTTACCTCTTTTACCTCCTGTTGTTTAGTCCCGTAATTTGTAAACATTTGAATTTGAATATTAACAGGACCTTGAATTGTTTGCTGACTTGTTCCGTAGTAATTAATTTGAACCTTGTATTTTCCATCTGGGGCTTTTTTAATAAGGAATTCCTCAGGTCCATATCCTCCAGTAAAATCTCTTGACATATAACCACCACATCTTGTTAATGGGTGAGAGTAAAAACACTTGTCGTTGAAGGGATCTGTAACCCAAAGGTCTATATCAGTATTATTCGCATCCCAGTTAAGTACAACTCTAATATCTACTGGAAGGTTTTTTAAAAATCTACTATCATACTCTTCTGTGTTTATCTTTCCATCGGCCTGTTCAATAATGGCATTCATTTCTCCAATGACAATTACCTCAATACCAGGGAATCTGCCATCCCAGTTTTTCTCAACAATACTATAAAGGATATCTGTGGCTTTTTGATATTCATTGTTACTTGCATAAGCTAATCCTAAATCGCGGAACGATTGAGGTTCTTCTGGACGCAGTTTAACCACATCCTTAAATATGCATATTGCTGTTTCAATTTCGCCTATTTGCTGAAGTTTTCGGGCTAAAGTTCTGAGTAGTTCGTGATTTTCGAGTTCAAGCTCAGCGATATTCGATAGTATTTTTATTGCCTCTTTTTTCTTGCCCTTTTCAATAAAGTATTCTGCAGCATCAAGGTAGAATGAAGGTGTTTTTAGGTTTTCGGGTTTGAGTTGTAGATACTTTTGGTATAGATCTTTGTCTTTACTACTCTTGAATTCAGTCATATATGGGGTGGCAGGATCCCACTTGTTGATCTCAATGGAAGGGTGGGGAGTTTGCATATCTACTGATTTATCTTGTTTTAATGACATATTTGTTTCTACCGAAACTTCATCAGCTACCACCTCGGTTATTGCTTCATCTCTTGATTCTTCCCTACTAACACCTAATGCAGTAACCACAACTTCATCTAAAGAAACATTCTCAGCTTCCATGGTAATTTCGAGATTAATTAAATTGGAGACATCTACCTCAGTAGTTTTCATACCAATAAAGCTAACCTGAAGAATTGCATTAATAGGTACGATAAGTTGAAAATTACCATCTACATTGGTAATAGTTCCAACATTAGTTCCTTTTATTACAACGGAAACCCCTGGAATTGGCATCCCATCTTCATTAGATATAACTCTGCCAGAAATAGTTTTTGTTTGAGTTGAATATTGACGAGGGGGGTATATATTGCTCTGTGTAACTTTACCTTTTTTGATATTTAGGGTATCTGGTGCTTTGAAATCTTTCTTCCACCATTCAACTTTTTGGTTGAATTGATTTACTACCTGATCAATGTGATCGCGAACTGATCTTTTTTCATCATTTATTTGTTTGCCAATCATGTTGTTATATTCTTCGATTAGCTCTTCTGGAGGGGTGATTTTATATTGAACATAGTCCTCGACCCTATCAAGTACAATTAGTGATGTGTTAGAGGTGACAATTGAGAACTTTTTCCCAACAGCAGTAATCTCATCATTGTTTTTTGAGGGGTTCAGACTCAACTCGTTTATCCGTTTTTGAGCCCATACTCGTTCAATTAGACCTTTGTCGGAAATATTATTTGAGTTTACTGCAATTGTTTCGGTGTGAACAATTTCTTTACCAAATCCAAAGTTCAGCTTGATATTAGCCGCATTAGCCAGTAGTTTCCCTGATACAGAAAAGTTATTTGTAAAATAGGTTGGTGCTGATGGGTAAACATTAGATATCTGATTCTTTTCAAATTCGGCCGAAATGAAATGTAGTTTTTGCTTTACTAAGAATTCTAGTGCTTGATCCGCTGTTATCTTTTTTAGGTTGATATAAATACCTGCCGTGGCAGATGCAATATACTGTAAGTAGGAATATTCGGTTGTTTGGGATGAAGATACTGCAATTACAGGAGTTTTTGAAAGCACCACTTCATTTTTACCGAAATTGCTCACACCATCAGTAAAGAGTAAGAATTCATCGCAGCTGAATTTATTGAGATCAATGGCGCCAAGTTGAGTCCCACCATCGTAAACTAAACCATTTATATCTTTTAAAAGTTCATCGATATTGCCATTTGCTATTTTGTAGGTTTTCGTTGATTCTAAATCATTTGAGAATGGAACAAATTCAATTTCTGTGTTTTGAATTTTGTTGAGGTATTTTTTAAGCAATATAATTTCAGCATCAATATCCCTATCTTTCATAGATGAGGAAACGTCCCAAAGCATCGTAATTTTCTTTGGTAAAACCTTTACCCTCTCCTCATTCTTTGGAAAGATGTTAAGGTAGAAGTAGTTGTCTTTGTCAACTTTGCCTTTGTCTATATAGGTTATATTGCCTGACTTTTGGAAAGGGATTGTAAAACCAATCTGCTTATTTGGAAGATAATTTTGTTGCTGATAATCTGTGATGTATGAATTATGCCATTGCTTAAACTTAATATTTTCAAATTCATTCTTGCTAACTGTTGGTTCAATATCTTGGTTAACAACTTCTATATGAAGGTTAAAGTCGCCAATTTTGTTGTCGAAATTCATTGGGAGAAGGTATAAATAACCGTCTTTAGAATACGAAAGTTCGCTTTCGAAGGCAATTAGGGCTTTTTTGTACCCATTTGCAGGAATAGGGTAAACCCTTGCTCTAAAGTTATTTCCTTGTGTTTTTTCTAGAAGTCCTGGATCGATGTTTTTTCTTATTACTGCCTCAAATACTTGCTGTCCTTTTTGTTTATCAACAACAACTCCTTCACGGAGTTTTCCATTGATATCAAGTGCAAACCTCGATACAGTTTGCCCTTCGCCAAGTGGAAAAACAAGTTCTCCCTCTAAAACTCTATAGGTAGAGTTATGAAATGTCATTTCCATAGTAGTTGTAGCAATATTTCCAACAACGATTACTGAAACATCAAATTTGCTAAGTTCTAGTGGGTATTCCGAACCTTGAGAGGTTTCGTCTTTAACCATCAGTCTTGGGGCGTTAAAGCCTCTCTGAGAGTTTGTTTGAGCAAAAGAGTTTGTAATGCAAGCATCGGTTAATAATGCTAGCATTAGAATGAAAATAATCGCTGAGTGCTTCATGGATTTGGGTTTAAGAATTTTATGTTTCAGTAATAACTGATTAATTCTCCCTAAAATTATTCAAAAGTTTGAAATAATTAGAAAATAAAATTTCTGTTGAGTTTCCCGATAGAAGCAAAGATTTGGATTATCAGAAGTTTGAATAGGGTGAAGATTATTGAAAGAGTGTGTGATTTTTGTGGTGGGTTTGGGGTGGATTTGACCCCCAACCCCCTGAAGGGGGCTAAGAATTGGCTATTACAGGTGTTTTGATGATATTCTTACTTTGACGGGTTTGGATTGTATTTGATTTTTGACTTTGCCTAGTTCGTTGCACTTTTTACCCTTTCCCATTAGGAAGAAAGCAGAAAAATCAACCTACACCCTTTAGGGATAGGGGTAAATTAGGTTGATTTTTCGTGTGATTTTCTAATTTGTCAAAGTAAAACTAATATTCTCTTTTTATTATTGTTCTACAGATATGTGTTATTTTATCTATTACTGTATCAATGTTTTCTGTTACATCTTTATTGGTGAAGCGAATTATTTTTAAACCAAGTTTTTCCAATTCTAAAGTTCTATTCTCATCATACTCCTTTGCGCTTTTTAGATCATGGATTTCGCCATCAACCTCAATTACTAGCCTTAGAGGATGACAATAAAAATCAACGATAAACTGATTAATTGGATGTTGTGCTTTAAACCTTAATCCTAAGATTTGATTATTTCTCAATTTCTCATTTAATTTTATTTCGGATGGGGTCATATTAGCACGTAAAACCTTTGCTTTTCTAAATACTTCTGGTTTAGCCCCATAAAACATCGAACGTTGAACTGTATCGGTAAGTTGTGGCATATTCAATTTTTAGTGAAATACTCTTTTTTCTTAACCCCCTTCAGGGGGCAGGGGGTTCACACTAACCCGTAATTAAACTCCCCAAACGATTTAATTATCCATGTTGCATGACTTATGTCGTGATGGTTTTTATTCGATGCGAATCCAATACAACCCATTCCGGCTGTGAGTGCTGCATTAACACCATTTGGAGAATCTTCAATCACAACACAATAAGAGGGAGGAATTTTAAGTTTTCGTGAAGCGGTGAGGAATATTTCAGGGTGCGGTTTTGAGTGTTGAACATCACTTCCTGTAACTATTGCATTAAAGTATTGATTCAGTTCAAATTTGCCCAATGCGGCATTCACAATATCTTTATTCGATGAAGATGCTAAGGCAACGGGTATCGCTTTTTTCTTTAGATTTGATAATACATCTTTAACACCATCAAAGAGCTGAACTTTATCGGAATTTAAAAGTTCGGAAATAAATCGACGATTACTTTCCGCAGATATTTCTTCGGGACTTTTATCCAACTTAAACTCTTTAACTATAGCATTCCACATACTTAAGCTGGTTGTTCCTGCAAATCTTGCATACATTTCTTGTTTCAAAGGAACACCTAACTCTTTTAGCATATTAGATTCTACACTAATATGTAATGGTTCGCTATCAATTAGCACCCCATCCATATCGAATATTACTGCCTTAAAATTCATAAAGTAGGAAAAAAATATTTGGCAAATGTATGAATTTATAAAAAATGGTTATATTTGTAACGCTTATTTCGACCATTCTGTAAAAAGAAGGGTTAGAATTATAGAGAAGAGCGGAGAGAACAGGCTCGAAGAACCTCTAGCAACCTGCCCACCAAAGCAAGGTGCTAAAACCTGACCCCGAAAGGGGAATTATAAATCTAAAACTTATACAATGAAATCAAATTTTACGATTTTCAGTTTTGGGTTGGTATTAATCAACTGTCAAACGTTTTTTATTACTTCCTCTTTAATCAAAGAGAATCTTGCCATTCGAATGCGCCGCTTCGGTCGAATGCGGTAGTAAATAATCTAATACATTTTGCCCAAGGGGCATGGTATACGCATTGGTATCAATGCAAAATGCTGGTTGTGTATTTCCCAACTAGTTTTCTAAAGGCAAGAATAAAAAACAGAAATTTTAAATTTGACAAAAATGAATACTAACTATAGTTTTGAAACATTACAGGTACATGCAGGGCAAGTAGTTGATCCAATAACCCTATCACGAGCGGTACCTCTTTACCAAACAACATCCTACCTATTCAAGAGTTCAGAACATGGAGCAAACCTATTTGCATTAAAGGAATTTGGGAATATCTATACACGTTTGATGAATCCCACCACCGATGTTTTCGAAAAACGTATAGCAGCACTCGAAGGTGGCGTTGCTGCTTTAGCGGTATCATCGGGTCATGCAGCTCAGTTTATTGCACTGAATAACATCCTACAGTTTGGCGATAATTTTGTCTCCACATCCCATTTATATGGAGGATCATACAATCAGTTTAAGGTATCATTTAAACGCCTTGGAGTTGAGGTACGTTTTGCAAAATCTGAAAGTGTAGATGAGTATGAAAGGCTAATTGATAGCAGAACAAAAGCGATATACCTAGAAACTATCGGAAATCCGGGTTTTAGCATACCCGATTTTGAACAATTTGCCAACCTTGCTCGGAAGTACGATATTCCTTTAATTGTTGATAATACATTTGCTGGTGGAGGGTATCTCTTCAGACCACTTGAGCATGGGGCTAATATTGTTGTAGAATCGGCTACAAAATGGATTGGTGGACATGGTACAAGCATTGGCGGTGTTATTGTTGATGGTGGTAATTTTAACTGGGGGAACGGAAAATTTCCTCAATTCACTGAACCATCCGAAGGTTATCATGGACTCGTTTTTTGGGATACTTTTGGAGCAAATAGTCCGTTTGGGAATATTGCATTTATCACAAGGGCAAGGGTAGAAGGGTTGAGGGATTTTGGTCCAGCAATTAGCCCATTCAACTCCTTTCAGTTCATACTAGGACTGGAGACTCTTTCATTAAGGGTTCAGCGTCATTGCGAGAATGCTTTAGCATTAGCAACTTGGTTTGAGAATCATCCTAAAATTGAAAAGGTTAATTACCCTGGATTACCAAGTAGTCTTTACTATCATCTTGCTAAAAAATATTTGAAAAATGGTTTTGGAGGAATGCTTTCAATAATAGTTAAGGGTTCTAAAGAGAATGCAACTAAAGTTGTTGATAATCTTAAATTAGTTAGCCATTTGGCTAATGTTGGCGATGCTAAAACATTGATAATTCAGCCATCTGCGACTACTCATCAGCAGTTAACCGATGAGGAGCAATTAGCCGCGGGAGTTCAACCTACACTTTTAAGAATTTCAGTAGGAATTGAACATATCAATGATATTATTGCTGATTTTGAGGAGGCTTTAGGAGAAATAAGTGCCTAGAGTACTTCAAGTGCCTAAAGTATTTAGAAAACGAGGAATTCATATTTGCTTCAACCTTTAAACTTTAGGCATTTTAGGCACTCAAAACTCGAAGTACTTAACTTTTGATAAACATTATTAATTTTTATGAAGATAATAGAATCCAATCTCAGAATAGATAGCCTACAACTTGAATGTGGTGAAACCCTTAAGGATGTTAATGTTCGGTATCATGTAATTGGAGATATCGAGAGGAATTTTGATAAAATTGTTTGGGTTTGCCATGCTTTTACTGCAAATAGCAACCCTGTTGATTGGTGGCCAGGTTTAGTTGGCGAGGGATGGTTGTTTGATCCCAATAAAACGCCAATTGTTTGTGTTAATGTTCTTGGCTCATGCTATGGCACTACTGGCGCAATGTCTATTAACCCTGATACTGAAAAACCTTACCTGCTAACATTCCCATTAATTTCAATCAGGGATATGGCAGAAGTTCACCAAAAGGTGAAAGAGCAACTTGGAATTAAAAAAATTTGGGTTTTGATAGGTGGTTCAATTGGTGGCTTTCAACTTTTAGAATGGGAATACATGTATCCCGGAACGGCCGAGAATCTTATGCCAATAGTTTGTTCTGCCAAAACTTCCCCTTGGGTGATTGCTATTAGTCAATCACAGAGATTATCACTACTAGCGGATTCAACTTTTAGAGATCAGGAGATTGACGGAGGTAAAGAGGGTCTGAAAGCAGCGCGCAGTATTGCGCTACTTAGTTATCGTGGTAGAAGCAGCTATAATTTAACACAGCAGGATGAATCAACTGATCTTTTGGATGGTTTTAGGGCAGATACCTATCAAACCTATCAGGGTGAAAAACTGATAAAACGGTTTGATGCCTATTCATATTATACTATGACTAAGGCTCTTGATTCTCATAATATGGGTAGAAATAGAGGGGGCGTGGAAAAAGCGCTTAGCCAAATTAACGCAAAAACCCTTGTTGTTGGTATCGATTCCGATATTCTATTTCCTATTGAAGAGCAAAAACATCTGGCTGCAATGATTCCAAATGCAACTTATGCTGAAATCCATTCAAGTTTTTGTCACGATGGATTTTTAATTGAACACGAGCAGCTTACAAGCATTATTAAGAAGTTTTTAAATCTAGAGTAAAATGGAAACAATAGAAATAATTGATAATAAAGTAGAAAAAATAAAATCATCATACAGCGAAACCACTCAGGTAATAGGTCTTTTTGGGTTTGGAACAGTAGGTTCAGGTTTATATCATGTGCTACAGAATTCGCCTACTACAAAGGCTCGAATAAAAAAGGTTTGCATTAAAAATGCCTTTAAAGAGCGTTCCCTGAATAGTAAGTTTTTTTCCACCAATCCTGATGATATTCTTGATGATTCAGAAATTAATCTGGTTGTTGAGTTAATCGATAATGCTGATGATGCTTATCGTATAGTAAAAGCAGCATTACTTCAAGGGAAGAGCGTTGTTTCGGGTAATAAAACGATGCTTTCGCATCATCTCGAAGAGTTGATTGAAATTCAGGAAAAGATGGGGGTTGCTCTACTCTACGATGCATCTGCATGTGGGAGTATACCTATCATTCGTAACCTTGAGGAGTACTATGATAATGATTTACTGCTATCAATCAGGGGAATACTAAATGGTTCTTCAAACTACATTCTCTCAAGGGTTTTTCAGCACAGCGATAATTATAATTTAGCCCTAAAAAAGGCACAAGAGTTAGGATTTGCCGAGAGTGATCCTTCCTTTGATGTAATGGGATTTGATGCGCTTTTCAAACTTGTAATTCTTGCTGTACACGGTTTTGGAACATACGTGCATCCGAATGATGCTTTTAACTATGGCATTCACAACCTCTCCGTTCACGACATTCGTTACGCAAAGGAGAAAGGGCTGAAAATTAAGCTGGTTGCAACACTAACTAAGTTTGGAAAGAATTGCCTTACACTATTCGTAATGCCTACATTTGTATCAGCTGACGATTATATATATAATGTTGAAGATGAGTACAATGGTGTTGTAATTGAAGGTGCTTTCTACGAAAAACAGTTTATGTTTGGTAAGGGCGCAGGAGGTCATCCCACGGGTTCTGCTGTGCTAAGTGATATTACAGCTCGATTCCACGATTATCGTTATGAGTACAAAAAGCGAAAATATTTTAATTGCCCCGAATACTCAACAGATGTTATGCTTGAAGTGTTTATACGTTATCACGATATTGTTGATTTAAGCATTTTTGGAATCGAGGAGATAATCGAGAAATATAATGGACGTGACCATCGGTGGGTGATTGCCAAGGTGAAACTATCGTCGTTACTTAAAGTTAAGGATCTTATTACAAAATTAAATCTATTTATTGCTTATACAGGAAAGATAGAGTATAATGAATAATGAAGGGAGTCTTTAATCTTCGGACTTTGGACTTCGGACTTCAATCTTCCGACTTCAAACTTCTAACAAAAACTAACTAAATACATATAATATGCAAAATGTCAATCAAACATTAAATCAAATCCTTAAAGAACGAATTCTAGTCCTCGATGGGGCAATGGGATCGTTAATTCAAAGGTATCGTTTAACCGAAGAGGATTTTAGGGGTGATCGGTTTAAGAATCATCATAAATCTTTAAAGGGCAATAACGACTTGCTTGTTCTTACTCAACCCGAAATTATATCTCAGATTCATCGTGATTACCTTTCTGCTGGTGCAGATATCATCGAAACTAATACTTTTAACTCTACGAGCATCTCGCAGGGAGATTATGATACAAAAGAATTGGTTAAAGAGATAAATGTTGCAGCTGCAAAACTAGCGCGTAAGGCGTGTGATGAGTTTACTCAAAAAAATCCATCAAAACCAAGATTTGTTGCGGGGTCTATTGGCCCAACCAACAGAACAACTTCACTTTCACCTGATGTTTCAAATCCTGCCTATAGAGCAGTTACATTTGATGATTTGGTATTAGCTTATACCGAGCAGGCAGAGGGGTTGATTGAAGGTGGTGCAGATATTCTTCTAGTTGAAACTATATTTGATACGCTAAATGCGAAAGCTGCTCTTTTTGCTATCGATGAGGTTTTTGAAAAAACAGGGGAGCGAATACCCGTTATGGTTTCGGGAACCATTACCGATGCTAGTGGAAGAACCCTTTCGGGTCAAACCCTTTCTGCATTCTTGTGTTCAGTCTCACATTTTCCTTTGCTTAGCGTTGGGTTAAACTGCGCTTTGGGCGCTCAGCAATTAACACCATACATTGAGGAGTTAGCTGGTTCAACAAATTTTCTTGTAAGTGCACATCCAAATGCTGGTCTTCCAAATCAACTTGGTGAGTACGATCAATCCGCAGAGGAGATGGCATCCATTGTTGAAGAAATGCTAAAGCATGGCTGGCTAAATATTGTAGGAGGCTGCTGTGGTACAACGCCCTTGCATATTGAAAAGATTGCAAATCTTGTAGGTAAGTATAAACCACGTGAAGTTCCTGAATTGCCTAAGTATACTCGTTTGAGTGGACTTGAAGAGCTTGTTATAAGACCTGAAACCAATTTTGTAAACATTGGGGAACGTACTAATGTTGCAGGATCGAAGAAGTTTGCTAGGCTAATTGCCGAGGGCAAGTACGAGGAAGCCATCTCTGTGGCTCGTGAGCAGGTTGATAATGGTGCTCAGGTAATTGATATATGCATGGATGATGCCCTAATTGAGGGTGAAAAGGCCATGAGAACTTTTCTAAACTATCTCGCAACTGAGCCCGATATTGTCAAAGTACCTTTTATGGTTGATTCTTCCAAATTCTCAATTATTGAGGCTGGATTGAAGTGCATTCAAGGCAAGGCAATTGTAAACTCAATTAGTTTAAAGGAAGGAGAGGAGCAATTCATCCAAAATGCTAAACGCATAAAGCGGTATGGTGCTGCAATGGTTGTTATGCTTTTTGATGAGAAGGGTCAGGCGGATACTACTCAACGTAAGATTGAGATTGCTGAGAAAAGTTATAAACTTCTAGTCGAAAAGGCAGGCGTTAACCCAGCCGATATTATTATAGACCCGAATGTACTTGCAATCGGAACTGGTATTGCAGAGCACTCAGGGTATGCCCAAAATTTTATAGAGACCTGTAAATGGATAAAGAAGAATTTGCCGTATGCTAAAATTAGTGGTGGGATAAGCAATCTTTCGTTCTCTTTTAGGGGAAACAATTCCATAAGGGAGGCTATTCACTCAGTATTTCTTTACCATGCAATTAATGCAGGTATGGATATGGGTATTGTTAACCCAAGCATGTTGCAAGTATACTCCGAAATTAATCCCGATCTACTCAAATTAACTGAGGATTTGGTGCTAAACCGCCGAAAGGATGCAACCGAACGACTCTTAACATTTGCTCAAAGTTTTGAGGAGGAGAAAATTGATAGTGTTAAGGAAGCGGCGTGGAGAGATGAATCTGTTGAAAAGCGTTTATGCCACTCTTTAGTAAAGGGTATAACCGATTTTATTGAGGTTGATACTAAAGAGGCATTAAGCAAACTTAAGTCTGGCCTATTGGTAATTGAAGGTCCATTGATGGATGGAATGAAGGAGGTGGGCGATTTATTTGGCTCAGGAAGAATGTTTCTACCTCAGGTTGTAAAAAGCGCAAGGGTGATGAAAGCCGCTGTGGCTATTTTGCAACCTTTTATTGAGCAAGAAAAACTCGATGGCAAATCGGTTAAATCTGGGGGTACAATAGTTCTTGCAACTGTAAAGGGTGATGTTCACGATATTGGAAAGAATATTGTTGGCGTAGTACTTTCATGCAATGGCTACAAAATTATCGATCTTGGTGTTATGGTTCCCTGCGAAAAAATAATTGAAGCAGCAATTGCAGAGAAAGCAGATATAATAGGACTTAGCGGATTAATCACTCCTTCTCTTGAGGAGATGGTTCACGTAGCCAGTGAGATGGAGCGCAGAGGACTTAAGATTCCTATAATACTTGGTGGTGCTACAACCTCAAAACTTCATACTGCTTTAAAGATAGATCCAAATTACAGCAATGCGGTTATTCATGTAAAAGATGCATCGCAAGCAGGAGGCGTGGTTTCTGGCTTAATCAATGCTAAAACTAAGGATGAGTACACAGCCCAGTTCAAAAAGGAATATAAGGTTTTAAGGGAGGGTTATAAAGGCAATACCATTCAATCAATTCCTATTGAAAAGGCTAGAGCAAACTCATTTAAAGTAAATTGGAATACCTACGCTCCACCTCAGCCTAAAAAAACAGGGATAGTCACTTTTGATGAATATCCACTCGACGAGATTCGCAAGTATATCGATTGGACTTTCTTCTTTTATTCATGGGATATAAACGGTAAATACCCAGCTATTTTCTCCGATCCTGTAAAAGGGAAGGAGGCTCGTAAGCTATATGATGATGCAAATGCGCTACTTGATATAATAATTAGTAAGAAGTTGCTTAAAGCAAAAGGGGTAATTGGTATTTTACCTGCTTCATCGGATGGTGATGATATAATAGTTTATAATGATGAAAGTAGGAATTCGGTAATATCAACAATTCCACAGCTACGTAATCAGGAGCAAAAGCAAGGCGGTGAACCAAACTTATGCCTAGCCGATTATATAGCACCCACAAATTCAGGGTTAAAGGATTGGATTGGGCTCTTTGCAGTAACAGCAGGCATTGGGGCTGATGAACTAGCAAAGGTTTATGAAGATAAATTGGATGATTACAATGCCTTACTATCAAAAGTACTTGCCGATAGATTTGCTGAAGCGTTTACCGAACTCTTGCATCAAAAGGTGCGTGAGGAGTTTTGGGGATATAGTTCCAACGAGAATCTATCAACAGAGGAGTTACTGTATGGAAAGTATAGAGGAATTCGTCCAGCACCTGGTTATCCTGCATGTCCCGATCATCGTGGTAAAGAATTTATCTTCTCACTTCTGAATGCAACCGAAAATACTGGAATGTGGTTAACTGAGAATTTAGCAATGGTGCCGGGAGCCTCTGTTTCAGGGTTCTATTTTTCACATCCCGATTCTCAGTACTTCAATATTGGCAAAATTGGAATCGATCAGGTTCGAGATTATGCAAAACGTATGGAATTGAGCATTGAGGAAACGGAGAAATTCTTTCCAACATATTTGAATTATAAATAAGGTTATCATTTACTGGTTATTAGTTATTAATAGCCAGTAACTAATATTCAATAACTAATAACTAAAAATACTATGAAAGTAATCGATCACATTAACAATTCTAAATCAACACTGTTCTCATTTGAACTACTTCCCCCATTAAAGGGTAGTACACTTCAGACAATTTTTGATACGATCAATCCGCTTTTGGAATTTAACCCTGCTTATATCAATGTAACATATCATCGTGAGGAGGTTGTCTATAAACCATCTTCAAATGGTACGCTAATCCCAACGGTTCTCCGAAGAAGACCAGGAACGGTTGGAATTGCCGCCGCCATTCAGCATAAGTATAAAATTGATATCGTTCCGCATATTATTTGTGGCGGATTTAACCAGCTAGAAACGGAGGATGCACTAATTGACCTAGATTTTTTGGGAATCCATAACGTTCTAGCAATTCGGGGCGATGCCGATAAAATAGTTGGAAAATTTGAGCCTAAAATAGGTGGTCATAGGTATGCTGTAGATTTGGTGAAACAGGTAATTGCCATGAACCATGGAAACTATCAGGATGAAACTCTTGAAAAACCAAACCCCACCAATTTTTGTGTTGGAGTTGCTGGGTATCCCGAGAAACATGCCGAGTCTCCAAATGGTTTTTCAGACATTCAACGTTTAAAGGAGAAGGTTGACGCTGGGGCCGATTACATTGTTACACAAATGTTTTTTGAGAATAAAAGTTATTTCAACTTTGTAAAGGCTTGCCGTAATATCGGAATTACCGTCCCCATAATCCCAGGGCTCAAACCCGTTTCACTTAAAGAGCATCTAAGCATACTCCCAAAAGTATTTAACGTAGAACTCCCACAGGATTTAGTAAAAGAGATGGAGCAGTGTTGCGATAACCGCTCCGTTAAGGAAGTTGGCGTTAAATGGGCTATAGAGCAAGCCAAGGAGTTGAAACGTCAGGGTGTACCCTCAATCCATTTTTATACTATGGGTAAATCGGATAATATTGCAAAAATAGCGAAAGAGGTGTATTAGATAGATACCTACAAAACCTAATACTTTACTCAAAAGGGTTGCCCAAAAAGAAAATTAACCGCAAAGTATTAAAAGGTTTCGCAAAGTTCGCAAAAGTAAAATATGCTGTTTAATAAGCACTTGCGACCTTTGCGTCTTCCTCTTTGCGCCCATTGCGGTTAAAAATTAACATTTTTATACAACCCCTCACCAACCCAACATAAAAAGCACCCAAACTATCGCAATTTGCGATACCCAACCACAACAACCCTTCCCACTACCCAAAACCAAACCGCTAGCAACGCAAATAAAACAGAATCCTTTAGCTGGTTTGGTTAATGGCAACCTTTAATAAATATCCAATCGGAATAAAATCATCCCATCCGTTAAGGAATGTTTAGCTTATTTACTATTTTAGTAGAATTAAAAAGTTAGCTGAAAGTATATGTATACATTAAATTTTAATGTGTGAATATACTTTTGGTGTGTGTATAAATAAGTCGGCAAACATAATGAGAAACCATAGTATAAAAACTGATAATTATGAATACTACTGACACAGGAATTAATCTTACTCTTATTCTTAGTCTTTGTTTCAATATCTTTTTAACAATAATACATTTACTTGGGCGAAAAGATAAAAGGAAAGAACTAAAAAGTAAACTAACTGAAGAAATGATTGCTATTAATACATTAGCAATTCAGTACCCTGAATTAAATTTAATCTATGAGCCTGTTGGAAGATATGAGGAATTAAAAGAACCAAATGATGTTCAGAGAGTATTAACTTTTAGTTATAAATATTTGAATTTACTAAACAAAATTGATGATTATTATTCAATAGTGAAACATCTAAACAATCCACATAAATTAAATGCATTTATCAATAACAACTATACCTTTTTGGATAAGATTAAATACAAAGATCCTAAACAGCTAAGGGATTGGTTGATTTTCTATAGAAAATCATTTAAGGAGGGTATAATTGGTCATAAATTTATGAAAGAAACTGTTAGTGTAGATAATATAACAAATTATGGAGAGTATAGTATAGAATTTGCAAGATTTGTCAGGCTTCTATTGCCCATTGAAGATGAATAGTTTTGCAAAATTACGTTTGTCAACACGTGGTTAAAATATTGGGGCTGATGCGCAGATAAGCAGGTTTTTAGTACTTTAGTAAAAGTTTAACGTGGGATAAGGACACTGGCGGTTAATTCCCCAGCGTGCCAAACCACGGGAACGTTGGGGTACATAAAATGACATCCCACTTTCCTGTTAGAATATTTGGATTATGTTATCTTTTAAGATAACTTTGCAGCATGACAAGAAAGATAATATTTCATAAAGAATACTTCTTGGATTTTTACAGAACGCTTGACGACAAGGTTAAAACCAAGATTCAGTATGTATTCGAGTTGATAAAACAGGTAGATAGAGTACCTGATAAATTTCTTGCTCCGATTAGCGGATATGACGGACTCTTTGAGATTAGAATTGAATATCAATCTAATATTTATAGAGTTTTCTGCTGCTTTGACGAGGGACGAATAGTTGTATTGTTTAATGGATTTCAGAAAAAGACACAGAAAACACCAAAGGAAGAGATTGACAGAGCAATGCGGATAAAGAAAGAGTATTTTGAACTTAAAAAACACAAATCATGAATAAATATAAAGGAGTTAAGACTTTTGACGAGCTGTTAGAGGTTGAACACGGAAAAATCGGAACAGAGAGCCGAAATGAGTACGAAGAACGGGCACAAATGTTCATTGTGAGCGAAATGCTTAAAGAAGCAAGAAAAGCATCTAAAATGACCCAGGAACAATTGGCCGAGAAATCAGGGACAAAGAAGAGTTACATCTCGAAAATTGAAAACGGAAAAGGAAATATTCAACTTTCGACTCTGATTAGAATATTCGAAAAAGGTCTTAATCGTAGAATCGGCTTTACCTTTTTATAAGTAATTTACGTACCCTAACAGCTGCTATATTTAAGCTGGGCAGAAACGAAGGTTGGAAAAGTAATTCCTATCTTCGTTTTTGCATTAACGGGGGATAGACTTGATGCTTCTAACTCCCAGTCATAAGTTAGCATAAACCGTTAGCTGCAACTTTACCGACCATCACCGCAGACAGTCTACTTGACCTTGACAATTACTTTTCCTTTTGCACGACCACTTGAAACGTAGGATATTGCTTCGTTCATTTGCTCAAACGGAAATACTTTATCAATGACAGGATGAATAACACTCGTTTCAATCAGCGAACCAATTTCTGACAACTGTTTTCCGTTGGGTTTCATAAATAAAAATGAGTAATCAACGCTAAGTTGTTTGGCTTGTTTTCTGACTTTTCGGCTTAAAAAGAACATTGCTGATTTCAAAAATAGATTCAAGCCTATTTCGTTAGCAAATGCCACATCGGGTGGACCTGAAATGGATATTACCTTTCCGCCTTTTTTCAGAATTCGCAGCGACTTTTCAAGTGTTTTTTCGTCTTGACTGTTCAATACCAAATCAAACTCATTGAGTATCGTTTCAAAATCTTGCGTTTTATAATCAATCACAATATCAGCACCCAAACTTTTGACCAATTCAAAATTATTGGCACTTGTGGTGGTGGCCACAGTTGCACCCAAATGTTTCGCCAACTGAATAGCAATCGTTCCGACACCGCCCGAACCGGCTTGTATAAACACTTTCTGACCCTTTTTGAGCTTTGCTTTTTCAACAAATGCTTGCCAAACCGTTAAAGCAACCAACGGAACAGAAGCTGCCTGTTCCATTGAAATATTTTTGGGTTTTAAGGCGACATCGTTTTCATTGATAGCGATGTATTCAGCAAATGTGCCGATACGGAAATCGGCAGGTCGTGCAAACACTTCATCGCCCATTTTGAAACGACTGACTTTTGAGCCGACTTTCGTTACTACGCCAGCCACATCGTGTCCTAAAATCAAGGGAAATTTATACGGAAGTAATAACTTGAATTCGCCACTTTTTACCTTGGCATCTAACAGATTTATGCTTGTGGCGTGTATCTGCACCAATACATCATTTTCTTTAACAACTGGTTTGGTAACTTCAACAAGTTGAAGTTTATCCTTCTTACTGTAGCGGTTTATTGTATATGCTTTCATTTTTATTCTTGTTTATGAAAATTGTTAATGCAAAAATTTGTCTGTCCTAAGCATGGGGAGAAATAAATTCTTCGGATTAATCAGTCGGAATGCCAATCTTGGAAAAAGTCGATTGATCATGTAAACAGTGGTTGTGTAGCCCATGCGAATGGTGTATTGGTCTTTTTGCAATCCTGCGATAAATCCCTTTATCAATTTTTCCGTGCTCATTTTTTTGATTTGTTTATGGGCAACTAATTCGGTTTCTACCGCAGGTGGTAACAACTCAAACACTTTTACATGGCTGTTTGCGATCCGCAAGTGTTCGCGAAGCGACTTTGTATAAAACGCCAATGCTGTTTTTGACGCCGAGTATGTTACGTCAAGCAACGAAGGTACATAGCTTAAAACAGAGGTGGTGTTGATAATTGCGCTATCCTTTCTTGAGTTCAGCATATCCAAAAAAAGATTATTGAGCCGAATAATAGCCAAGTAGTTGATGTTTATTTCGTAGGTAGCACCTTCAAAATGTTTGTCGCTGGGGATACCTAAATTTGAAGGCATCATGCCAACACCTGCGTTATTGTAAAGAATATCAATTCCGCCCAATTCCTTAACTTGATTGTAGAGCGAAATTGCATCTTCTGCATTTGCTACATCACTTTTTATAGTAATCAAGTTCGGATACAGTTTTTTAGCTGTATCTAATTTATCCTGACTTCTGCCTGTGATGATGACCTTTGAGCCAATTCCAATAAATTGTTTGGCGGCTTCCAGTCCAATGCCGGCACTTCCACCGGTAATCAATATTGTTTTATTCTTTAATTCCATATTTATTTTATTTAACTATTGATTATCAATTGACTACAAAATAGATTAAGCCACTGATTTATTGGGAACTTTTCCGTAATAACATCTGAATGGTGCTTTTTCAATTCCTATAATACAGAAATTGCATTGAATACATTTAGACTGCGTTTGTTTTCCGGTTTTGAATTTATTTACCAAATCCGCTTCAAGAATAAATGGTCTGCACATAGATACTAAATCACTTTTATTCTGATTGATAATAGTTTCAATTTCATTTATATTTGTTATGCCACCGACTACTATCACCGGAATATTTACCGCATTTTTTATGGCTGTTGCTGCATCCAAATTGTATAAGCGTTTGGGCTGGGGTTGTGGAAATGATTTTTTGGCTACCACTCCGATAATGCTTTTTACGAACCCTGGCATTTTATTCAATCGTTCATTTTGAGCCACTAACATTTGCCATGGAACATTACCGCGCATTGTTGCCAAACCAGCCTTTATTGTTCCATTAGAGACTTCAATGCCATTGCAACCTACCTGTTCTAATAGTTTGGCAATTTTAACCGATTCACCTATGGACATTCCATTTTTCAGGGTTTCATAACCATTTATTTTTGCAATTATTGGATAATTACCCACTTCTTTTCTGGCTTTTTCAAATATAGTTTTTACTATTCTGAAACGGTTTTCGGTGTTTCCGCCCCATTCATCGGTTCGCCTGTTCATTCTTGGCGAAACAAATTCTGATAGTAAATATCCATGAGCTAGGTGAAGTTGCACACCATCAAAACCTGCCTCTTTCGCATTTTTTATTCCTTGAACAAATGCTTCTATTACTTCCAAAATCTCAGCTTTAGTCATTTCTTTAGCCTTATAATCGGAAATTTTTGAAGGTGCAATTACAGGCATCTTGGTATCCTCTTCTTTCGTTTGTCCACCGCAATGGTTAATTTGGGCAATAATGGGCGTGCCTAACTCATGCATCTTTTGTGTTATTTTTTTGTATGCTTTGATGTTTTCGTTGCTATTCAGCAATGACATGTGAGCACCCGAACGTCCTTGTTCGTTAACCCCAATAAAACCGGTGATTATTCCACCGACACCCCCTTGTGCTAATGCTGTATATTTTTTTTCTAATTGCTCGGTTGGCGTGCCGTCTGTTTCACTCATTCCTTCATAAGTTGCCGATCGGATAATCCGGTTTGGAAATGTTATCCCTGCCAATTGAAATGGCTCAAATACCTTGTTCATCTGTTTCATTTTTTTGATATTAAATTTATTTTTTACCTTTGCTTGCAATTTGCAAGTGCAAAGATAATTATTAACTTGCAAATTGCAAGTCAATAATAAAATATTTTTTATGAAAGAGATAAAAAAAAGGTCAGATTGCCCATTGAGTTGCTCACTTGACGTATTTGGAGATAAGTGGTCGTTGCTCATTATCAGGGATTTAATGTTTAATAAAAAAAGCACCTACAATGATTTTTTAAAATCAGATGAAGGCATTGCTACAAACATTTTAGCATCAAGACTAAAAGGACTTGAAGAAAATGGTATAATTGAAAAATTAGAACACCCCGACAGCAAAGCAAAAATTTTGTACAGATTGACACAAAAAGGAATTGACTTGTTACCTATAATTATGGAAGTTTACATTTGGTCGGACAAATATTTTACTATTCCAGCAGACATAAAAGCGACAATTAAGGAAGCCAAAAAAGACAAGGACAAATTTGTAAAGCAGATTACGAAAGAATTGAAAAATGACTTGAAAGAGAAAAAAAGCAACAGCTAACACACTAAATTCCATTTGGGCTGAGATGTAGAAACCAAAGTTTTTCGTATTTTAGTTTTTAATTAACGGGGGATAAAGAAACGTTTCTTTGCTCCGATCGCTAATGATGAAAAATGACTAAAAAATTGATTGTCGTCAATAAGGACGTGTCTTTGTCAAAAAAGAAAAATGATAGAAAGAGGATTATACTTAAAACGATTAAGTCAATTAAAAGACCAGAACCTAATAAAAGTAATAACACCCGCTAGCGCGGATTTAACTTCGTTGAATTCGTAAAATACGCTCGGTTGTATTTAGGCTGATGAAGAATTTGCAATTATTTTCACATTCTGGTAATTCCATCCATTTTAATCGCATTTTGCGATAATGCCAATTGGAAACATATAACTAAAGATATTCTTGAACTAAAAAGTCATTGTAAAAGTTGTTCCGTGGGAAGGAACGGAATAAGCGGTTATGCTTCCATTATGTAAGCGCATAATCTGCCGCGATAAGCTTAACCCAATTCCAGAGCCCTTGGGCTTGGTTGTAAAGAATGGGATAAAGATCTTGTCGAGTACTTCTGGAAGAATGCCCACTCCATTATCAACAACCTGAATGGTGACTCTACCCCTTTTATTTAGGAATGCTTTCATAGTAATTTGAGGATTTTTTGCCCCTTCAAGAGCATGAATAGCATTCTTAAATAGGTTTATCACCACTTGTTCCAGAAGTTCAATATCTACTGAGAATTCAATATCTGATGGATCTATCTCACTGTGAAACGAGATTCCCGCTTGGGTTATCTCATCATTCATTAATGGGATAATATTATCGAAAAGATTTTTAACGGTAGTAATTTTGAAGTTAGGCTTTGGTATCCGCGTTAAATTCCTATAAGTGTTAACAAAATGAAGTAAGCCAGTACTGCGTTTATGAATGGTTTGTAAACCCTGTTGAATCTCCTGAATGGTTTCTGGATCTAGATTTGAAGCGGGCTCTTCGGGGTTAAGTTCCTGAAGATTTTTAATCATTAAATCAATGGTTGATGAGAGCGAAGCAATTGGGGTAATCGAATTCATAATCTCGTGGGTTAACACGCTAATAAGTTTCTGCCATGCTTCAGTCTCCTGCTCTTCCAATACGCTCTGGATATTCTTTATAGTAACTAGCACAATAGTTTTATTGTGAATCTTGAATTCTGTGCTGTTAATTGCAAGTTGGAGCAAATCATCTTCTTGCTGCACTTTAATAAGAGCACTTTCGCCCGGAGTAATAGTTAATAGCTTTTCAACTAGTTCGCCACTTATTTGGTAAAGTTGCTTTACATTCTTTAGCCCGCTAATCTGAAAGAGTTTCTTGGCTGCCTTATTAATCATCTCAACGGTGCCATCCTTCTGGTATGCAATAATACTTACATCAATATTTTGAACTATACTTTGTAGGTAATGGAAATGCTCCTCTTTTTCGGTACGAACGGTTTGAAAATCTTTAATTACATCATTGAAGGCTTTATTCAGCTCATCAAAGGATGGACCCATTCCTTCCACCTGAAATGAGCGGGTAAATTCGCTAAATCTAATTGATTCTAAGAAACTTGCAAGATCTCGATTTGTTTTATCAACGTACTTGAAAAGAGCATAAAGTTGAATAATAATTGCTACCCCAATTAGAACTGGGGTGATAAAAAAGTTTTTCCATGTATAAAAGGTCAGAAAAATGGTAATAGCAATCAGTATTATCCTGACTATTATGTTAAACCTGAAATTTTTATAGATCATACTTTTCCATTCTACGGTACAACGATGTTCGTGTAATACCTAACTCGGTTGCTGCTTGAGTAATATTTCCCTGGAATTGTTTAAGAACCTTATTGATTATCGCTTTTTCAACCTCTTCAAGATTGTAAGTGTCAAAATCGCCTCCCACAGCTTTTGTTTGCTTTGTTGCTGATAGGAAGAAATCATCGGGTTGTAATATGCTTGAATCACTCATAATAATTGCACGCTCAATAGAATGTTGAAGTTCGCGTACATTTCCGGGCCAATGGTAAAGATTCAACTTTTTTAAGGCATCAGCACTTAAATTAGTGATGTCCTTTTTATACTTTTTAGAGTAAATCAGAATAAAGTGTTTTGCAAGCAACGAAATGTCTCCTTGTCTTTCTCTCAGCGGGGGAAGATGGATTTCAACAGTATTAATTCTATAAAGAAGATCCTGTCGAAATTGACCTTCGGAGGTCATTTGGGTGATATTATTGTTAGTTGCACAAATCAAACGCACATCAATATTTTTGGGTTTATTTGAACCAACTCGAATAACTTCACGTCTTTCAATTACTGTAAGCAATTTTGCTTGCATGGCAAGTGTGAGGTTACCAATCTCATCTAAAAAAAGTGTACCCCCTGAAGCAATCTCAAACCTACCGGGTTTTTCCTTCTTAGCATCAGTAAAAGCACCTCTTTCGTGTCCAAATAATTCGCTCTCAAAAAGAGATTCAGCAATTGATCCTAAATCGATATTAATAAATACTTCACCTGAGCGAGGAGAATTTCGATGAAGAGCCCTTGCCACAAGTTCTTTCCCTGTTCCATTTTCACCCAGTATTAGTACATTGGCATCTGTCTTCGCAACCTTTTGAATGGTGGCAAAGACACTTCGCATCTCCTCAGAATTTCCAATAAACTCATGGAAAGGCTGATCGAGAACCTCGCTAATTTCTTGCTGTTTCATCTTTAACGTGTCAACCTCTTGCTGGGAACGTTTAAGTTTCATGGCGGCTGAAACTGTAGCAATAAGCTTCTCATTCTGCCAAGGTTTCAATATAAAATCTGTTGCCCCTGCCTTAATAGCCTTTACGGCTTTTTCTGCATCGCCGTAAGCCGTTATAAAAACAACAATAGCCTTCGGATCTATACTTAAAATTTTTTCTAACCAAGAGAAGCCTTCCTGACCACTAATTGCATCCTTGGTAAAATTCATATCCAAAAGGATAACATCATACGTTTCTTTACCCATCAAATCAGGTATATCCGAAGGGTTAGGTGTTGTATGTAATAGTTCAATATGAGGTTTAAGAAGCAGTTTAAGGGCAAAAAGAATATCCTCATTATCATCAACAACTAAAATTTTTCCTGCTTTCTTATTCATTGTTAGCAATTTTTTAATTTTAAATAATTAAATATGCAACCTTATAAAAAGTAATATGAGGTAAATATATAAAAAAACTATTACTAACAGATGTGTTGATAGTTATGTGTGCGAAATCGAACATGAGATGTTGCATTACCGAACATTAATAAAGATATTTTTACACGAATAAAAAAGATAAATAATTAATTATCAAACGATAGTTAATTATGGCATATAAACTGTTTAAACAATAACAAACCTGAAAATGCTTTTATGATGGATAAAGTTATTCAAAAAAAGAAATGGACTCTTAAAAAGATTCTTTGGATTACAGGAACTACTGTTTTTGTAGGACTTATTGCGTATTACTTGGCTTTTGGTGATAAAAGTTCAAAACTTAATGTTGAGGTCGATAAGATAACCATTGAGGAGGTTACTCAGGACCTATTTAGAGATTACATAACTGTAATTGGCACAGTTGCCCCAATTCATACTATTTATCTTGACGCAACAGAGAGCGGAAGTAGAGTTGAGGAAATTATACTTAAAGAGGGGAGCATGGTTAAAAAGGGTGATGTAATCGCCCGGTTTAGTAATACCAACCTAATTTTAGAAATTTCGAATAATGAGGCAGCTGTTTCTAGAAGTACCAATGAACTTCGGAATATCAGGCTTCAAATGGAGAGGCAGACTCTTGATACACGTAGCCAGTTAATACAATTTTCATTTGATTTAAAAGAAAGAGAGCGTACCTATCGAAATAATAAAATTCTTTATGAACAAAAGCATATATCAAAGGATGAGTTTGAACGTTCGAAGGAGGCTTATGAACTCACTAGTGAAAGGATAAGTCTATTTCGCCAAAGCGCAATTAAGGATTCTATATACAACATAACACAAATTAAAACACTTGAGGAACAAGATGAGAGAATGCAAATGAACTCAAGGATTGTTAGAAAAAGATTGGAATCCTTAGAATTCAGAGCTCCTGTAACGGGTGAATTGGCTTCACTTAATCTTGAGGTTGGACAAGTAATAGGTATGGGGATTCGTATGGGTACAATTAACGTGCTAGATTCCTACAAATTAAGGGTTGAGGTAGATGAACACTATATATCAAGAATTGTAAGAAATTTAACAGGCGATTGCGAATTTGCTAGTAAAATGTACAAAGGGGAGATTAAAACTGTTTACCCAGAAGTTCGTAATGGTCGTTTTACAGTTGATATGGTTTTTACCGATTCTGTTCCTAATAACATAAGGATAGGCCAAACATCTCGTATAAATCTTGAATTAGGCGAATCGCAGAGGGCAATTCTACTAAACCGTGGAGGTTTTTACCAAAGTACAGGTGGGCAATGGGTATATGTGGTGGATCCTATTGGTAGTTTTGCAACCAAGCGTAACATCAGAATTAATCGTCAGAATCCTAGATTTTATGAAGTTATTGAGGGCTTAACACCAGGTGAAAAGGTTATTGTTTCTAGTTATGATAACTTTGGAAATGTTGATAAATTATTGTTGAAAAATTAGATAACTATATTTTAACAAACAAAATAATATCTACTACTATGATTAAAACACAAGAATTAGTTAAGGTTTTCCGTACAGAGGAAGTTGAAACTACAGCTTTAAATAAGGTGAATCTTGAAATTAAACAAGGGGAATTTGTGGCTATCATGGGTCCTTCAGGATGCGGAAAATCCACCCTGTTAAACATTATTGGTTTGCTCGATAATCCTAGCGGAGGTGATTTTTATTTTAATGGCATTGAAGTATCGAAGTTCAAAGAAAAACAGCGCACAAATCTAAGAAAATCCAACATTGGGTTTGTGTTCCAGAGTTTTAACCTAATTGATGAGCTAACTGTTTTTGAAAATGTTGAATTGCCTTTACTATATATGAATGTTCCTTCATCTGAGCGTAAGAAAAAGGTTGAAGTAGTTTTAGAAAGAATGAAAATCTCACATCGTAAACAACACTTTCCACAACAACTTTCTGGAGGTCAGCAGCAAAGGGTTGCTATTGCACGTGCTGTTGTTGCTAATCCAAAACTAATCCTAGCCGATGAGCCAACAGGTAACCTTGATTCAGCAAACGGTGAAGAGGTTATGGAATTATTAAGTGAATTGAACCGCGAAGGAACAACTGTTGTAATGGTTACCCATTCACCAACCGATGCAGAAAAAGCTCACCGAATTGTACAACTATTCGATGGACATATTGTAACAGAGAATGTTAAAAAAGTATTGTAAAAGATTAATAGAATTATTTAGATTACTATAAAAACATCAAACTAAAATAATAAGAAAAAGGTTTTGCCATGAAACGCCCATATTTTAGGTGTGTACTAAAGTGAATAATCAGGATATGGGTGTTTCATAATTGTAAATAACATAAATAAACCATGACGACCTGTGTTATATAAATATATTATCGATTAATCTAATACTATAGTTATGAAAGAGATATGTATACCAATTTCGAATCTTGGGGAGGATGAAGTCGCTGATGTTACATTAACTATTGGCGGGAAAAAAATGAGTTACAGTTTTAGAGTAGAATCCTTTCCCTGGAATATTGAAAATAGTCAATCCTCACCGGATGATGATTCAATGCATGCTACCTTAGAGCAGATTATTCAACTCCGTAATTCAATCTCAAACTATGATAGCGGCTGGGAGTTAATTCAAATCTTCACGCCAAGAACTGGAGCCACACATATCCAGGTGCTTTATAGAAAGAAAAATGGAAATTAAATAATTTAGAAATGATTAAATACAAAATACTATTATTGACTTTTATATGCTTCATTTTCGGTTTTGTTGAGGCATATGCAGAGCAACCCTCATCGAGTAATCCTCCACGTGAGAAATCTCAAGTTGAAGCGGGTGAACTATCAAGTGTTATAGTTGTCACCGCCAATAATAATGAATCATTTGATTATGGGCTTTCCAATTCCGATTCTTGTTTAAATGAAGACTGTTATCCTTTTCTAACTATTAAGCCTAATTTTCCTCTAGATTCATCAAGTAATACTAGAATGTTGAATTATTTAAAACAATTACTGCCAGTGTATAGTGAAATGGATGATTTGGATATTGATATGATTGAAATTCTTTAGTAGTTATTAAACGAATATTTTTTGCTGATAAAAATACGAACCATGAAACAACATTTTAAATATTTTCTAACTGTTTTTGTTTTACTCTCTACTACCACTCTTTTTGCTCAGAAAAAATGGACTTTGGAGGAGTGCATTAGCTATGCTTTGCAAAATAATATTCAGATAAAAAGGAGTGTTTTACAATCCGAAAGATTAGAAAAAGATAATATTCAAGCGATTGCCAATATAACTCCTACAATCAATACTTATGCTAATTATAACTATGTTGACGGTTTTGATTTTAATCAGTATACGGCGAAATTCGAAAAATTTGCTGTTAAATCGGGTGGTGCTGGGATTAATGGTCAAATGGATATTTTTCAAGGATTACGTAATTTCAATAATATTAGGAGGGCGAAATTCGATTTACTTGCTGCTATAGAAGGAGTGGAAGAGTTGAAGAAGAATATGTCTATCAACATAACAACACAATACTTACAAGTTTTACTTGCGCAGGAAAACTGTAATTTGGCTATAAATAGAGTTGAAACTTCAAAGAGTCAACTCGAACGAGTGAAATCACAATATGAATTAGGTAATGTGGCAAGTACTGAGTTTTTACAAATACAAGCTCAAGCAATTAATGAAAAAGCCCAACTAACTGCTGCAAATAATTCATTGGATGCAGCATACCTAGATTTAGCTCAAATGCTAGAACTTGATACCCTTGATGGTTTTAAGATAAATACAGATAATATTATTTTAACAAATGATACAATATCAATGAGTTTAAATCAGTACTATGATTTTGCTCATTCTACAATGCCATCGGTTAAGATTGCTGAGTATAGACTTAAGAGCGCACGAAAAAGATATAGCATGGCAATTGGTAGTATTTCTCCAACTTTAATTCTTTCCTATCAGATTGGAACATCTTTTTCAGAAAGTGCAATAATTACAGATGCAGGAGGAAATCAAATAGCTTATCCACAATATTCTTTTAGATCGCAAGCTAAAGATAATATTCAGAAATTTGTTGGACTACAGTTAAATATTCCAATCCTTAACAGACTAACTGGATATACTCAAATTAGTCGAGCTAAAATAGATGTTTTAGATGCAAAATTTGAACTTCAAGAATCTGATAAAACTCTTTTAAAGAGTGTTCAGCAGGCATATGCAGCAGTTAAAGCAGAATATGATAGATATGAATCTTTGAAAGAAGCAGAATCCTCGTTCAAAGAAGTTTACGAGGTAAGTAAAGAGAAATTTAACCTTGGAATGGTAAATGCTATTGATTATGGAATAGCTCGTGATAATCTAATTAGATCCCAAGGTGAATTACTTCATGCAAAATATTCATATTTATTAAGACTCAAAATACTTGATTTCTATAGAGGTATTCCAATAACCTTGTAGTTTTTTCAGGTTTAATTAGTATGTTTAGTTTGTGGTTTGTTTAGCCCCAGGAGTGGTTCCCTGGGGTTCTTTTTTTTATATTTCATAAAAACTGCATATTTTTGTTTGTAAACTAATTAACTATTATTAAATGAAAAAGAGATTATTGTTTTTGTTACTACTTCTTATGGCGAGTAGTTCATTTAGTCAGGTTTTCAATACAGGTCAAACACTTAAACCAAAGACCTTCTCTTTGGGTATTGAACCCAGTGTTTTAATAAATGGAAACTCAGATTTTATATTATTTCTTCATGGAGGTTATGGTATAAAAAAGGGTATAGATTTTTCGGTGAAGGCTGGGTTTTTGGGTACAACCGATTATTTTGGAGCCGATGTGGAATTTGCTCTTCCATATAGAATGTCGTTTGTTGTTGGTGCTCATCAATTTGGTGATTTTGGTTTAGATGGTGCCTTAAATATCACGTTCCCTATAAAGAGTGATATTAGATTTTCTTCGGGACTTGACCTTGATGTTAATTTTAATGATGATAAAACTCGTTTCTTACTATGGCTGCCACTTGGCCTTGAAATAGGTGTTAGAAAGAATATGAGTTTTATATTTGAAGCAGAGATTGGATTAACTGATCCAGCTTACAATTTTATTGGTGGAGGCTTAAATTTTTACTTTTAGCGCATTCCAAGTATAAAATATCAAAAGTCCTAATTATTAGGATTTTTGATATTTTATGCTATTATGAAGTTAGACTAGACTATTCTTTTTTCGAACTTAATACTAATAAATTCATCAGGAACTTCATTCTCAGAACCTTGGTTTATAAAACCATTTTCTTCAAGCAGTTGACCAAGAGATTTATCCTCAACAGGTGTAGTTCCTTTAAGTATTGTTGATCCCTTCTTTCTGGCTAAATCTTCTGCAAATTTTAGAACTTCGGGGGCTAATCCTCTTTTTTGGAAGGGGGGGTAAATTGCCAATCGGCTAATTACTAAAGTTTTTGGGTTCGATTTATCGGGTTTAATTGTAACTGTCCCAATAGTAACCCTATCTATAACCAGTAGATATACAAATTGATTAGCAATATCTTCAGAGATGTCATTATAATCAGCTAAGCTATTGTTCCAGTACTTAATTCCTTTTTCGAGGAGTTGCCTCGAGCATTCTCTGATTATATAAAGTACCTCAATCAGTTTAGTTTTTTCTGCAAGCCTGATTTCCATAGCAAGCTATTATTTTTTTTGATAAACTAGTTCTCCTGCAACAAAAGTGCTAATAACTTTTGATTTTGGCAAATCTGATTCAGGCTCAACTAGTAAATCCTTTTCAAGAATTACAAAATCAGCCCATTTACCTGGCTCTAGGCTTCCTTTAAAGGATTCTTCGAAATTTGCTTTTGCTGCCCAGATTGTCATTGTCATAAGGGCTTGTTTTCTGTCCAAAGCATTTTCTTTTTGAAATCTATTTTCAGGCAATCCATTTAAATCTTTACGGCTAATGCCTGCATAAAATCCGAATAATGGGTTAATGTCTTCAACAGGAAAATCGCTGCCATTTGGCAACCAACCATTCTGCTTAAGTAGATCCTGATAAGCATAAGCGTACTTTACCCTATTGCCTAGGCGCTCATCTGCCCAGTTCATATCAGAGGTTGCATGTGTGGTTTGTACCGAAGGAATTACACAATACTCTCCGAATCTATTTAAATCCTGCGGATCTACAACTTGAGCATGCTCAATTCTCCAACGTAGATCGTTTTTGGGTTTAAGATATTTCGAATAATTGTCTAGCATCAACCGAACGGCTGCATCTCCAATGCAATGAGTGTTAACCTGATAACCTGCTTTAAATGCTCTCTCGCAGTTGGCTAATAGGCTTTCGGTAGATTCTACTTGAAGTCCCTTCGTATTTGGTGCATCAGTATATGGTTGTAATAATAATGCCCCTCTTGAGCCCAAAGCACCATCGGCAAAAAGTTTTATGGATCGAACTGTTAGATTATCTGTTGAATAAATTCCTTTTGAAAGAAAATGGTCGAAATTTTCAGCGGTAGGATTAAGCATTGCATAGACTCTCATCTTGAGTTTCTCCGTTTTTTGAAGGGAGTCTATTAATAGTACATCTTGTAAATCTATACCAGCATCCGATACTGTGGTTAAGCCAACTTCAAAGCAATTCTCCTGAGCTTTTAATAGTATTTGCTCCTTTGTTGCTCTATCTATTTCAGGTATAATTACTCTTACCAATTCAATAGCATTATCAACAAGAACACCAGTTAGTTTTCCGTCTTTTTTAATTAGTTCACCACCTTCTTTCTTTGAGGATTCTGTAACGCCCGCCATTTTTAGTGCATAAGAGTTTGCAATGGCTGCATGACCATCAACTCTAACTATAAAAACAGGTTTGTTGGGGAATGCCTTATCAAGTAAGTCATTCGTTGGAAACTCTTTAATATCCCATTCATTCTGATTCCATCCACGCCCCAGAACCCATTCCGATGGAAACTCTTTTTGATGAGCTACTAATCTTTCAATAACCTCATTCCATGTTTTTGCCCCTGATAGGGAAGCATTGCTAAGTGAAGTTCCGTATCCTAAAAAATGGCAATGAGGATCTATGAATCCAGGGAAAATATATTTTCCGGATGCATCTATAATATTCGATGCTTCATATTTTGAATCAATTTCTTGATTTGTGCCAATAGCAATAATCTTACCATTACCAATAGCCATGCTCTGTTTTGTGCTAAAGGTTGAATCAACTGTATAAATTGTTGCATTTGTCACAATTAAATCAACTTTTTGACGTTTCGAACATGCCATAATAAGAATGAATGAGATTATTGAAATGATAAAAATGGAATTTGTAACTCCCTTTTTCATAGCAACTATTTTAGAATTTAAAAAGTAAAAGTATCAAAATTATATTTGAAAAAGATATGCTGAAAATATTTTCTACTTTTGATGTGAATGAAAATACTATGAATAGACTATATTTTATATTTCTTCCAGTTTTAATTTTTTGGTTTGCATCGTGCGAAAGAGAGGATATATCTTCTAATCCATCGTTAAAACTTAAATTCTCTAGGGATACAGTGATGTTTGATACGGTTTTTACAACCATTGGCTCATCTACTAGGTATTTCAAGGTTTATAATAAAAATAGCAACGATTTAAGGATTTCTTCCATTGAATTGGCTGGAGGTAACTCATCTAATTATCGAATTAATGTAGATGGAGTACCTGCCAATAGGGTAGATAATGTAACTATTCGAAAAAACGATAGCCTTTTTGTGTTTGTTGAGGTCAATGTTGACCCAAATAATCAGAATTCACCATTGGTTGTTGTCGATTCAGTTGTGTTTACAACAAATGGTAATGTTCAGGATGTTAAGTTGGTTGCTTGGGGACAAGATGTAAATCTTATAAATTCAGAAACTCTTAGCTCGGATACAGTTCTTACTCCCAATAAGCCACATCTCATTTATGGTTTTTTTTATATAAAACCAAATGTTGAACTCAAAATTCAAGCAGGCACTAAACTCTATTTTCATAATAACGCACATTTAATAGTAGCCGGATCTCTTAAAATAGAAGGAGAGTACGAAAATCCTGTAACTTTTGATGGGGATAGAAGGGAACTGTTTTATCGTGACAAAGCCGGTCAGTGGGGCGGAATATGGCTTTCTGCTGGAAGTAAAAACAATCAAATTCGGTGGGCGGAAATTAAGAATGCGATTAATGGAGTAATTGTTGATACCTGTGTTACCACAGATGCTCCAACATTAAAGATTAGCAACACGAAAATTGAAAATATGAGTTCTGTTGGGCTATACGCCCGAGGCTCGAAGATTGAAGCAGATAATTGTCTTTTCTCAAACGCAAGCCAAATAAGTGTTGCGTTAACTATTGGCGGGTCATATAAATTCTACCATTGCACCATAGCAAATTATTGGGGACAATACATTTCACGAAAAGGGCCAGCACTCCTTCTTAATAATTATTACATATATCAGCTTGTAAAAGATGGTCCTGTTTTAGTTGAACCACGAAATTTGGAACAGGCTTTATTTAATAATTGCATTATCTACGGAAGTCAAGATCTAGAATTTGAAATAGATAATACCTATAAAGGGCAACTGGTCTCAGCATCGATGAATTATAACTTTGATCATTGTATTCTAAAAGTGCCTAATGATTATAATATTTCCGATCCTGCAAAATTTTTAAATGTAACCAAAGATAACCCTAAATTTAAAGACCCATGGTCTCTCAATTTTCAACTTGACACCTTAAGTCCTGCAAAAGATAAAGGGTTACAGATATATTCAATTCAATATCCAATTGATTTGAAAAACGTTAGCCATTTATTGGATGCCAATCCTGATTTGGGTGCTTACGAACGAAAAGAATAGCTTGCTAAATTTGATATGATTAAGACTTCCATCCTCATCTCATTACAATTTTTTATAGTTATTGCCTTCTCCACTGCACAGGAAACTGGTGATGTGAAAAAATATAGGGCAATGTTTTATAATACCGAGAATCTGTTCGATTCATTTGATGATTCTCTTACTCAAGATGAAGAGTTTACGCCAATGGGCGCAAGGCATTGGACTTGGGATAAGATGAATCAGAAAATTAATGGCATCTACAAAACTATTATCGCTGTTGGAGAGTGGAATCCACCTGTGTTTGTTGGTCTATGCGAGGTTGAGAATGGCATTGTTCTTTATCGATTAACCCATGAAACTCCGTTGATTAAATATGATTATAGAATAGTTCATAGGGAATCACCCGATCCCCGTGGAATTGATGTTGCTCTTTTATACAGGAATGATTTATTTGATCTACAAGAATCAAAGTTCTTTCGTGTTTTCTTCCCCGATCAACCCACTCGGAGAACCCGAGAAATCCTTTATGCAAAAGGAGTCCTAGGTGGTGTAGATACACTACATGTTTTTGTTAACCATTGGCCTTCCAAACTTGGCGGGGAGTTGGAGTCAACATCGGGACGTTTTGCAGCAGCAAATACGCTTAAACAAAAGGTTGATTCAATAAAAATATTTTACCCGGATGCCCGGATTCTCATTATGGGCGATTTTAACGATGAGCCAGAAAGCGCACCAATGGTTGATGGTTTAAAGGTTTATTCAAATATTAGCGATACCTGTAAATCAGGACTTGTAAGCATTTCATCAATGCTAAAGGCAAGCGGGCAGGGGAGTTATAAATATCAAGGTGTTTGGGGAATGATCGATCAAATTATTATCTCAAATAGTTTTCTTGATAGTAAAAGGGTTATACATACATCACCTGAAAACGCTTCGGTGTTTAAAGCCGATTTTTTGCTTGAACCTGATGATGCTTTTATCGGTGAAAAACCTTTCCGCACATTTGTTGGATATAAATATCATGGTGGTTTTAGCGATCATTTGCCAGTTTATATCGATTTTATAGGTAAATAGCCAATATGTACAATGGGAAAATTCGAAATACAAAGTCTAGGAAATTATTGTTAATCAATAAAAACCCTATTCATCGATTGTTCCAATATCTTTTTAAATCTAATTTAACGCGAATTAGATCTAAGTGTAACATTTTGATTTTTAATATAGAAATAGATTGTTGCTTTGTCATGCTGAACGAAGTGAAGTATCTGGGTTATTAATAATTAGATCCTTCGCTTCGCTCAGGATGACACCTTGCATCAAGTTGACGTTAATTTTTTTATTTTTGTCGTTCAAAATTCAATCCTATGAATACTCGCAGCTACTACCTCGATCTTTTAAAAAAGAACATTTCCAACCCCAAAATGATTGCACATAGTATTGCTTCCGAAGCAGTTCTTAGAGGACTCGCAAGAAAATTTGGCGAGGATGAAGATTTATGGGGTTATGCTGGCTTACTGCATGATATTGATGTTGAAATAACCAATGTGGATTCCAAAAAACATGCACTAGTTGGAGCAGAGATGCTCTCCAATGAACTACCTGCCGATGCCATTGATGCAATAAAAATGCACAACGAACATGCAACGGGCATGCCTCGTACAACTCGTTTTCAGTTTGCACTTGCTGCTGGTGAAACAATTACAGGATTAATTTTTGCCACTGCTTTGGTTTACCCCGATAAGAAGATTGAAAGTGTAAAGGTGAAATCTGTTACAAAACGGATGAAAGAGAAGCTATTTGCGGCTACAGTTAATAGGGAAACAATTTTGGAGTGCGAAAAAATTGGAATTCCTATTGATGAATTTGTGGAAATTGCCTTAGGTGCTCTTAGGCCGATAGCTTCAGAACTTGGTTTTTAGCGTTTGCCGTTTGAATTTAATCTTTTAACTCCTACGAGTCTATCATAGCGTGCTCCAATTTGCCTATAGTACACTAGAATAGTGTATGAGTTTTCAGTTTCAAAGTGATTTCCCTCAAAAAATGTAAAATCAACTTCGCCCGTTTTTGCATCCCGAACTGCAAAGCGGTAATTATAATAACCCTGTTTAAGTTGCAGTCTCAGTTCATAAGTTTGCCGCTGAAAGTTGTATTGCATCTGGTTCATCGGGGTGAGTTGCCAGCCTGTTAGTTCACCATATACATAAACCTCTTTATTGGGAAGTTGATCGTAATATGGAAGTGTAAAATATACCCAAGCGTAGTCGGCTTCAACATCACTCAACTCACTTCTTTCTAGTTTGACTAGATACTTACCATTTATATCTTGCTGAGTCGAATATTTTTGCTTTCTATTATTCTCAGCAGGCTTTAGCTGAACATTGAAATTTCCTCCAAATTGCTCTATGCTTTGTATTCCCGATGATAGAAATCTAATAGAATTGATATCGAATGAACGATACTCATTTACCCCATCAAATATTAACTTTTCAGGGGATGAGTAGACTATTTCATCTGTTCTTATAAAGGTTGGTTTAATGGCAAATAAGCAATTATCGGGTTGATTATTTTGGATGATTACAGGGATTAAATCAGTAAAAGGATTTATGATATTTAATGATGCTGTTCCAATCTTCAGTTCAATCTGCTGTGAGGATAGCCTTGAGTTTTGATCTATGGGTTGCCTTATAGCAGCATTTATTGCAATTAATGGCTCAACCACCATAAATCGTTGCTCAACCATAATTTTTTCTGGGGAATAAGTGTCAAAAACTCGGATAATATAATTACCAGATAGTTTGATTTTGATTTCATCATTAGGTATTTGTACCTTAAAATGGATATACGGAACGGTTGTAGCAACTGAATTCTGATAATCGTATATAGATTTTGAGTCGAACCCTTCCATATACTCAGATCGCACTAAACCCGATTCCTTCCAGTCGCAAGTACAATGGGTAATTGAATAAGAGTAATTACTAGTATTCCCGGAAAGGTCATCGAATATCAAGGTGACAGATTCATCACCTCCAAGTTCAATAATTGGATCTGATAGTTCATCCCCAGTTTTGTAAATTTTAATCGCTTCGATGTTTTTTTTTTGTTGAATACCGATATTACCCATCTTCGAGGCTGGGTATGCAATCGTATTAAAAAGAAGTGAAATTAAACAGATTGATATTTTGGAAACAAATTTTGACGTCACAATTAGCTGTTTTAATTAATGAATTTGAATGAAATGTATGTAAGTAATTGTAAAATAAATAAATACATAAATAAAATCTTAACTTTTATTAACAGTCGTTAACCCGCCTTAGCTATACGCTGAGCTATCTTTGTATCATAAGTTTTAGTAAAAGATTTTTTCATAGAATAGGTTTAGGTTAATAAATTTAGTTTAGGGTTTGGGTTTGGGGCTGTCCTGGTTAGACAGCCTCTTTTTTTGTATATAACCCAAGTTCTTAATTATAACAATCTTTTAAAGAATTGATTAACGAATATCGATTGCCTCCGGCGAACTCGTAAACTCGGTTAACGATTGCCTTCGGCGAACTCGCAAAAAGATGCTCGGTTTAGGATTTTTGAAATTAATATGCATAATACACTGATAATTAAAATTATGATACTTAATCTCACATTACTTCTAAAATCAAAATTCGTTAATCCTTGTTCTTAAATCTTCTTTTATATCATAACTAGCAACTTGGATTAATTCAAAAATTCATAATCCCTTCCTAGTAAATATCCCCCTCTTAAAATCCACTTTTTCTTTAACTAATAGGTTTAACTATTTGTTGATTGATAAACCATTACACAGTTTTAATTGTTTACTAGAAAAAATTCCTTCAAATTTATTCTATTTAATGTTAATGAGAGCTAAATTTACGCATAAATCGTTATCGTTTGAGACCGTATTGTCAAGATTAAATATTTGAACTTATAACCAAACCAACAACTATATGAAAGCCTTAATTTTTATTTTATCATTTTCCTTCATAACTAATTATTGCTATAGTCAAACATCAAGCTGCACTGTAGGTAATTGCCAAGATGGCTGGGGCGTTTATGAATGGAAATCAGGAGCAAGTAGTGGCGATAAGTATATTGGAGAATGGAAAGATGGCTATCGCGACGGAGAAGGTGTGTATACTTGGCATACAGGCGAGAAATATATTGGAACATGGTCTAAGGGTGTAATTAACGGCTATGGAACACAATATTTTACAGATGGATCGAAAACCTCTGGTAATTGGCAGAATGCGGAGTTAGTTGGTACTAAATATACTTCAGCTGCTTGTTTAAGTGGTGATTGCGATAATGGATATGGAGTTTGGGTTTTTGATTCTGGTGATATTTATTCAGGATATTGGAAGGGTGGTTATAGGAATGGCGAAGGAACATATTTATATGCCGATGGCGATAAGTATGTTGGCAATTTTGATAATAATAAGCGAAACGGTTATGGAACATATAATTGGATTGCAGGCTCTTCATATTATGGAAATTGGAAGGATGGAAGCCAAGATGGCTATGGAACCTATACTGGCTCCGATGGAAAAGTTGAAACCGGGTATTACAAAAATGGAAGTTATGTAGGAACAACCGATGAGGATAATAGCAATTTAGCATCTTCATCATCAACAACATCGTCATGTATTTGTGGTGATTGCGAGAATGGTTGGGGCATATATGAATGGAAAACAGGTACTAGTAATGGGGATAAATATATTGGTGAGTGGAAAAATGGAAATAGAGATGGTGAGGGTGTATATACATGGGCTAATGGCGATAAGTATGTTGGTACATGGTCTGCAGGTGTGATTAATGGTTATGGAACACAATATTTTGCAAATGGGACGAAAAGTGTTGGCTTATGGGTGAATGCTAAATTAACAAGCAAAAATTATACTGAATCATCATGTGTTTCAGGTGATTGTAATAATAGCTATGGTGTATGGATATATGATACAGGTGATAAGTATAAGGGGTATTTTAAGGATGGTTATAGATCGGGACAAGGAACATACCTTTACTCCAATGGTGAAAGATATGATGGTAGCTTTCTTAATCATAAGAGGAATGGTTATGGAACCTATAACTGGACTGATGGTTCAAACTATGTAGGTAATTGGAAGGATGGAAATCAGGATGGAAGTGGTTCTTATACAAAAGTTGATGGAACAAAGCAGGTTGGTAAATTTGAAAAAGGGAGCTATATCGGTGAATCAAATCAAAGTAACACCAGTACTGCGGCCCAATCTAAATGCTTAACAGGCGATTGTGATAATGGTTTTGGTATATATACATGGGGTCAAGGTAACTGGGAGGGCGATAAGTATATAGGCGATTGGAAAAGTGGCTATATGAGTGGACAGGGTTATTACTACTGGCATTCGGGATCAAAATACATTGGAGGATGGGAGTCTGGCAAACAGAATGGCTATGGTACTCAGTTTTATGCTGATGGAACAAAATCACTTGGGTTATTCAAAGATGGAAAATTAGCAGGCTCAACTTCAAGTACAGTTGGGTGCGTTAATGGTAATTGCAGTAATGGTTTTGGAGTTTGGATTTATGAAAGCGGCGAAAAGTATGAAGGCTATTGGAATGATGGTTCAAGAAGTGGTCAGGGTACATATATCTACCCAGATGGGATGAAATATATTGGAAATTTTAATAACAACACACGTAATGGATATGGTACTTTCTATTGGACTGACGGATCATCTCACGTTGGAAATTGGAAAGACGGAAATCAGGATGGTTCTGGAACTTACACAAAGGCTGATGGTACGGTAAGTAAAGGATACTGGGTAAATGGAGTTTACAAAGGCGAAGTCGATCAAAATAACAAAACCTATCTGGCAAATAACTCATCAACAAGCAGTAATAGTTCTGAGACGAATACAAATTTTGTAAATAAAAAAGCGAGTTTATCAGATCGTATTAAAGCTTATGTTGAGGATAAAGTGAATCAATGGCAGCAGAAGGGAGAATTTGAAAAAACAGTCGATTATAAACTTCGTGTGAACGAAACATCACGGAGTAAAAAGATAGAAGATTTTCAGAAAGAGGCTATTGCAACCCTGAAAAAGGATTTTAAGGAATCGGTCAACTATAAAAATATTAAACTTGGCCTTTACGATGCCGATAATGAAAGTTTCTTACTTACCTCTGATGAACTTGGCGAATTTGTTGTTCCAGTCCCAGTTGCAGAAGCACCAATCTTCAAACAAAACTTTACAAACTATCAATTCAATAACTCCGATTTTTATGTAAAGGATAATAATTTTGTTCTTGCTTATGCTGAGATTGTTAACCCAGTAAGTAAAAAGAAATACATCTACGATAGTAAGAATAATGCAACCTATGCCACAACCAGTATTAACTATAAATTTAATGACATTGTTATTGATGTTGAGGATAGAGCGGGTGGTTCTAGCAGTTCAATTAAGAAGGGTACAAATACAATTAGCGTTGGGAAAGCAGATGTTGATTTAGATATTCCTGTAAGTTCAGCCGTGAAATCAAACACCTATGCTTTAATTATAGGGAATGAGGATTATACTACCTTTCAGCCAGGCCTAAGTAGCGAAGTTAATGTAGATTTTGCTGCAAATGATGCTAAAGTATTTAAAGAATATTGTGTCAAAACCTTTGGAGTACCCGAAAAACAGGTAAAACTTCTACTTAATGCTACATCGGCTCAGATGAGTCAAGGAATTGCATGGTTAACAAACCTTGTTAAAGTTGAGGAGGGTAATGCCGAAATTATCTTTTACTACTCAGGACATGGATTACCCGATGAACAAACCAAAGAGGGGTATTTAATCCCTGTTGATGTTAGCGGAAGCAATGCAAATCAAGGAGTGAAATTAAATGATTTGTATGCTAAGTTGAGCGAATTCTCTTCTAAAAAAATTACAGTTTTTCTTGATGCATGTTTTAGCGGAGGTGCTCGTAATCAAGGTTTAATTGCCATGAAAGGCGTTAAGGTTAGACCAAAAGAGAATGTTGTAAATGGGAATATGGTTGTATTCACTTCAAGCACCGGTGATGAATCATCCGGAGTGTATCGCGAAAAGCAACATGGATATTTAACCTATTTCTTGTTAAAGAATATACAGGATTCCAAAGGAAATATTTCCTACAAAGATTTAGCAAGCTCCATTATCAGCAATGTTAAAAAGGAAACTGCTCTAGGTGGAAAAGTTCAAACACCACAAATCAACATTAGTAATTCGGTTGATGGTATTTGGGAGAATTGGAAGGTTAAATAATAAACGGAACGGAAACTTCTTTAAACCTGTTAAGTTTAGGGCTTAACAGGTTTTTTATGTGAAAGTTGAAAATGAAGGGGTAAACTTTTTTAAGAATTCACTATCTAATAATAGTTCGGTAAACTTTTTGGTGTGACTTGGTGATTTTGTGGCTATTATAAAATTTTGACACCAAAACACGAAAACACAAAATATCACAAAAACAAGATGTTACAAGTCAATAATAAAATTTAACAAACTGTTGTAATTAACATGGTTTCGAATTCATTGCGATACCAGTACCAATAAACAAAAATATCAACATAAAATAAAATCATTGAAAATGAGACGGACTATTATTCTTGCTTTTATAATTCTGGGTTTGAAATGTGTGACATTTGCTCAAACCCAAGATAAATCGGAGTTCATAAATGTTGAACCCGGATTTTACCTTAATTCAATATTAAAAGATGTTAATGCTGTTAACGAAAACCTGAAACCTAAAGAGCATAAAACTAGCTTCCAAATGGTACAGGATATCTCTAAAATCCCTAACAAAGTCGCTGATTATAAACGTATGTGGGCTTTCCCTCCAGTTTCACAGGGAAATACGAACACATGCTGGTGCTTTTCAACCACATCATTTCTAGAGTCAGAGGTGAAACGTATTTACAATAAGGAGATTAGACTTTCGGAGATGTTTACTGTATACAATGAGTACCTTGAGAAGGCTAGTCGTTACGTTAAGGAAAGGGGCAACTCGGCATTTGGTGAGGGTTCCGAGGGCAATGCCTTAACTCGTATGTACGAAAAATATGGTTGTATGCCTCTTTCGGTATATTCAGCCTTACCTGTTGGGCGTAAATATCACACCCATGAAGCGTTGTATAATGAGCTAAAATCATTTTTGGAATCAGTTAAAGCCTCCAATTCTTGGAACGAAGAATGGGTTTTATCTACCTTTAAATCCATTATGAATAAATATTTGGGTGAGCCACCTGTCAAATTTACATACGAAGGCAAAGAATATACTCCAATATCATTCCTAAAAGACTATGTTAAAATTTATCCAAGTGATTATGTTGATATTCTTTCCATAAAACAAGAACCGTACTGGAAGCAGGTGGAATATAAGGTTCCCGATAACTGGTGGCATAGTACCGATTATTACAATGTTCCCCTTGATGTATTTATGGATGCTATTAAGAAGGCTATTCGCAATGGGTATACCATGAGCATTGGGGGAGACGTATCTGAACCAGGTTTTTCACGTACCACTCAAGCGGCTATGATACCTTCATTCGATATCCCATCGGCATATATTAACGACGATGCACGTCAATTCCGCTTTACAAACGAAACAACAACCGACGATCATGGAATCCACATAGTTGGTTACTGTGAGCGCGATGGAAAAGATTGGTATCTTATTAAAGACTCTGGCTCTGGTTCACGCAATGGAGATACTAATGCTCCTGAGTTTGGTTACTATTTTTTCCATGAGGATTATGTGAAACTAAAAATGATGGGCTTTACCATTCATAAGGATGCTGTGAAAGATATCTTAGCGAAGTTTAATAAGTAATTTTTTGATTAAACCATTTTGAGTTTGATAAGAGTTCCGAACTTTTTAAAAAGTTCAGAACTCTAGATTAACTGAAAAGAGTTGGATAATTATTCCAACTCTTTCTTTTTTCCTTTTTGTGATTCTGACTTTGGTGTCAGCTTTAACTCCTTCCCCTTTTCAAGCATTAGTGCGTAAGCCTCATCAAAATTATTGTGAATAATACCATCGAGGATAGCATCCTTTATTGCAATCTTAATAATACCAATCTCCCTGCATGGCTTAATATCAAAAGTCTCCATAATAAGTTCGCCAGTTATTGGTGGTTGGAAATTTCGGATAGTATCCCGTTCCTCTAGCTCTTTAAGTTTTTGCCTTACAATTTTAAAGTTGGCAAGATGCTTACGAACGGTACTATCGTTCTTTGAGGTAATATCGGCCTCGCAAAGAATCATTAAATCATCTATATCATCACCAGCATCAAAAAGTAGCCTACGAACTGCTGAATCGGTAACTATCTCAAGCGAAAGTATAATAGGGCGTAGGTGAAGCTGAACCATTTTTTGAACATACTTCATCTTCTCGTTAAGTGGTAGCTTTAAATCTCTGAAAATGATAGGAACCATTTTTGCACCGAGGAACTCATGCCCATGAAAAGTCCATCCTTGCTTAGGAAAATAACGTTTTGTATCTGGTTTAGCAATATCGTGTAGTAATGCCGACCAACGTAACCATAAATTGTCGGTTTTTTTGGAAACATTATCGAGTACCTGAAGGGTATGCATAAAATTATCCTTATGGCTTAAGCCATTCTTTGTTTCGCTTCCCTTTAGGTTGAATAGTTTTGGAAAAATCAGCTCGAGTAATCCCGATTGGTCCAGTAGCAAAAAGCCAGTTGATGGGCGATTCGAAAGTAAAATCTTGTTAAGTTCCTCAACAATTCGCTCCTGCGATACAATCTCTATGCGACTTCGGTTCCGATGAATTGACTTAAAAGTCTTTTGCTCAATTGTAAAGTTCAGCTGTGTGGCAAACCTTATTGCCCTAATCATCCGAAGAGGATCATCGGAGAAAGTTTGGTCAGGATCAAGCGGTGTTCTTATAATCCGATCCTCAATATCCTCTAGTCCCTTGAAATGATCTAGCAGTTTCCCGTAGGTTTTGGAATTTAGGCTGATGGCAAGCGCATTAATAGTAAAATCTCTGCGCATAAGATCATCCTCAAGCGTTCCGTTTTCTACTATTGGTTTCCTGGAATCTAGGCGGTACGACTCTTTCCTTGCACCAACAAATTCAACCTCAAGATCATCGGACTTCAGTTGGGCTGTACCAAAATTCTTAAAAACGGATACTGTTGATCTTTTTATCCTTTTTGATACCTTTTTTGCAATATCAATTCCATTTCCTAGTACAACAATATCAATATCCTTCGAGTTTCGTTTCAGAAAAATATCGCGAACAAAACCACCAATCACAAATGCCTGTGTGTTTTCAATATCAGCTACTTCTGATACAATTTTGAAAATATCTTGCTTTAGATATTGCTGCATTATCAATGGGAAATACAAATTTACCAGTGACAAAAATACAACTAATACCGATTATAAATTCATTAACGGACGAGTATAAAGAGGAAAGTTAAAAGTGAAAAATTAAAAATGAATAGTTAAGAGTGACAATATTGCCGATATTCAAAAAATAACTCAATAACCAAAAAATTCACAACTCTTGATAAATATCAATTACATTTCATAGAACAAAAGGGCATAACTTTGGTTTTGGTATATAATTTGATATATGTAGATATGTTAATTTGTTAAAAAGGAAACCAAATAAATTTAAAAATATGATTGAACACTTAACTTTAGAAACATTTAAGCAAAAGGTATTTAACTACGAAAAGAATACCGAGTGGAAATTTGAAGGCGATAAACCTGCCATTATCGATTTTTATGCTGATTGGTGTGGACCCTGTAAAATGGTTGCTCCAATATTAGAGGAACTTTCAAAGGAGTACGATGGTAAGCTAAATATCTATAAGGTAGATACTGAGAGCGAACAAGAGTTAGCCTCCGTGTTTGGAATTAAAAGCATTCCCTCATTACTATTTGTTCCAAAGGATGCACAACCCCAAATGGCACAAGGAGCCCTTCCGAAAGATTCATTTAAAAAGGCTTTTAAGGAAGTTTTGGGTGTGGAGTAACCCAAACGATGGCTTTACCATAAAGTTGCAATAAAAACAGTAAACCCAGCTTATTACGGCTGGGTTTATTGTTTGGTGTTGTCTTAGCACAGATTATGCTTTGATAAACGAGCATCAAAAAATAAAATTCTCACAACGTCCTATACTATGTGCACCATCCCTTTTATTATCGCAAAATGCGATTATTTTACTTGTTGCTAATTCTGGTTTTGTAATTTGTTGGGGTGGGGTTTATTGTTTGCTTGCTGCATTGCTTTAGTAAGGATTTGCAGATGAGGAGTTTTTGTATTTTGAATTGATTAGCCGTTTAAATTCTAAACTTTTACAACCAAAGTTAATTAGTAGGCCAACCTCAATATTATAGGCTTCGAGGTAATTAATGGCTTGTGCCAAATGAACAGGTTCAAGTTTTGTAACCGCCTTTATTTCTACTGATATAATTTCTTCAATAAGAAAATCAACCCGTCTTGTTCCAATCTGTTGATTTCGGTAATGGATTGGCATTTCAAATTCACGCTTATGGTCTAGCCCTGCCAATGGGAATTCAATCTCCAATGCTCTTTGATAGATAACCTCTTGAAAACCATTTCCAAGTACTTTGTGTACCTGCATAGCTGCTCCGATAATTTTTCCGGTAATATCTTTGTATTTATAATCTTCCATCGCAAAAAAAAGTCTTAACCACAGATTTTAAATGATTAAGCAGATTTCGCAGAATTAGTAAGCTTTTCTTTTCTGCTAACTGCTTAAGGTATTATAGCTGTTTACTTTGCTACTCTAACTGTAAATATACAAAATCTGCTTAATCCTACAATCTGCTTCAATCAAGGTTTAGACATATTAAATGATAAACCTAGCTTGTTACAATTAGGTTTATTATTTGTTTTTATTATGTATTTGATACACAATCATAAGCGTTTGCATAGGCAAGAGAGGTTATAGGATATTCCGTATGCTGTTTCATTAACTGTAATCCATTATCGTTCAACTAATCAATAGAATTATTATATTGTAATGAACAAAAACTGTTTTGATGAAGTTGTTTAACTTATAGGAAAACAACGATTTAAAAGATTTGTATCTTTGATTTTTAATCTTAATGGCAAGTAAAAATAACAAATTCACTAGGAATACTAAACAAGGTATTGATTTTACCCATCGCAAAATGCGATATTTGGTAGTTGAGGTTTATTAAACCAATGTAGAATGGGAGTAGGGAGGAAAATAGGAGGTTTCATCTTTTTACTTACTTTAACGTTGAGGGTATTTGCCGATCAACCCCCAATTGGATTGGATTTAAGGCTTGGCGGGTGCTATACAATTGTTGATCCCAATACTGCAAAATACTTTCAAAGCCCATTGGGAGGGAAGTTTCACAGCTACTTTTACATACAAAATTTTTTTATAGGAATTTCCTCCAGTTCGGCAAACTCTTACTTTAAGGATTCGCTAAAAATTGGAACTGTTTACCACTTAAGTAGTGAGAAATTTGGGCTAGATATTGATAGATACACCATTGGGTACAGCTTTTTTAAGGCAAGAAGGAGATATTCAATAAACCCATACCTTGGGGTTAATAGAACGGTTCTGGCGCGACAAAACAGGAATAACCGGGTTTATGATTCAAAGATTGGCTATAGCCTTGGTTTAATGTACAATATCTACCTTAGTGAAAAGGGGAAATCTTTTGATCCCTATATGTACATCGATAATACATTAACCTACTCCAACCTGCGAAAGGTAAATAGTAAGTTGGGCAATTTATATTATACTGTTGATATTGGGATAGGATTCACAATAGGAAATGCCCGACGACCCAAAACCTTTTATACCAAGCATAAACCCCTTAACAGGCATTTTTCACAACCTAGGCACAAACGCCATAGATATACACCGCTGAAAGGAAAACGAAGATAAAATTATAGCCTTACTGTTGACGTATACCCATGGTCAATGTAATATTTTTAGACCAAATTAATCTCTTTCACAACAAAAACCCTAGTTTGTTACATCTAAGGGTTTTGTTATGTTGTTGAAATACAGATGAGAACGTCTGTTTGGGCAGAGGCATCCTATAAATCAACCAACCTGCCATATGTTTCAGGTCTTCTATCACGGAAGAATTGCCATGTCGATCTTACATCATCAATTAAATCGAGATCGAAATCGGCTACTAGTAATTCGTCTTTGCTATCGGAAGCACAGGCGATAATTTGACCTCTTGGGTCAACAAAATATGAGCTTCCGAAAAATTTGCCGAGGTTCCAAGGTTTTTCTGTTCCAACCCTGTTGATGCAACCCATAAAATAGCCGTTGGCAACGGCGTGTGCGGGTTGTTCCAATTTCCATAAATGCTGTGATAGTCCTGCAACTGTGGCTGAAGGATTGTATACAATTTCGGCACCGTTAAGGCCTAAACATCTTGCTCCATCGGGGAAATGCCTGTCGTAGCAAATGTAAACGCCTACTTTGGCATATTTTGTTTGGAATACAGGGTATCCTAAATTTCCGGGTTTAAAAAAGAATTTTTCCCAAAAACCTGATGTGTGAGGGATGTGGTTTTTGCGATATTTTCCAAGGTATGTTCCATCGGCATCAATAACTGCGGCGGTGTTGTATAAAACGCCAGGTTGTTCTTTTTCATAAATAGGAACAATTATTACCATGCTGTATTTTTTTGCATAGGTTGCCAATAGGTCGGTGGTTGGCCCGGGTACAGATTCTGCCGATACGTACCATTTTCTGTCCTGACCCGGACAAAAATATGGAGTGCTAAATATTTCCTGAAGGCATAAGATTTGGACACCTTTTTTCCCTGCATCTTCTATAAATGGAATGTGCTTTTGAATCATTGCATCAATTATTTCGGGGATAGTTCCGTCGCCTTCGGTTTTAGGAATACTCATTTGGATGAGTCCTGATTTGATAAATCTTGGCATAAAATATTTTTTTAATAGGTTAATAAATTTATTTGTAATTATGTATTTCAATGTTGTTTGGCTAAGGTATAATTCCTATTAAGTTAGGGATTCCTGCCTTCGCAGGAATGACAGTAAGAATGGTGTCACCCCTTGTCATTCCTCACTTGATGCGGAATCTCTTTAGCTAAGCGACATTGAAATGTATTCTAAAAATGAATTCTTTAAATTCAGCTATGCTTTTCTCTTTATGTATTTACCGTACCCTTTTTCTATCAATAGTTTATTGTTGTCCACCGCAATTTTTCCACGAACAAGTATTGTTTTACATTTCCCTGTTACTTCCCATCCTTCAAATCCTGAATAATCGCAATTCATATGATGTGTTTTTGATGATAGGATATGTTTCTCGTTTGGATCAAAGATTACCAAATCGGCATCAGAACCAACCGCAATGGTGCCTTTCTGAGGGGACATTCCGAATATCTTAGCGCCATTTGTTGAGGTGATTTCTACAAATTTGGAGTGAGTAATTCTATTTTTATTCACCCCTTCGGAATACAACAATTCCATGCGGTGTTCAATTCCAGGAAACCCATTTGGTATTTTAGAGAAATCATCTTCTCCCATTTTCTTCTTTTCCCACATAAAAGGACAATGATCGGAGGCAACAACCTGAATTAACCCGCTGTTTATGCCTGACCATAATGCTGCTTGATCCTTTTTTTCTCTTAACGGAGGGCTCATCACCCATTTAGCCGATTCAAATCCTTTGTCATACAGCGATGCATCAAGAAGCAGATACTGTATACATGTTTCAGCATATACTTTTTGGTTTCTCTTGGCTGCATCAAGGATTTGATTAAGAGCACCTTCGCATGTTAGATGAACTACATAACTTTTTACACCCGTTAGATTTGCCATATCGGTAAACCTTCCAGTAGCCTCGGCTTCAGTAATTTCGGGTTGAGAAAGATAATGATATAGGGGAGAGAGTTTACCTTCGGATTTGTGTTTAGCAACCAGAAAATCGATCATACCGCCATTTGTAGCATGCACAGAAACAATGCCGTTGTATTTCTTAATCTCAGTCATGAGTTCCAACATCTGCGAGTCATCAATCATTAACGCACCCTTGTATGCCATGAATGCTTTAAAGGAGGTTATGCCTTCCTTCTCAATCATATCCTTAATTTCGGTTCTAACATTCTCGTTGAAATCGGTAACTGCAAAGTGGAAGGCGTAATCGCCTAAGGTTTTTCCATCCGATCTGCTTCGCCACTCTTCAAGGGCAGAGTATAAAGAATTTCCTTTCTTTTGGATAACGAAATCAATAACAGTGGTTGTTCCACCAAATAGGGCCGCTCTTGTTCCTGTTTCAAAATTATCGCTTGATGAGGTACCCATAAACGGCATGTCCAAATGAACATGTGGATCAATACCGCCGGGGAAAATCAATTTGTTACTGGCATCAATAGTTTGATCTGCTTTTGAATTTAGGTTTTTTCCGATAGATGTTATCTTGTCATTTTCGATGAAGATATCTGCTAAGTAATCATCGGCAGCAGTAATTATTCTTCCATTTTTAATTAATGTTGACATATAAAAAAGTATTGAATGTTTTATTTGCTGGGTAAATGTTTTGTTTGTTGCCAGATACAAGTGCTATTTTAATATAATAAACAAACCCCAACCCCTTAAAGGGGCTATAACAGAGTAGTGCGGTGGTTTCCCCTCCTTTTTAAGGAGGGGTAGGGGTGGTATTACTAGTTTAACACTTAACATAACACTTGTTACCAGTTCCTAATTTATCGTTTTCAGCGTTCTAAATATTTTAATTAATAGCAATACTGGTCAGCAATAGAAATTCCTTTTGAAATTGCAGCCAACCCTTCGTCAATCTGCTCTTTTGTAACTGTTAATGGGGGGGCTGTGAAAATCCAATTCCAACGAACCATTGCGTAAACGCCACTTTCCCTTATTTTAGCTGATACTTTGCTCATAATTTCCATTTCGGCAGGTGTTGCATTCCAAGGAGCCATTGGTTCTTTGTTAGCCCTATTTTTAACAAGTTCGATGCACCCAAGTAACCCGCGATTTCTGAAACTGCCGATTGAAGGATGTTTTGCCATTAATTCTACCATGCGAGAATCGATATATTTCCCCATTTCAAAGGCATTTTCAATGATGTTATCATCCTTGTAAATTTCGAGTACTTCGCTAGCGGCTGCAAGGCATACAGGATGTGCGTAATGTGTTAGACCCATAGGCAGAGGATTATTGTCGAAATGGGCAGCTATTTTATCTGAAACAATTATTCCTCCAAGGGGAAGATATCCAGCAGTTATACCTTTTGCAAATACTAAAAGATCTGGAACTACACCATGATAATCAACGCCAAACCAATGTCCTGTTCTTCCAAAACCGCTCATAACCTCATCGGCAATTGCAAGGATGTTGTATTTTTCACACAACGCTTTAACGCCTTTCCAGTAACCTTCGGGAAATTTTACACATCCTGATGTTCCCGATTCACCTTCGAGTAGTATGGCTGCAATTGTGCCTGGCCCTTCGAACTGAATAACGCGTTCTAAATGTTGCAGGGCAAGTTCTTTTCCTTCCTCTTCGGTTTTGCTTCCCCAAGGGCAGCGGTAGGGGAAAGGCCCTTCGAAATGTACAACATTGGGCATCAGGCTTTGATAGGTCGAAAATTTTCTTGGATCGCCTCCGGCAGCTATTGCCCCGTAAGTTGCGCCATGATATGACCGATATTGAGTTAGTATTTTTTGTTTTCCGGTATAAAGCCTTGCTATTTTCATAGCATTCTCAATAGCCTCAGCACCTCCTAGAGTGAAAAATGTTTTATTGAGATCCCCAGGAGCAATTTCTGCAATTTTACGACCGACTTCGCCACGGATTTTGGTTGTGAACAATGCCGGACAAACAAATGCCACTTTATCCATTTGCTTTACAATAGCTTTGGTAACCCACTTGTTGCCGTGACCAATATTCATGTTAACTAGTTGGGAGGCAAAATCGAGAAACTTTTTTCCTGTTGCGGTGTAGAAATATACTCCCTCAGCCCTGTCTATAAGTTCTGGGTTTAAGCCTGATTGCTTACTCCATGGGAAAAATGTATACTGCTTTGATTCGTTTATCAAGGCAGCACTTTCTTCTAAAGATATTATTTCGTCCATAATTTATTTTTTATGATATTCGTATAGATAACCAACTTGATAAACTAACTTACCTGTCATTCCGGGCGAAGTCCCGGAATCCCCTTTTTTCAAACTCAGATTCTAAGACTTCGACTGTAACCGAGTTTACGAGTTCGGCGCAGCCAATGACAATGGATTGCGTTTTGCTTATAGGTGTCATTGCTGATTAACTCATCCAATTTACTTTTGCTTCAGGATTCCACTTGGTGGTAATCTTTTTGGCCTTAGTCCAAAAACCTATAGAACTCTCGCCGGTTATATCGCCAGCACCGAATTTAGAATCTTTCCATCCACCAAAACCAAAAGGCTCTCTGGGCACAGGTACTCCAACGTTGATACCAACCATTCCCGCTTCAATTTTTTGAACAAAGATTTGAGCTGATTTTCCGCTTTGTGTAAATATCGAACTGCCATTCCCGTAAGGCGATGAATTTGCGATTTCTAGCGCTTCCTCTAAGGTTTTTACTCTTACTATGGTTAGAACTGGCCCAAAATTTTCTTTTTTAACTATTTCAGATTCGGGATTTGCAAAATCTACGATAGTTGGCCCAAAATACGTACCGTTCTCTTTGCCTTGAACCACAGCATTGCGCCCGTCAACAATAATTTTTGCGCTGTCACGTTCAGCCCGATCAATGAATCCCTTAACTCTATCCCTTGCTTCTGCGTTTATAATGGCACCCATATCAATACCCACTTTTATTCCTCTTGCTATTTCAATAATTCTATCGATGATAGGATTACAGTCGCCTACAGCTACCAAAACACATGCAGACATGCACCTTTGCCCTGCTGTTCCAGTAAATGATGCTATAATGTTTGTGGCAGCCATCTCTAGGTTTGCATCGGGTAGTAGAATTAGGTGGTTATTGGCACTTCCTAGGGTTAGAACACGTTTTAGGTTTGCCGAGGCTCTGGTGTATATTGCTTTTGCAACAGGCGTTGATCCAACAAATGTTACCGCTTGTATTCCTGGGTTATCGCATATAGCATCTACTAGCTCTTTTTCTCCGTTTATAATGTTTAATACCCCGGTGGGTAAACCTGCATCATGTAGTAATTCTGCTATTCTTATAGGAGATATTGGTGCTGCTGGCGATGGTTTAAGTATCATGGTATTGCCTAATGCTAATGCGTTGGGAAAAGTCCAGTGAGGCACCATGTGTGGAAAATTAAAGGGTGTAATACTAGCAACTACACCCAAAGGGATATGCTCGGTTCTGCATTCCACCCCTGCGCTTACGTATAGGTTTGAACCAGTTGCTACTTGCGGCATTGAGCATGCAAACTCTAGCAGCTCAAGACTTTTACTAACTTCCTGTCTGCCCTCTTCAATAGTTTTACCAATTTCTTCGTGAATAATTCGAGCATGATCTTCGTGATATTTTTCGAGCAAGTTCCTGTATCTGTATAAAATCTGAACGCGATCTTTTACTGTTTTATCGGACCATTCAATAAATGCTTTTTGAGCGACATTGACCGCTTCATCCAAATCATCGGATAAAGAAATGTGAACTTTTGAAAGTAGCGATCCGTCAACGGGTGAGATTTTATCAAAATATTTCCCGTTTTTACATGGAATCAATTTGCCTCCTATGTAATTCATCACTTCTGGGTATTTCATTTTCGTATTTGCCATAAACTATTTTTATTTGAAAAATTTATTTCTTTTCAAGTCCTGATTTTGTACACACAAGATTTGAGTGCAAAATTTTTTCGTCAGTTTTGATTCAACCCTTATATTTTAAGAGATAAATCATCTAATATAATTGAATTCTTGGAACAAGCAGCATAACAACTACCGCATCCTTCGCAAGCATTCGCATCTATTTTAGGAACTGAGCCTTTAGTGACTGAGATTGCATTGTACATACAGAAAGTTGTACAATCGTAACATTTTGTGCAATTCTCTTCAATAATCTGGGCAGTACGAGTTGTTTTATCAAGTTTATCCCAAGCAACTACTTTCGGGAGCGCACATCCACGAATTTCATCGAGTGTTTTGCCTGTTTCGTTTAGATAAGAAGTGAGATTTTTCTTCATATCATCAATAACTTCCAACCCATAATTCATTGCTTCGGAGCATACCTGTAAATGGTTTGCACCTAACGAGAAATATTCAATCATGGATTCGATTTTTCTGGAAACTCCGCCTGTTGCCGATATTGGATATTTTTTTGGATCTACAGCGTTGGCAATGTTTGCAATAATCAGCCTTCCGAAAGGTCTTATCAAATCGTATGTGATTCCTCCAGCAGTAGTTTTGCCTCCAACATTCAGCTTGGGTTGCATGCTGTATATATCAAACTCGCATAAACCTGCAATGCTGTTTATGGCAGCAAAAGCATCGGCTCCAGATTCAACTAAAAGTTTACATATATGTGATTCGTTTGGATGCACCAGATAGGGAAGTTTTGGCATGATTTTAAGCTCGTTACCAACAACTTTCTTTACTTCGGATGTTATTTCGGCACATAATTCTTCATTTTGCCCAATAACAGATCCTTTTCCGTTATGGTCGCTGTGGGGGCAGGAGAAATTCAATTCCAAGCCTTGAATGCCAGTATTTAGGCAGTTGGAGGCAAGTGTTTTCCAGTCATCAATATTTGAACTTGCAAATAGGGAGACATATATTAACCGATCGGGATACTCTTGTCTTAGCCGTTGGACCCATTCCATCCATTGGCTGACGGAATGTTCAGTACCCATTTCAAAATTCTGAGTTGCTAGTATTCTGTTTTTATATTTAAGATGACCGATGCGTGGTGTTTTGTCACGTAATCCATCAATTACAATGCTCTTTGTGATTATACCAGCCCATCCTAAGTCGAAAGCTTTTTTTATAGTATCGTAATCTTTTGTGGGTGGGGCTGATGCAAGCACAAAAGGATTAATTAAATTGAAGCCTAAGAAATTTACCTTTAACAACTCCATTATGTTTATTTTTTATATTTTGTTAACAAATATATTAAATATAGATTTAATATGTATTTATAATATTTATAAATGTTTTAAATAAGTATATGCTATAATAATATAGCATAATATGTTTTAATTAATTACAGCATACACTAATAACTATGCAACTTTTTGATAAAAGAACGATTGTATTTTATACCGCCGTTGTTCTTTAAATTAAAGTTTCTGTCTTTATTTAATGAAGTTTACTTTGTGCTACCTGTACCTAAGGCAAGACGAGAGGAATGGATGGTGTAACGCATTGTTAACCGATTACTATCGCAAAATGCGATTATTTTGCTTGTGTTAACTCTGGTTTTTGAAAGTGTTTAAGTTTGGTTTCGTTGTAGGTATAGGTGAAATCATTTAATGTACCCCCAGTTTGATTTGTTCTGAGCAGGTGGGTGATATTCCCATTCTTATCATAGGAAATATTTTTCTCCTCGTACGAGGTGCTATCCCCCCAGGTAGTGCTGTATACCTTATGATTTGAGCTGAGCAAACGGCTTAGCTCATCGTAGGAGTAGGAGTAGGCTCGCTTCTTTTTACTCTGTGTTTTCCAAACGGTTGCTGATATGTTTCCATTGTACTGGGCTGTACCCCCGAGGCTTGCATCGGTATCGTTGTACAACAGTTTCATACCAAACAGGTCAGCCCCTAGGTTATCGGGATCATTTATTCTTGTTAACCATCCCCGAATATTGTATTTATAGTCAACCGATTGTATGTTTCCTCCCAACTTCTTCTGCTGAAGCTGCCCCAGTTCGTTGTAGGTCATTTCGGCGATGGCGACTCTGCCGTTGGAAGCATCACCAGTAATTTGCTGCTCCTTTTTGGTTAGTCTTCCAGCATGGTCGTAGATCATGAAGGTATTACGCTCAGTGGTTACGCTGTTGAGGGTTTGGCTCTCCGCAACCTGCTCAACCAAGCCATTAAATCGGTAGCGGGTGGAGGTGGTGAATATCCCCCCGGTAGCCCCATCGTAGAGGGTTCCACGGGTTTGGATTGGTCGGTAGCGGTCATCGTAGTAGGTGGCTGTGGCTAACCATTTTGCGTTGGCCGTATGCTCGTTGCCATCCAGCACTTTTACACGTGTTCCTGTTACCTGCCCTCGTACGGAATCGTGGTAACCGTTGGTGTTCCCATCATTATCGCAGAATGCGATTATTCCGCTTGCTAGGAACCCCAGTGTGCCAAATCCGTTGGCGGTGGTTAGCTGCTGGTAGCCATCGTAGTACGTGATGGTGAGCAGGGATTCTGCGGTAGTGCTGGGGAACGATTGGTTTGTGTAGCCTAGGATTGCTGAGCCTGTCTCTTCGTAGTATTTGTTGTTGCTGTTGCTGTAGAATGTTTCTACTACGGATTGTACCTGCTCACGGGTTAGGCTGGTGGTGTTGGTGTAAACGCCTGTCATCACTGGGCGGTTAAACGCATCGTACTTGGTGAAGAGCCACTTTTTGTTTGGGCGCATGTTGCTCGATTATTTCCTTGTTCAGTGGTAGCTTGCCGTTTAAAATGCAAAAAACCCACCGTTAGGCGGGTTCTCTGTTGATCATTATTGTACCTAAAGTCTTTGTTCATTGAGGCGATAATGGGATGCTATCAAGGCTATTTACCCTCCTTAAATCTTTATAATCATTAGGTATTCCAAATTGCTTTAGTTCATCAAAGTAGGCCAGATCTTCTTTAGAAAAATAATTATAATAACCTGAATGCCTTTTTATTAAATAAGTTAAGTTGTCATTCTTACACATTCTAAGATTGTCTTTTATAATACAATTAAACATTCCAATACATATACTAGAAGACGTCTTGTTTCTATAAAAAATTTTGCATTGTAATCTAATGTCACAAGTTGTACTATCCATTTTTAAATTCTGTAATACTTTAATCTGTTGCTCTACCTCAGAAAGAATTTTTTCATCAACCAATATAGTATCTTTTCTTATTGCAGGTAATATTGCAGGTATTTGGCCACAAACGAATGGTACCTGCGTATTGATATATCCAGTAATATAAGAGATGCTGATATTATCAATATTAGATGCTTTCTCCTTCTTTCTTATACAAGAAACAATAAGAAAAAATGAAAGAACTAATAATATTACTACTCTATTCATATTTGTAGTTTTAATTATTTAATGTTTTGGTTTATATTTTTCAAAAATTTATCAACATCAAATCCTGCTTTCTTCAATGTTTCGTAAATGTTAAGAGATTTGGCTTTATCAACTTTTGTTGAAGTTGGGTTTTCTAAAATAATTCTAGTTCCTCCATGACTTTGTTGCTTTTGCCCAGGTTTATATTCTTTATTGGCTTGAGCCGTTTTAGCTTCAGATCCAGTTATTACTCTTTCTTCTTCTTTATTACCATATTTTTTATCTTCCTGTCTGCCCCGTTCCTTATGGGCTTCAGGGTCTTTAGCATCATCAACAGCATGATCCATCTCGTGTTCAAGAGTAGTTGCAGCCGAACTAATTAATGAACCGTCTTCAGAAAGAGTTCCTTCTAAAGGATTCCAATAGACATTACCGTTATTGTCATAGAAACTTCCAGTTTCAACATTTGATTCTACTACTGAAACCCTTATTTTCGAATTAGACGCTGCTTCTTTTAGGTTATCACCGCCGCCATTTTTTACATCGTAATCATATGCCTTCAACACGCTTTGAACATAGGCATTGCTTGGTGCGGATGACCCGTTTGTACCATTAAATCTAAAAGGTGTTTGTTTGCCATCATCGCCAGGATACCAGATGTAAATATCATTCCCGTCTGGGTCGGTGAACTTGACAGGGTCGTTGATTGCGTAGACGTAAGGGCTCCAAGAGTAGTATTTTTCAGTTTTATTATCAATGACATGCCACCTGCCGATTTGTGGGTCGTAGAACCGAGCCCCGTAATCCAACCAACCCAGTTGAGCTCCACCAATCACATCATCCTGCAGCTCCTTGCCGTTGTAGAGGTACTTATTGCTACTCTCAGGATTGAACGGCACAAACCTACTCCCGAATGGGTAGTAATCTGCTACCTGTAGCGTGTTACCGCTTCCTTCAAACACCACCCGAGTATTACCAAGGTGATCCTTTAGGAAGTACTGGTATTGAAAACCACTGCTGGTTTTTACAACCATCCCTTCATCATGCAGGATGTAGTCTAACACCTTGCTCTCATTATATACCAAAGAACCTGCGTACAGCTGCTTTAGCGTTCCGTTCTGGAATTTAGCCAGTTTAGCACCCGCCGCATTGTAAATGTAAGAAACATTTTCGGAGTTTTTGCTTATCTGTGAGGGTAGATTTAGTTGATTGTAGGCAATGCTAAATCCCTTTAAAACATAGCGATAACCTATCTAACGCAATCAGCCTGACATCATAAAAACAAAAACCCGCCAATCATCAATAGCGGGTTTTCTGTTTTTGTATATCTTACTTACTTTTGATCATCTTCACTATCCAACTCTTTCGTGAAAACAAAGCAAGCACGATAATCATTCCATGAGACATAATAATGATTTTCAAACATAATCTTAATTAAACCATATTTGTCATCTTCACTAATTGAGTAAACAGAACTGAAACGATTTCCTTCTTTGTTTAAATAACTACCAACTAAACCATTTAATCCTTTTTCTTTGTAATAATCAAACACAACAGCTTTAGGATTAATTATTTTGTAAGGGAGTTCTTTTAAATTATTAAAATCAATACTCTTTTTATTATTGATTACCGACTGAATAAAGTTTGTAAAATCATTGTACTCAGAAATATAGTGAGCAGAGAAAACATTCTTAAATAATTCAGTGTTACTTATACATACATTTACCGTTTCGCTTCCATTATTCGCAGGAATTACCAATAGTAAATCAAAGTCTTTGTACTTCTTTGATATGTTGAAAATATATTTCTTATTCTGCGGAATACTACAGTTTTGAAGAAAAAGAATTATGATTATCAAAAATAAACTATTTTTCATTTTTTTTGTTCCTCTAATTTAGATTTATCAATAGGTTCGCCACCATAAGTAGTTCTTCTTTTTAAATGAAAGAAAGATCTTATTCTATTTTCAAAATTAACTGCTCTAATTTCTTTAGGATCTGTATTCGACGATTCAATATCCATTTCACCAGCCATATTTCCTTGATCGTAATCATAAGAATGTTGAAGTTCATGTCCTAATATTGTTTCATTAGTACTAGGAACATCTTTTTCCGTTTCTTCTTTACCAAGAGTTACATCTATACGAGAACCGCAACGTTCGCCTTTGTTAACAGCACTTCTATCATCAGTCTTTGGATGTGCGTTATCCTGACCAAAAGGATTAAATTGAATATAATGTTTCAATTCACTGTTTTCTAACGTAGAAAGAACGTTTTTTACTTTCTTATCATCAACCTTATTAAGATTATTTAGAGTGTTTTGAATCTTTAAAGCGAATGAGTTTTTTCCAGTATATTCCTTTCCATCATTTGTATATAATTTCCCCTTGGAATATTTAACAGTTTCTAATACATTTCCATCATTTTTTATTACTATGCGAATTTCTTTACCATCAGGGTCTATGAATTTCAACGGATTATTTGCAACATAAGCTAATGGAGATATTTGAAAATATTTATCAGCTTTCGGATCTATCACCATCCATCGTCCTATCTGCGGGTCATAGAACCGTGCCCCGTAATCCAACCAACCCAGTTGAGCTCCACCAATCACATCATCTTGCAACTCCTTACCGTTGTAGAGGTACTTATTGCTGCTTTCGGGGCTAAACGGTACAAACCTGCTACCAAATGGGTAGTAATCGGCTATCTGTAATGTGCTACCACTCCCGTTGAATACAACCCGTGTATTACCAAGGTGATCCTTAATAAAATATTGGTATTCGAACCCTCCGCTTTGCTTTACAACCATTCCCTCATCGTGCAGGATGTAGTCTAACACCTTGCTCTCATTATAAACCAAAGAACCTGCGTACAGCTGCTTTAGCGTTCCATTTTGGAGTTTGGCTAATTTAGTACCCGCCGCATTGTAAATGTATGAAACATTTTCGGAACTTTTGCTTACCTGTGAGGGTAAGTTTAGCTGGTTGTAGGTAATGTTGAAACCTTTTAACCCATCGGAGGTCATATTGCCGTTGTGGTCGTAAACGTAGGCTGTGCCGCTGTTGATAGAACTTAGCTGGTTGCCGTTGTAGGTATATGTGAAATCATCGGACACAGTACCGCTAACGTTGGTTCGCACTAGGCGGTTAATATTGCCGTTCAGGTCGTACGCTAGGTTGCGCTCCTCGTATGCACCGCTCTCTGCGAGTGTTCCGCTGATGGTGGTCTTATAGTCGGATTCTATGAGGCGGTTTAGCGCATCATAGGTGTAACCGTAGGCACTCTTAACCTTACCAGTTGTATTCCAAACAGCGGATGAGATATTGCCGTTGTACTGAGGCTGTGAGGTGAATTGCGCCTCGGCGGTGTTGTAGTTCAACATCATGCCAAACAGGTCAACTCCTAGATTATCGGGATCATTTATTCTTGTTAGCCATCCCCTAATATTGTATTTATAGTCGACAGATTGTATGTTTCCACCCAGTTTCTTTTGTTGTAGCTGCCCCAGCTCGTTGTAGGTTAGATCGGAGAGCGTGGTGCGATTCGCCCCGTCGATCTCCTGCTCTACTTTAAGCAATCTGCCAGCATGGTCATAGGTGAGGTACTTCGCCACCGTGGTGGAGGCCCCGTTGAGTTCCTGCCTTAGTTTGGCTTGCTTAACCTTCCCCAAGAAATCGTAGAGGGTGGAGGTGGTCTCCTTCCCACTGTTCGATCCATCGTACAGATCGCCCCGTGACTGGATTGCCCGGTATTTATCATCGTAGTAGTTGGTCGTGGTGAGCCAGATACTGGAGTTTAAAACTTTGGTTCGGCTTCCAGTTACCTGCCCCTTGAGCTCCTCGAAGTACCGAGTATCAGCCCCTTCGCCATCGCTATAGCCAGAGATGTTCATGCCATTGGCATCGTAGAACGGCAGTACACCGGGAAATCCGTAGTTGTCGTAGTATGTGACAGAGAGGTACTCGGTGATCCCATCGGCCGTAATAGGGAAAGACTCATCGGTATACCCTGTTTCCCCTATGTTGTTGCGGGTTACGAAGTACGCTCTGGCGGTAGCGGGTGGAGTCGGGTTGTAAAGGGCATCCACGAATCCCTGCATCTGCGCCTGCGTTGCAGCCGAACTGTGGGTGTAAACACCCGTCATTACTGGGCGGTTGAATACATCGTACTTGGTGAAGAGCCACTCTTTGTTTGGGCGCATGTTCTTCGATTCTTGCTTGTTCGAGGATAATGTTCGGCGGCAGCTTGCCGTTTACATATAATCTAATATATAACAATACAATATTTGTATATTTGCATAAAACCGCTTATGCAAAAATTATCCATTCCAAACATTACCGTTGAAGAGCTCGAAAACATCCTGAACAGCAACCCCGATTATGTTGTAGGGTCAAGGATTATGGCCTTAATTCAAATAAAAAAAGGGTTATCTTCTAGGAAACTTGAGGGGCTTTACTACAAATCCCATTCGCGATTTTGCGTATGGGTAAAAAACTTCAACAAGGATGGCGTAGAAGGGCTCAGGGATAAGCCCAGAAGCGGGCGAAAACCCAAACTGGATCTCGCCCAGCAGGAAGCGTTGAAGTGCGTATTGACAAATAATAGACCGGATGAGTTTGGCTTCAATTCCGCCACCTGGAGCGGCCCCCTGATCGGTGAGTACATCAAGAAAACCTTTGGGGTAGAATACAAGAGGGCCCAGGTATACAACATACTCAAGGCGCTTGGGTTCTCCTTCCAAAAGGCAAGAGGCAGGTACCCTGAAGCGGATCCCATCCAGCAAGCAGCGTTCGTCGAGTCGTTAAAAAAAACTGCTGGAAGAACCCCTTGATACGGTTTTCCTGTTCGAGGACGAGTTCAGCCTGAGCAATACTGCAACCCTTTCCTATACGTGGGGCGTGAAGGGGCAACAGCCCGTGATTGAATGCAAGCAGAGGCAAAGAGAACGGCAGACCACCTTCGGTAGCCTGAATATTGCCTCGGGCCAGATCACGATAAGCTTTGCTGACAAGGGCAATTACCTGACCTTTAGAAAGCACCTCAAGAAACTTCTCAGGGCATACCGAGCGACAGGCAAAATCGTGCTAATTGTTGATAACGTTCGGTACCACCATGCCAAGCTGCTGGGGGCATTCATTGAGAGGAATCCAAAAATTGAAATCATGTACCTGCCTCCTTATTCGCCCAACCTTAATCCCATCGAACGGGTTTGGTGGTACATGCGGAAGAGCATCACGCACAATAGGTATTTAATGACCTTAAAGGAAAGAAAAGCAAGGTTCTGGCAAATGTTCTCGCACTTTACAGTTCCTAATGAAAAAATCTTGACGGTTTGTAATGTTAATTATTAGAAACTATATAAAATAAAAAACCCGCTGGTTAGGCGGGTCTTCGTTTTCATTTCACTCAACCACGGAGGCTTAGTGCGAAGTTACTTCCTCTTAAATATCCATTTTATAGTAGAGTCGGGAGAAATTTTATTAAAATCATCCTTTGAAAATTCAAAAGCAACATTCCATCCTGAAGGTAAAGGCATAACAAAAGCCCATCCTCTTTCTAAACGTAACTCATTATTTGTTAATTTTTTTACTTCTGTTAAAGACATTCCTATCTTGATACTATCCTCAGTAATAAAAACATTATCTTTAGTTTCTATATATTTTACAAGATTATTTTTATCCTTACAAATAGTAAATTTTATTCCTTCGATAACAGTAGTATAACCAACTTCTAATTGAGCTGGGCTAATCATGATAAATGAACCTTTTTTGAAGGTTATAGAGTCTGTAACCTTATCACCAATTTCTACCATAGCCTTTTTTTGTGCATTACAACTATTAAATAAGATAATAGTTAATATTATGCTAATAACCGTTTTCATTGATCACTGGTTTAATTTAGAACCCTATTCCATTTGCAGCATTACCGCCCGAACCAACATTTGTATTATCTTTTGCGGCAGTACTTGGCAATTTAACAATATCTTTTAATTCTTTTTTCTTCTCTTGTTTTCTATAATACGTCTGTTTGGAGTTTTTATCCCAGGCCTTATCTACATTATCTTTGTGATTCTCTGTCTCTAATCCTCCTTGTCCTTCAACTGTTATAGCACCATTTTCTTTATCGACAACAGTTACAGAGTGTTCAGCATTTCCTTCGCCATCACGATAAACAACCTTGTCACCTTCTTTAGTGTCTGATTTGTTAACTGCAACATATCCATCGCCGTTCAAGATTTTATCCACTTGGTCATTATTTATCCATACTTGACCATTTGCAAATGTTACACCATGGCAGTCTGTATCCCAACCTTTGTCTCCAGTTAAATTTTTAAAAGATTCAATTTTAGTTCCATCATCAGCATAAACATAGCCCTGTTGAACAGTAGCAGTGGAGCCAGAAGGATGAGACACTTCTACAGGATTTCCCGTAGGAGTAAATACGACATTACCTTTGCTATCAACTTTTATTCTACCATCAGGATCAAAGTAGACAATTGGATTATTACCAACGTAATTATAGGGTGTAATACTAATATATTTCTCAGCAAGAGGATCAATGCTCATCCACCTGCCGATTTGCGGGTCGTAGAACCGCGCCCCGTAATCAACCCATCCCAGCTCAACACCTCCTAGGCTGATATCCTGCAGTTCCTTGCCGTTGTAGAGGTAGCGGTTATCACCTTGGCTGTTAACCTCCTTTAGGGCAAGCCCGAAGGGGTAGTAGAACGTGCTGGTGTTCACCGTGCCGCTGGCTGCGGTGGCCACGCGGGTACTCCCGAGGTGATCCTTCAAAAAGTACTCGTAGCTGAAAAGGCCATTGGCGTAGACCACCCGCCCTTCGCCCGTGAGCGCATAGTCCAGCTTGGCATCGTTATATATGAAAGCCCCCGAGTAGTAAAGGGTATCTCTTGCGCTGCCGCTCCTGATCATCTGAGCCAGCTTGTTACCGCTGGCATCGTAGATGTAGCTGGCAAAATCGCTCCCCGATTCTACCTGTTTAGGGAGATTCAGCACGTTGTAGGCTACGCTAATCCCCTTGTTGAGGTCGGTGATCATATTCCCGTTGACATCGTACGTGTACTCGATACCAGACTGACTCTTCTCGGTGAAAAGGGTGTTGTCATCGGCGGCATCGTTCACAGCCACTAGGCGGTTGCCCTCGTAGGTGTAGACGAGCGCATCCTTCTCAACCCCAACCTTCTTTCGGGAGAGCGAGAGGATATTTCCGTTAAGGTCATAGTTCCCGATGCTCTCATCGTAATTCCCCTCATTGGTTAGATTCCCTGCTAGCCCTTCGCTGTAATGGCAATTTCGGAGGCGGTTTAAAGCGTCATAGGTAAACGAATAGTTCTGCTGCGCTCCGTTGGCTACAGCTCCCGTACCACCCGGCATACGCCAGCTGATCGAGCTGATATTCCCGTTGAACTGCGGTAGAACCCCCATGCTGCTATCGTTGTAGCGTAAAGATAGTGAAAATTGTCTTACGTTGGACGATGCGCTGCCAATATTATTGATGGTCGTTAGCCACCCGCGTATGTTGTAGGCGTAGTCGAGCTGCTGCGCTCCCCCGCTCAACCTCTTGCTTTTAAGTTGGCCAATCTCGTTGTACTCCTGCTCGGCAAGCGTTTCCACCTTGGTAACGCTACCCTTGCTGATGGTTTGAACGGTCTTTAGGGGTCGCCAAGCATGGTCGTAGGAGTAGAGGTTGTCCATCGTAACGTGCCCGTAGCTCTGGTAGGTCTTTGTTTCGGCTATGGAGTTGTTGAAACTGTAACGGCTGGAGGTATACTCAAGCCCGGAGGGGTAGGTCTCACGTACCGTCTGAATGGTTCGGTAGCGATCATCGTAGTAAATCGCAGAGCGAAGCCAAGTGGCAGCACCATCCTTTAGTACCTTTACCTTGGTTCCAGTAGCCTGACCCAGTACTGCTTGATTGTACTTCACCGACTCGAATAGCCTGTAAGAATCTATCTTCTGGCTATTGTCGAAACTTACTGATGGTTGATCTTTGTAGAGGTAGTCGTCATAGTAGGTTACCGTAAGGTAGCAATCATCCGCCACAATACCGGGGAAGGATCGCTTGGTGTAGCCGTGTAGGGTGCTATTATCACGCACCTCAAAGAGGTTACTCCCCATGTAGCTGTTTGCTAGGGTTTGCATCGCATCAGGGCTGGATGAGTTGGCAAACTCTGCGGTGGCAACGGAGCGGTTCAGTTCATCGTACTTGGTGATTAGCCACTTACCACTCAACCGCATATTCCCGTCTTGAGTGGCTACGAGCCTATCTCGCTTGTCGTAAACCATATACACGGGGTCGGCACCGGGGAGTTGCTTCTCGATCATGCGTTTACGCCCATCGTAGCGGTAGTAGTAGCAGAGGTTTTTAACCACGCTGTTATCCTTGTTGGCGGGGAAGGTAATAATATCAGCTGCTGCTGGGGGGATTACGTAGCGTAGCAGGTTTAGGTCATCGTAAACGTAGTAGGTGCTAACGGAAACCGTTGCGTTAAGGCTATTCTTTACGAAGGTTCTCTTAAGTATCACCTGACCCTGCTTATCCTTGAACTCCTCGGTGGTGTTAAGGCTACCGTCTGTAGTTTGCCAGTTTTCGCTCTTCACTATTGTTTTGTAGAGCTGATTGGCAGGGTAGTAGCGACGGCTACCAGAGAGCTCGCCTGTGCTGTTGGTTAGCAACCCTGTTGTATCGGATGTTAGCTGTAGTACCTCGTACTGCCCGTTTGCGCTGTAAACCATTCGCTGTGTATGCCCGTTGCTTGAGCCTGTTTGGTTGGTGGGTTGCCATGTGGAACCCGGTGCGCCCTGCTCAAGTACACGGTTAATGGGCGATGGTTCAAATACTGCATCGGAATAGGGATTTGGCTCGGCAGTGGGTAAATCGGTTTGGGTGGTGTTCTGGTAGAAGCTAAGATGATCGCTGGTGCTATAGTTTCCGCCGCTACCCAGCGCATTGGGTTTGAATTTACCATCGTATCCGCCCGAGTAGGGGAGGTATTTTAGCTTTTCACGTCCCATGTTATCGTAGGCAATGGGTTGGATTATATCGTTCCCAGAGGGGCTGGTACGGTAGCCGAGTGTTTGTATAGGTCTTCCAAGCCCATCGAAGTAGCTGATGGATTGGGTTACATCCCCAACCTTTAGAGTGGCGATTTTCCCTTGTAGTAGGCTGTCGAGCCTACTGGATTGTAATTTTACCTGTGGTTGAATCTCCTGAACAAAGTTGTACGCATAATCCTTGATTAGCGGTATGTAGGTTATGCTAACCTTATTCGGGTTGCTATTCACGGTTAGGGTTGCGCTGCTTGAGGTAACGCTTGGTAGGCATGTTCCGCTCACCACACAGCGGTACTGATTCCCGTTCTGAGAATAGGTGGTGGTGAAGCTGTGGCTACTCCCTGTTGCGTTGGCAATATCGACCCAAATTCCAGAGCTAACCGTGTAAATCTGCCATTTGTAGGTGATACCCGTACCCGTTGCTGTTATGCTAAAGGTGGCTGTGCTGCCCTCGGCTACCTGAACACTTTGGGGTTGACCGTTGGTTGGAATGGTTGGTGCGCTGTTGATTGTAACGCTCATATCCGTTTGGGCTGTTGAAGCGCAACCGCTGGCGTTGATGTAGTTTACTTTAACATGCCCCGTTCCGGCTGCGCCCCATGTTACCGTAGCTGAGGTGCTGGTGGTTGTTCCCCCAGCGCTTATGGTTCCGCCAGTTACAGCCCAAGAGTAGCTTGTCATGCTAGTTTGGGTTGTGTAGGTGTTGCCCGTGCTGCTTGCGCATGCGCTAGTAGGCCCGCTAATGGTGGGGGTTGGTAATGCGTTAATAGTTACACTTTTATCAACCTGAGATGTGGCTGTACATCCGCTGGCATTGGTATAGTTCACCTTTACATGACCCGTTCCAGCTGCACCCCATGTTATTGTTACCGAACTGCTAGTGGTATTACCCCCGGCAGTTATGGTTCCCCCGGTTACAGTCCAGGAGTAATTTGTCATTCCAGCTTGTGTTGTGTAGATATTGCCAGTACTGCCAGTGCAGGAGCTAGTAGAACCGCTGATTGTAGGGACTGGTAGGGCGTTGATTATTACGCTCATATCCGTTTGGGCTGCGGCTGAACAACCGTTAGCGTTGGTATAGTTCACCTTAACGTGTCCAGTTCCAGCTGCACCCCACGTTATCGTAACCGTGTTACTGGTTGTAGTTCCTCCTGCGGTTATAGTTCCTCCAGTTACAGCCCAGCTATAGGCTGTCATCCCGGTTTGGGTTGTATAAACGTTGCCAGCACTGCCTGAGCAAACGTTAGCCGTGCCGCTGATAGTAGGGGTTGATAATGCGTTAATTGTTACACTTTTATCAACCTGAGATGTGGCAGTACAACCGCTGGCATTGGTGTAGTTTACCTTAACATGACCCGTTCCTGCAGCTCCCCAAGTAATAGTAACCGAATTGCTAGTGGCAGTACCCCCAGCGGTTACGGTTCCGCCTGTTACTGTCCAGCTATAGGCTGTCATTCCTGTTTGGGTTGTATATATATTGCCAGTACTACCTGTGCAAACGCTAGCAGATCCGCTGATGGTGGGAGTGGGTAAGGCATTTACGGTTACCGAACGTATACTGGCTGAACTGTTACCACAGCCATTCCCCGCTGTTACCGATACTGTGGAGGTTCCGGTAGAGGGGAATGTAATATTGGCTCCATTACCAAACGAGGAGGTAATAGTTCCCCCGGTAACACTCCAATTATAGGTTGTTGCACCGGTAACAGGTGAAATACTGTAAGCCGCACTGTTGCCTATGCATAACGAGGTAGAACCGCTGATTGCTCCTGGGGTTTGGGGAATACTAGTTACATAAAGCAAACTGGCTACTTGCGGGCTGATTCCGCAAGCGTTGGTCGCTTTCACGTAGATATTCCCTGATGCTGCTGAGGAGGAGAAGTTTACTGTGATGCTACTTGAACCTGCACCTGATGCTATGGAAGCCCCACTCGGGAGCGTCCACGTGTAACTGGTTACCCCTGCTATAGGGGTGACGTAGTAGGAAATTCCACTGCTCCCTGCACATGGACTGATGGTGCCGTATATTGGTCCAACTGTTGGAACTGGACACGGTGCTTTCTGAGTTACTTTGAGTACTATATTTCCATATTCTTCGTCACCTAGAAAAGTTATGTGCCCTATCCGCTCTATACCTGTGTTGTTTTGAGCCATGACAGAGAGGGTTGAACCATTTCGTGTCAATAATAACCATGCACAGTCAGTTTCGTAACCCCAATTGGTACAGCCATTTGTCGTAGTTACTGTTATCGTTTTGGTTCCAGTATCGTCACAATTAAACGTCATCGCTGGATCTGAAACGTCGATATTGACAACGTAACAAACACCAAAATATGGATTACTACCCTTCGTATTTTCACCAATGAGAGTGGTTTTGTTATAAATTTCATCTGCTAGCGGAATTGAGTACGCTCTATGGTTTAGCAATAGTGTAAGGGCTAATGTGAGTATGTTAAGTATTATATTTTTTATTTTCATAGCGGTAGTGTTAAATTCTTTTGGTTTCGCTTATATACAATATGATTGCTCTACTCTTTAAGGTTGTTTATAGTTGTAATCGTATCTCTTTAGGATGTTACCCTCGTGATCCTTGATTTGGTAAAGCCTTCCAAAACTGTCGTACTCGTAGTAGGTAGTGATACCGTTGGGATCGGTTTGAGAGGTGATGCCTATCATTGGGCTAAAGGTATAGGTGGTAATCATCCTGCCACTGAGAGAGGAGTTAGCCCTTAGGTTTCTGTTGAATAGAGTCCATCGCGAATCTGATGCTCCCGATGAAACAATTACATCGAGAAGTGCATCCAAAGAGGTAAAGCTGGCAGGCAGCGAGTTTTGAATGGCTGTTGCCAGAATATTATAGGAGATATTATCTGCCTTTACTACAGGGAAACGGTAGCCATAACCCCAATAGTATGAGCTAACAACATCATTTTCCTTTGATACCTCAAGTGGATTCCCATGTTCATCGTATTGTTTATATCTGGCACGGTTTTCCAAACTGCTACCTCTTGTTGATGTTTGAATTATCTCAGGGAGGATGAGGGTATCGCCGTTTTGAACCCAATCCTTATAAAGGGTTCGTTGAGTGGATGTTATATTGCCATCAACCATCTGCTCGGTCTGAACGGCTTCTGCTATACGGTGTAGACCGTTTTCTCCACCACCTAACCGTTTAATTAGCTGATTTTGGGTTGAGGTAAATCCTAGGCTGGTTAGGTCATCATCGGGGTAATGAGTTTTGGTTGTTATAGTTTTACCATCGCTACCAGTAGTCTCTGTGCGTGTGAGTTGGATATGAGATGGGTTGTCGTAGAAATAGCGAGTTGTAGTCGTAACGGGGTTCTCACCGTTAATATCGTACTGCTTGGTTGCAGTACTATCGAGGTAGTTCCAGTAGGAGAGATTTTTATATTCTGTTATATCAAGGTTAGAGAGGTTTTGCGGAAGAGTGATTACTGTGTATGGTGCCAGTCCGTAACATGGATGATAAATAAATCGGAATGTATTATTGGCATTTCTGGCTATGCATAGCATGGGTTCTCCTAAATACCAAGAATGAACATGGTCTGTTGAGCAATAAAAATCAATGGTTTTTGAAGTGACATCATCATCCGTACAAGTATAAACTGGATTTGCACCTAAAACCATTTCGAATTTTTTTCTAACCGAAAAACCAGATACCTCACTATAATTTCGTTCATCCGTTTTATAGTGATTATTAGTTTCATTTAAAACAACCAAACCATTGCTGGCATCTTTTTTAAAAACCTTAATGTTTTTCTCTAACCCGTTGTCCCAACCAAAATTTGTCCAAGGGGCACCTTTGATATCTTCACCCCATCTAGAATTTCCAGGACTATCTCGGTGTAAAATGAATTCATGCTCCTCACCTCCATTCTCAAAATTATCTCCACCCTGGCTAAGTGTAACATATGGGTAGTATATATTATTACTTCCTGTGTTGAATAGGTTTGTTAAACTGCTCGAACTAAGAATAACATGTTCAATATCGGCATGCTCCCCCGCAGCTATACATGGAAATCTTTCTATACTATTTGATATGTAATACGCTTTTTGTCCTTCATCGGCACTAAACTGTGTAAGGTTATTCATAGGGCCATAGTAGTAACGGGTAACATTATCAATATTTTGAACAGGATCATGGGCTGTCACCCTTTTTATTCGTATACCCCCTGTTTCGATATTGGCTTGAATGGTGGTTTCAGGTTGATCATAATAGGATAAATGTGCACTTGAGAATACGCACTGATAAGTTGGATGAAGTTTTACTTCATAATCACCAACGGGAACATTTGTTAAAAAGCAGTTATTATGAATGCCCCCTGGTGAAAACAAGTTTCCTTCTTCGCGAGGGATATAAATCCCGCTACTATTTCGAGTGGAAAAGTTTAGAATCTCATTGGTTTGGAGATTTTTAACGGTAAGCGTTGCAGCGGTATGAAATCCGGTATTCAATGTAGTATCGCAGGCTATATTGAAGTTGACAACTACGTTAACTGAAAGTGTTTGGTTGAATCCAACATGTATAGTTTGAACTTGGTCATAGGAAGATCCAAACTCGTCAGGGGTTATTGCTTCTAAATCTATAGATGTTCCATGAGCAGGTATTACCTTGCTACCATAGTATGAGTTCTGTTCGTATTCCAGCAAATTATAACCTTTTGTAGGATAGATCACTTTTCTTAATATCCCATTCATTGAGACAGTACTATTTACTTCCTTATTGGCTCCATCCCGAAGCATGAAGGCAAAATGGTCTGTTATATGAGGAACTAAATGTGTGTTTTGTTGTCCATTGTAGTATCCCCAATGATCCTGACTAAACGAGAGTCGTTTAGGTAAACCCTCAGAATTGATGTAGTCAAACTGATAGTTCTTTGAAGGATCTTTAAAAGTAATCTTACTTAGGAATACTCTATAATTACTAGTTGTAATGTATTGAAAGGAATTTTGTTCAACAATATTATTGTCTTTATCGCTAACTGTTATTGCGTTTATCAGTTTATAACCACCCAAGTCAGGGTCTGGGTGCTGAAACGTTGATTCAAAGTTTAACCTCCCGCTGTAAGGATTGTTACTCTTTATTTCCTTCAAGACTTTACCGCGTATCTGGGAGTGGTTTAATATTGTTGCATAAGTATATCCCCCATAAAATTGCCCACTACACCCTCTTTGTCCATCGGGGAAAATAACATCAAGTGTTTCTGATTGAGAGGAAACATATTCGTAGCCCTGACTATCATACACAAATTCAATTTTATCACCTGTTGGATGCTCAATCCGAGAGAGGTACCATGCTGTAGTTTGCGTTTCAGGTGTTGAATGTCCTGCATTCGAAGTCCTATAAATGGTTTGCTCATCATCCAAAAAATAGTAGTTTATTCCATCGGAGGTAGTAATTCTGAACCCTAATCGTTCTTGCCCTAGATTATCTAATTCAGAATATGGTTCAATTTTTAGATCCTGATAAGGTATTAGTATAATTTTTTTATGATGATCGTAAACGAATTTACCGGAGTGACTCTTAAAGTTGAACATGAAAAGATCAGTTTCTGAATCCAATTCACCATTACTATTACCAATATTATAAAAATATTGAATTGCCATTGGACTTTGAACTCCTGCTGTTGCAATATCCTGCTCTGGGAAATAGGATTGTTCCTGTTCATCGGGCTTTCCTCTAACAATTCTAGTTATTACCCCACCAGCATTTAGGCTCCAACTTTGTCCAACATTAGTTTCGATCTGATCTACCTTTATCCCATTGGAACTATAACTCAAAGAGATTGGGACAGATAAATTTTTTGTTTTATACTCGTAGAGAGGTATGCTAATATTTGGTGTTCCTGTAAACATTCCAATAGGTATCTGCCCATATTTTCCTAGCTCGTAAGCGGTAGGTGAAGGTGGAATGAAATTAGGGACAAAGTCCTTCTCCTGGGCATTAAGGTCAATGTAGAAAGCAAGAGATAGGAAAAAAATCATTAAGGATGGTTTAAATTTACTCATAATATTAGTTTTTAGTATACCTCGTTTTAAGTTTGTGTGCCTTTAAATCGGAATTTAACGGTCTTTTAAGTACAATATTTTTTTATTGTTTTCTATTGGAAACGGAAAATAAGTTGTTTTAATGTGCTTCTATTAGAATTATTACATCAAAAACAAAGCCAATATTAAAATTATATAAAAACGCCAATCTATTGCCTAAATAATCAAGTGTTTCTAAACACTTTGCAAAAATGAATTTATTTTGTTATACTATAGGACTTTAATGGTTTGGATATATATTCAATATCACAGTCTGTCTGACACTTAGGGGGAATTATAAAATGGATTCTTTCCATGATAGCTCATATTTATTTAGAAATCGAAGTGGATGGTATAGAAAAAGAGGATACTCTTCGGTTTTGAAGTATCCTCTTTTATAATGGAAAGAGATTGACTGTAAATTATTGTCAGTTTAGGTTAGAAAGTACAAACCTATTTCCTCTTAACACTTTGAAGTTTATTTTCGGCCATATAGTTTGCAAAACTCTCGTATCCATTGCTTTTAATCATGTTGATACAGGCGGCTCTGTCGGATTTAAAGACAAATGCAAAGATTTTGGATACAAAGTTGTTGAATTTTTTGCAGTCCATCGGGTTGGAGAATTCTTTGCAATCGGCGCAGCTGGCATAACCATGTTCCATATTGCAGGAACGAATTTTACACCATGTTGCTTTTTCGTTGCCAGCGCATCCGGGGCATGAGCCTTTAAGGTATCTATTACAAGAACCACAGTAAAGTCCGCAGTAAGCAATTTGTTTTGTGTCGGTTACAATTTCTTTCATATGTTTGGTTTTTTATGGGTGTTTGAGGGTAAGAAGACGGAAGACCGAAGTCCGAAGACGGGAGAATGAAGACCGAGGTCGAAAGAACGATGACGGAAGTCGGGCATTGGATACAGATATTAAGTTGTTAATTTTTCAGGTTGTGTTTTAGCAAATTGTGTAATAGGTTTTGCCACAAAGTCACGAAGACACGAAGTTCAAGCAAGTTTATTTTTTTGTGCCTTTGAGTCTTAGTGGCGATATTTCTTTATTTTTCCACAACATCTTAAAACAAAACCATTATTCATATTACCTAACGTGAATTCGATCTAAGTATAGCACTAGATTGTTGCTTTGTCATGCTGAACGGAGTGAAGCATCTGTAGATCCTTCGCTTCTCTCAGGATGACACCTTACATAGAGCTGACGTTAGGTTGCTAATTTTTTATTCTAGTTTGAGTTTCTTAGTGCAAATTTAATAAACGGAAGTGACAACCCTATGTCAGTAGGTTTTATAGAAATCGATTTTTGAGAGATTTTATTAGATCGATGAATTTTGTTTTTAACTCATCGGGCGAGATGATTTCTAAACCTTCGGGTAACGATAGAAGCCAGCGTGCGGTATAATCCAGATCGGAGGAGATAAGGTACAACTCATTGTAATCCTCAAATTCAGTTTCGGATATAAAGCCGTAGTAGTATTTGGAGTTTGAAAGATGTGCGGAGGTTTTCTTATCAATTTTTAGAACAATCTCTCTTAAATCAGCCTTTTCATCTAGGGTGCTGAAGAATTGTCGAGCATTTTGGATTTCCCTTTTTGGAGCGATTTCATTGGTTAGGGTTACCCTTTTCATTCTATCGACTCTGAAATCACGAAACTCACTACGTAGCCTACAATAGGCTATTAGATGCCAGTGCATGCTGTAAAAGCACAGGACTATGGGCTCAATATCACGATTTGTAATGGTTTCGTCTTTATGAAGCGAATGGTAATCGATAGTAATAACCTGTTTATTGGCAAGAGCACGTTGAATTTCAGATAGAATATTACTAGCTAAATCGGGTGAAATTAAAGAGGAACTATAAAAAACCTCGATTCCTTTATCTAGTTTTTCTAAGTAGATCTTCTCTTTCTCAGGAAGTATTGCACGAATTTTTTCAAGGGCAGAATTGTATCCTTTCCCGATAGATTGATCGGCCATCTTTTCGATAAGTTTTCCTGCAAGAATGAGCGAACTTGCCTCATCGGGGGTAAACATTACAGGGGGCAGATGAAAACCTTCAACTATAAAATATCCTTTTCCTGCTTCGGCACCTATTGGGATTCCTGCTTCTTGGAGTGTTTGAAGATCTCTATAAATGGTTCTTTTGCTAACATCAAACCGCTCCGATATTTCATTGGCAGTAACCCACTTCTTTGTTTGAAGCAGAATAAGTATTGCCGAAACCCTATCGAAACGATTCATGGGATTATTATACTTTAGTCGTTAATTGTCAACTTTTCACTTTCCGCTTTTCACTTTCCCTTAATTAATGACTATCAATCCCCATTCTCATTAAAAATAGGTGCTTTTGGGTTTTTATAATCTCGGTCATATACTCTTTTACCGCTTTTACACTTCCCGGTAGGGTGTAAACAAATGTGTTTCCCATTAACCCAGCAACACCACGGCTTAGCAATGCATTTGGTTTTTCGGCACCATATTTTACTCTTATCATCTCCATGATACCCGGAATTTCTTTATCCATTACCTGCTTTACTATATCTGGGGTAATATCCCTTGGGCCAATTCCTGTGCCACCTGTTGTTATAAGCAAATCGTAGTTTAAATCTTTTGCTTTTTCGAGGTGAACTCGTAGCATATTCTCATCATCTGGAATTACCCCATAGTCAATGGTATGCTGCCAGCTAATGCTATCGAAAAACTCTTTAACTAGATTAATCACTTCTGGTCCGCTTTTATCCTCATACACACCACGACTTCCCCTATCGCTAAGGGTTAAAACCTGTACTTTGTAGATTTTCGGGTAAAAGGTTAACTCATCGCCCGCTTTCAGTGTTCCGTTTTTTAAAACCCTGCAAAATATACCCTCTTTGGGCATAACGCAGTTGCCAACTTCGCGGTATATTGCACAACCATCGCCATGGCACGATTTACCTATTTGGGTAACTTCAAGTTCAACACCGTTTCCAATAAATAGGTCGCCTGGTTTTGTGTTAACCAGTTCTATACCCTGGGTGGTAATATTTTCTGCAAAATCGCCAAAATTTATTTCACGTTTAGTTGTTGATCTAAACCGATCAATACTTTCCAACCCCAATAGGCTTACCTGACGATGCCATTCACCAGCGTGAGCATCGCCTAAAACGCCAAGTTCGTTTAATGCTATTTTATCTATTGGGGTTTTTATGGTGCCTTTCTTTTCTGATATATTTACTGAAAGGATGGTAATTTTTTGTTCTTCTAGCATGATTTAGTTTTTAGTTTAATTAATACAATTGGCCTAAAGCTAGATTGTAGTTTGTCTTTTTAATCGCCATTAATTCCCGTTGGCTTTAGCCAACGGGTATAATAAACTACAATATGGCTTTAGCCTCATTTCTTAGATGCTTTTACTGTTTCCCAACCATATTTTCTCATAAACTCATCTATTTCCTCGGCAAATGGTTTCATTCGGTGATGCTCATACTGGGTATTGATATAATTTCTGACCGAATCTAAATGGCTTTCGCTGACTCCAACTGCCCAGTAATCATCTTGCCAAGCAAACTTATAAGGTATTAGTTTTTGCTGATTTATCCAGTACGATGATTCACCCTTAATCAGTTGAGCAACATTACTTATTGTTTGATCTTTCCCTACTGAAATTAGGCAATGGACATGTTCTTGATAGCCATTAACACAATCCAACCATATTCCTTTCTTTTCAGCATTATTTCTGATGTGTTGAAAGAGTTGATCTCTGATTAATGAAGAATTTAGGCAGGGCTCTCCATTTTTTGTGGAAAAAACCATGTGTATCCATATTCTAACCCAACTCATGTTTGTATGTTTTAAACTGGGCTATGAGCCCTAATTTTAAGATATATTGTAAAACAAAAAGTTTTAACCGTATCTTGGGAAGCAAATAGGGGCTAAAGCCCTAAATTCAGTTTCATCTTTTGCGACCGTTGGCTAAAGCCGACGGCAATTGAACTTATCATTATAAGTTTACTAAACATGAATATTAATAGTTTTTAAATATCCTTTTTAGTTTTTTCAATAAGTCTAATACTACTTATCTCCATCTCTTTATCAACCGCTTTGCACATATCATAGACTGTTAAAAGAGCAACAGAAACGGCTGTTAACGCCTCCATTTCAACGCCAGTTTGACCAACGCATTTAACAAGGCTTTCAATTTTAACCCCATTATCGGTGAGGGTTGCTTTAACATCAACCTTGGTAAGCATTAGGGTGTGACAAAGTGGAATTAGATGCTGGGTTTGTTTTGCCGCTTGGATTCCGGCAATCTCGCTCAATGTAAGAACATCGCCCTTTTTTATCTGATTCTCCTGAATAAGTTTTACAACTTCATTGTTAAGTCTAATAAAACCAGCTGCCTTTGCCAGACGTTGTTGGTTGGGCTTATTACCAACGTCTACCATGTTGGCCTTACCCTTATCGTCGATATGTGAAAATTCCATTTTACAAGAATTAAAAATTAAAAATTAAAAGTAGAAAGTTCAAAAACAACACAGCAACACGGTAATACGGCAACACAACATAACAGCAATACTGCATCACAAAATTTTAACCTCCAATATTATAAAACTTTCCTTTTTGATTTGTAGTACCGCTTTCAGGTTTTATTCCAATTGCCTTAATAATTGCTTCCTTTGAACCAAGTTCACGAACGCTATAACCGATATCGCTGAAAAGACAAGGCTTAACCAAACCGTTAGCAGTTAATCTTAATCTGTTGCAGCTGGCGCAATTGCCACCTTCGCCGCCCTCAACTTGACCAAAAATCCCCTTTTCAAGATTCATTTTTGGGATAAACCGAACATCAAATCCATTTCTATTTGCAAAATCCTTTAGCTCTTGTGCATCGGGTTCATCGGAGGATTTATCTATCACGCAATTTAGTTTGATAGGGTTGAATCCAACCCTTTTCGCCTCCTCTAAACCTTGTAAAACTTGATTAACATCACCTCCTCTTGTAATCAATTTAAATTTGATGGGGTCAACAGTATCAAGGCTTACGTTGATTCTTCGTAGCCCCGCAGCCCAAAGAGGTTCTGCGAATTGAGACATTAGAATGGCATTTGTTGTCATACTTAAGTCTTCAATCCCTGGGATTTGGGCAATCATCCTTACAAGTTCAACAACCCCTTTTCTAACCAAAGGTTCTCCGCCAGTAATTCGAACCTTGGTTATCCCCAGTGAAACAGCCTCTTTAATGAATGCAACGATCTCATCAAATGATAAAATTTCATTATGTGAGAGAAGGGCAACACCTTCCTCTGGCATACAGTAGGTGCATCTGAGGTTGCATCTGTCGGTGATTGAAACCCTTAAGTAATTTATATTGCGATTATAGTGGTCTAACATCAACTAATTCTCCTTCTTTAATTTCTGCAACACCTAATGGAATCATAATATAACCATCGGCTTTGGCAAGGGCGAATATGTGAGCCGAGCCATGAAATTCAACAGGTATAACCTTCTTATCGTTTGTAATTGCCACTGGGATTAAGCCTTGCCGTTCAACTTTTTTTCGTGAGAAATTAGTAGACATTGGTAATCGGGCAATAAATTCAGTGCTGGTTTTTGCGCCCATTATTTTTTGAATTGCAGGTTTCACCAATATCTCAAACTGCATATATGATGAAACAGGATTTCCAGGCAATCCAAAAATTAGTTTTCCATTCTTGACTCCAAATTTAGTGGGCTTCCCGGGCTGAATGGCAATGCTATCGAATAGGATTTGAATACCCAATTTTTGCATAACCATTGGTACATAGTCATAATCGCCCATTGATACGCCACCAGTAAGGATTACAATATCATTTTTCGATAATGCTTCTGATAATGCTCTATAGGTATCATCTTCAGTATCCTTAATAATTCCAAAATAGTTGGGTTCTGCATTTGCACTAATTACTTGCGTTACGAGTTGATGACCATTGCTATTTCGTATTTGTCCACCTTGGGGCATTATTTCTGGTTCAACGAGTTCATCACCAGTTATAAGTACTGCTACCGAAGGTTTTTGGGTAACAACAGGTTGCGAGCAACCTAGTGCTGCCATAATTGCAATATGCTGATTTGAAATTGTTGTGCCTCTGGGAATTGCTAGGTCTCCAGTTTTAATATCTTCACCAAGAATACAAATATTTGACTTTGGCTTATCGCCATTGAATCTAATTCTATCTTTTGCAACCTCAACAGTATCTTCAACCATAAGAACGCAATCTGCCCCCTTTGGTATCATAGCCCCAGTCATTATCTTGGAGCATTGTCCCACACCAATCGCTTTCTTTGGAACACTTCCTGCTGAAATAATCTCAATTACCTCAAGTTCCTTTCTTGCGTCAATCATTCTACATGCATATCCATCCACAGCAGTTTTATCGAAAGGAGGCATATTCATATCGGAAATGATATCCTCTGCAAGAACTCGCCCTAAAGAGTTCCAAAGGGGAATTTTTTCAGTTTTTGCTGATAGTTTTGTTTCTGATAGGATAATATCAATTGCTTGATTTAACGTAATCATTAGCTCAAGATTTAAGGGTATAAAGTTGCGAATAAAATAGGCAAATGGAAAAGGGTTATGTAAATAAATATATATCCTTTTAAATTAGTGCAAAAGACAAAAGATAAAGATCAAAAGTTAAAAGGCAACATTCATTTTGTTCGGAGTGAATATGTGTTGTTTATGTGTAAAGGGCGACTTAACAAGGTAGCTATTCATTGTCCGATATATGTTTAGTAGTATCTGTATTTGATAAAAAATTTTGATTCGTGATAATACTCCTTCCCAATTCTTTTTCCGTTTCTTTTCGGGCTTTGCCAGCAACACCTCCACCTCGTTTAGCCACTTTCTTGTTTTTGTCGAGTGTATCTGGTTTTTCAATTTGAGATATTTCAGTTGTAACTTTTTCACCAAGCATTGTAAATATTAGTTCCAGATCATTCATGTGATCTCGTAGGTTTTGATTTTTCTTTTTCAACCCCTTAAATTCTTTGTATTCTGATGGAGTTAGACCAAATGTAGCCTTTGTAATCTCAGATGTAAGAATTGCAAAATCACTATCATGCTTAATCCCTCTTTCTTTCCACTCATCTGTGAGATTTTGCCGTATGGCTATTCCTCTCAAACGCTTGTCAATCCAATCCTTCGGATAACCTTTCAGTTCGTAAAATTGCTTCATGCGTTCTTGAGCAAGTTCTGGATTTTCAATCTCAAGTACTCGTTCATATCCTACTTTAGCCAACCATTGTTTAAAGGGCTCAGCTTTAGGCGATGGAATAGATTGAATTATACGAAACAGGGCTTGGGTGTTGGCACAATCGGTCAATCGATTCTTTCCATCAGGAGCTTCAAGTTTCAACTGTCGACAAATTGTCGACAGTTGAAATTCATCCTCTGTTGCCACCCTTGATTTCATCTTAAACCAATAATCGCGGGGATTTACACTTTCTGTTAGTGCTCCCACTACATCTATTACAGAAAAAAACCATTCACCTTCGTACCATAATCTACGAATGTTTTTACTCTCAAAAACTACGATTTTATCCTCCGCCATGGTTTAAATTTATAATGTGAGAATCAAAGCAAACGAAATTACCAAAAATTCCGAATAGAATACTAAGATGCTATAAATTTAAATTATGGAAAGATAAGACAAGAATTATCAATAATTTGATCTTAAAAGTTAGTGTTTGGTTAATTATGAGTAACTATCAAATTGTAAATCAGAACGAATCGATAATAGTTAGTATATTATTTTGTTGAATGATTCTTTTAAATATATCTTTGTACCCGTCTTTTGGGGGTGCCTTAATACAACGGGCTGAGATCATACCCTTTGAACCTGATCCGGTTAGTACCGGCGAAGGGACAAGAGTTTTTAAATGACCTTATTATTCCCCCTTTTCTTGGTTGCTGAGGATATAAGCAAAACGGATAGTGCACACTGTTTATAGCATAATATCATCAGCGAAATTATTTTAGTTTTTAACCAAAAAAAGGAGTTTACTAAAAATGAAAAAATTCGCTTTGATGCTGCTTTTGCAGCTTATGGGTTTGTGGATTTTCGCAAATTCAAATGATTTTGGTGGTTCACTAAAAATTTATGGCAGGATAACAGACGAGAAGGGAAATCCTCTTGTTGGTGCTACCATTGCCATTGAGAATTCTTTGCAGGGCACTACAACTGGACTAAACGGAGGATTTAGTTTAAATAAATTAAAATCTGGTAGGTATATTGTTATTGTATCATTTATTGGTTACGAGAAAAAATCGGAAGAGGTTAACCTTGATAGGGACATGGAGGTTAATATAACCCTTACACCATCGTCAATAATGGGAGAGGAGATTGTTGTTAGTTCTACCAGAGCAACAAGTCGAATGCCGATTGCTCAATCATCGTTGAAGAAAGATGAGATTAAAACAACCAGCGTTGGTTTTGATATTCCATATCTTTTAGAATCAATCCCATCCGTGGTTGCTACATCGGAGGGTGGAACGGGGGTTGGCAATACCGCTTTTAGAATTAGGGGGAGCGATATGAGCCGGATTAACGTTACCGTTAATGGTATTCCTCTAAATGATGCCGAATCGCAGGGCGTTTACTGGGTCGATTTACCCGATTTCACAAGTTCCGTTGATAATATTCAGGTGCAAAGAGGAGTAGGGACATCCACCAATGGTGCGGCCGCTTTTGGGGCATCAATAAATCTTCAGACATCTACCTTAAACCCAGATCCTTTCACAAATATCGAACTTATGACAGGTTCATTCGGAACTTGGAGAACAACAGCAAAGGTTGGTACAGGTTTGATAAGGAATAAATTTAGCTTTGAAGGGAGATTCTCACAGCTAAAATCGGATGGGTATATCGATAGGGGAACCTCTGATGATAGGTCGATGTTTCTAACCGGTGCTTGGCATACTTCGAAGAGTTTACTTCGCTTTAATATTATTCATGGTGAGGAGCACACTGGTATTACATGGGAGGGTAATCCTGGCTATATGTTAGATTTGAATAGAACATACAACCCTGCTGGTGAATATACCGATGCCAATGGTAATACCCAATACTATAAAAATCAGAAGGATAACTACATTCAAACCCATTATCATCTTTTATATAGCTATCAGCTATCAAATTCTCTTAGTTTGTCTTCAGCGTTTTTTTTGACAAAAGGGGCTGGTTACTATGAAGAGTATAAGGTTGATAAGAAGTTCAGCAGTTACGGCGTTGGAACGCCAATCTTTGGTAACGATACCATAAAAAGATCCGATTTTATTACCCAAAAATGGATGGACAATAATTTTTATGGCACAACCATTTCCTTAAACTATCGGAAAGGATCAATTGATGCATCTTTTGGAGGCGGATGGAATCGTTATGATGGTAACCACTTTGGCAGAATTCTATGGTCGAATGTGAATGCAGGAATTCCAAAGGGTAAAGAGTGGTACAGGAATACCAGCGAAAAGACCGATTATAATTTTTATGGGAAAACAACTTGGCAGCTAACCAACCAGATTAGCCTTTATGGTGATTTGCAGTATCGTTCGATAAATTACGATTTAGCCGGTTTGGATGATGATCTGGCGAGTCTGGATCAAAAACATCAGTGGAATTTCTTTAATCCAAAGTTTGGATCATTCTACAAGATATCTTCGAATCAGGAAGTCTATTTCTCTTATGGTGTTGGTCATCGGGAGCCTACGAGGTCAGATATAAAAGATGCGATGAAATATGGCTCAAGCAATACTCCTCAATCTGAACGACTTTTTGATTATGAATTGGGTTATACCTTTAAAGCACCCGTTTTTGCATTGGGCTTAAATCTATACTATATGGATTATAAGGATCAACTTGTATTGACAGGAAAACTAAGTGATGTTGGATACCCATTGATGACAAATGTTGATAAAAGTTACAGAACAGGAGTGGAGATTACTGCTGGATTTAAGCCAGCTACATGGCTACAATGGAATTTGAATGGAACATTTAGTTCTAATAGAATTAAAAGTTTTGTTGAATATGTTGATTTATATGATAATTCAATTGATTTTAACTTTGTTGGTCAGCAGGAAAATCATTTAGGAAATACGCCGATTTCATTCTCTCCATCGGTTATTGGATCAAGCCAAATATGTTTAACACCTGTAAAGAATTTAAATCTTTCTTTGATCACTAAATATGTTGGTGAACAATACTACGATAATACAGGAAGTGCTGCCAGAAGATTAGATGATTATTTAGTGAATAATTTAAAGATTGACTATTCATTAAAAATGAAAAGTATTAAAACGGTCAACCTGCAATTTTTTGTCAATAATCTCTTTAATTTAAAGTACGAAGCTAATGCTTGGGTTTATCGCGCACAATTTGTAAACAACGGCTCTGAATATCGTGAGGATGGATTTTTTCCACAAGCGGGAATCAACTTTATGCTTCGATTAGGTGTTGAGTTTTAAACTTATATTATAAAACTATTAACCAGTCTATGAATTGGTTACTGAATAATTATATCGAGGTACTTGGGGCTGTAACTGGCCTCATCTACCTTTATCTTGAAATCAAGCAGAATATCTGGCTTTGGCCTTTAGGTATTGTAACATCAGCATTCTATGTCTATGTTTTTTTTACATCTAAGTTTTATGCTGATATGGGTTTACAGGTATATTATCTCGTTATCAGCATTTATGGGTGGTGGCATTGGTTGTATGGTGGAGATTCTTTAGGTAAGGAAGAATTACCAATTACTCGGACATCATTAAAAACTTGGGTGATTTTATCTTTAGTTTCAATCGCCTTATTTGGAGTGATGGCTGTAGTTCTAATAAATTTTACAGATTCTCCCGTTCCCTATGGTGATGCGTTTGTCACCGCATTAAGCATTACAGCCACATGGATGCTTGCCCGAAAACTGATAGAACAATGGTGGATTTGGGTTGTAGTAAATATTGTATCTTTAGGACTGTTTATCTGGAAGGAACTATACCCAACATCAATTCTGTTCTTTTTCTACTTTACAATGGCTGTGGTTGGCTATTATCAGTGGAAAAAAGAGATGGAGAAATGAATAATGAAAAGCGATAAATGAAACGTGAAAAATAGTAATAACGAACAGCGAGCAACGATTAACGAGCAACAAGTTGAAAAAGTTGTTGTTGTGGCCAATGGCAAGTTTCCAGATCATGAAATCCCATTGAATGCTCTTGCCAATGCCGATGTTGTTGTTTGCTGTGATGGCGCAGCAGCTAATCTTGATAAGCATGGGATAATTCCAACAGCAATTGTAGGTGATTTGGATTCATTAACTTCGTTTTTAAAAACTAAATATGCTGATAAGCTTCATCATGATCCAGATCAAAACACAAATGATTTAACTAAATCGATTAAGTGGTGCTTAAGTAGAAAATATACTACCATAGATATTGTCGGTGCAACAGGGCTTCGAGAGGATCATACATTAGGAAATATAGGCCTTTTACCACTTTATGCACGAATGGGAGCAAGGGTTAGAATGTTTACTGATAACGGATACATTATACCTCTATTAGAATCACAATCTGTTGACAGTTTCGTCGGGCAACAAGTTTCTATATTTTCGCCGAATAACCTCACAAAAGTTACTTCAATAAACCTCAAATATCCAATTAATAGGAGTATACTAAATGAATATTGGATGGGTACCTTAAACGAAAGTTTAGGAGAAAAATTTACTCTTGAGTTTGAACCTGATCCACTAATTCTTTTTCTAAAATATCTCTAGAAATGGTTTGCATTATGCAAGTCACCATAAAACAAAAATGCCGAAGTAAATTCGGCATTACGTTTATTACAGTATATAGAATTAGGCTTCACCAACCCCGCCAAAATTAATTGGGAATGCAGGAGCACCGCCACCTTCAACTAATTTAATTGGTCCATGTGTTGATTCAAACTTAGAAATATTGTCTTGCAAAGCTAAAAACAAACGCTTAGCATGGTCAGGTGTAAGAATAATTCTTGACTTTACCTGAGCTTTAGGCATTCCAGGCATAATTCGAACAAAATCTACAATAAACTCAGATGCTGAGTGTGTTATTACTGCTAGATTTGAATAAGTTCCTTGAGCAACTTCATCGTTAATCTCAATATTGATTGGGTTATTTTTATCTGTCATGGCTTAATGAATTAATTTGAGTAAAGGTATAAAACTTGATTGTTATTTAAACAACACATTACATAAAAAAAAGAGAGGCTGCTCAAAGCAGCCTCTCTTTCTGATAAATATTAGTTTAATCATCTTCTTCATCAACACCAACTGCAACAGTATGACTAGTTGGAGAAGTCTGTTCATAATCCTCTTTTGAGAAAACAACAAGATTATCGAACTCACGAAGACCAGTACCTGCAGGAATTAAGTGACCGCAGATTACATTCTCCTTCAGACCCTCAAGATTATCAACCTTACCTAAGATTGCAGCCTCGTTTAGAACCTTTGTTGTTTCTTGGAACGATGCAGCAGACATAAAACTATTTGTTTGTAAGGCTGCTCTTGTAATACCCTGCAATACCTGACTTGAGGTTGCAGGAACGGCATCACGAGCGGTGATTAGCTTCAAGTCTTTTCGTTTCAGAACTGAGTTTTCATCACGAAGTTTACGTGCTGTGATAACCATACCAGGACGAACTACCGTTGAATCTCCTGAATCAATAACAATTTTCTTGTCATAGATCCAATCATTCTCATCCATGAAATCCCATTTGTCAACTATCTGACGTTCAAGGAAACGTGTATCGCCTGGGTCCTCAATTTCTACCTTACGCATCATTTGACGAACGATAATTTCAAAATGCTTATCATTAATCTTAACACCCTGCATACGGTAAACCTCTTGAACCTCGTTTACGATATATTCCTGAACCTTTGTTGGACCTTTAATTGCTAGGATATCTGAAGGTGTAATTGCACCGTCTGAAAGTGGAGTACCTGCTTTAACGTAATCGTTCTCCTGAACCAGAATTTGTTTTGAAAGTTGAACAAGATATTTCTTAACTTCTCCAGTCTTTGAAGTAACAATAACCTCTCTATTTCCACGCTTAATTTTCCCAAATGATACTTCACCATCAATTTCGGAAACAACAGCAGGATTAGAAGGATTACGAGCCTCAAATAGTTCGGTTACACGTGGAAGACCACCGGTGATATCACCTGATTTACCCATTGCTCTAGGAATCTTAGAAATAATATCCCCTGCATTAACCTTTTTAGCATCATCAACAACAATGTGTGATGAAACTGGAAGACTATATGAGCGGAAAACATTTCCTTTACTATCTAGAATTTTAATCATTGGGTTCTTGGTCTTATCGCGAGAGTCAATAATAACCTTTTCGCGATAGCCTGTTTGTTCATCAGATTCTTCTCTAAATGTTACATCTTTGATAACAGCATCAAATTCAACAGTACCTTCTGATTCTGAAATAATAACCGCATTCCATGGATCCCATTCGCAAATGAGTTGACCTTTTGTAACGCTTTCATTATTATCAATATATAACTTAGAACCGTATGGAATTGTATGAGTAGAAAGCGTAATACCTGTATTCTTATCAATAATACGCATCTCTGCTAAACGACCAATTACAATGAAGAATTTATTTCCAGAATCATCTGTACGTTCAACGGTCTTTAACTCTTCAATTTCTGCTCTACCGTCGAAACGTGCAATAATTTTTGAATCGGAAATAATATTCGATGCAGTACCCCCAACGTGGAATGTACGTAGAGTAAGCTGTGTTCCAGGTTCACCGATACTTTGTGCAGCGATAACACCTGTTGCTTCACCAATCTGAACCATACGGCCATTGGCAAGGTTACGCCCGTAACACTTAGCGCAAACACCCTTTTTCGATTCGCAGGTTAACACTGAACGAATTTCTACCTGTTCTATTGGAGAATTATCAATTTCTTTTGAAATCTCTTCCGTTAGTTCTTCCCCCGAAGCGATAATTAGCTCACCGGTAAGTGGGTGATAAACATTATGAACAGTTGTACGTCCGAGTATACGCTCGTATAGCGATTCTACAACCTCTTCGTTTTTCTTAATTGCTGTTGCAACCAATCCGCGAAGTGTACCACAGTCATTTTCAGTAATAATAACATCCTGAGAAACGTCAACCAAACGACGGGTTAGATAACCAGCATCAGCAGTTTTCAATGCTGTATCGGCAAGACCTTTACGAGCACCGTGGGTTGAGATAAAGTACTCAAGAACCGATAGACCTTCTTTAAAGTTTGAAAGAATTGGGTTTTCGATAATCTCACTTCCTGTTGATCCTGATTTTTGAGGTTTAGCCATTAGACCACGCATTCCGCAAAGCTGACGAATCTGTTCCTTCGATCCACGGGCACCTGAATCAAGCATCATGTAAACCGAGTTGAAACCTTGATTATCTTCCGATAGTTTCTTAAGCAGAATAAGAGTTAGCTTAGCATTTGTATGTGTCCAGATGTCAATAATTTGATTGTAACGTTCATTGTTGGTGATAAGACCCATGTTGTAGTTGGCCATAACCTCATCAACCTGAACATAGCCTTCTTCAACAAGTTCTGCTTTATCAACTGGGATAATTACATCATCGATATTGAATGAAAGACCACCCTTAAACGCCATAAAATAACCTAAATCTTTGATATCATCTAGGAATTGGGCTGTTTTGGCTGTTCCGGTTTTCTTTAATACTTTACCAATAATATCGCGTAACGATTTCTTTGTTAAGATATCGTTGATGTAGCCAATTTCTTTTGGAACATTCTGGTTGAAAATTATCCTACCGATTGTGGTATCCATAATTTTATAAACCATAACACCATTTTCATCCTCCTTGCCGATGCGAACCTTAACTATAGCATGAAGATCGGCTGCTTTCTCATTGTAAGCAATGATAGCCTCTTCAGGCGAGTAAAAGATTAGCCCTTGACCTTTAGCATCCTTACGAGCTTTCGTGATATAGTACAAACCTAATACCATGTCCTGTGAAGGAACAGTGATAGGTGCACCATTTGCTGGGTTAAGAATGTTGTGCGAACCAAGCATCAAAAGTTGAGCTTCAAGAATTGCCTCGTTTCCAAGTGGGAGGTGAACTGCCATCTGGTCACCGTCAAAGTCTGCGTTGAACGCAGTACATGATAGTGGGTGAAGTTGGATAGCTTTACCTTCAATCAATTTAGGTTGGAATGCCTGAATACCTAAGCGGTGAAGGGTAGGAGCACGGTTTAGCAGAACAGGGTGTCCTTTAAGAACATTCTCAAGAATATCCCAAACTACTGGATCCTTGCGATCTACTATTTTCTTGGCCGATTTTACAGTTTTAACAATACCACGCTCAATAAGTTTACGGATAACAAATGGCTTGTAAAGTTCAGCAGCCATATCCTTTGGTAAACCGCATTCGTGCATCTTTAATTCAGGACCTACGACAATTACCGAACGAGCTGAATAGTCAACACGTTTACCGAGCAAGTTCTGACGGAAACGACCTTGTTTACCTTTTAAACTATCACTTAATGATTTTAGAGGACGGTTAGCATCCGTTTTAACGGCGTTTGCCTTACGTGAGTTATCGAATAAAGAGTCAACAGCTTCCTGAAGCATACGTTTCTCATTTCGGAGAATAACCTCAGGAGCTTTAATCTCGATAAGTCTTTTAAGACGATTGTTACGAATAATAACCCTACGGTATAGGTCATTAAGGTCAGATGTTGCAAAACGGCCTCCATCGAGTGGAACTAATGGACGAAGTTCTGGTGGAATTACAGGAATAACCTTAAGAATCATCCATTCAGGTCTATTTACCTGGGTTGATTCACGGAAAGCTTCAACAACATTAAGCCTCTTAAGTGCTTCATTTTTTCTCTGTTGAGAAGTTTCAGTATTTGCTCTATTACGAAGATCATATGATAGATCATCGAGTTGAAGGCGTGAAAGAAGCGTAAATAATGCCTCAGCGCCCATTCCTGCAATAAATTTATTAGGATCACTATCATCAAGATGTTGATTCTCTTTTGGTAGCGTATCCAAAATGTCTAAATATTCCTCTTCTGTAAGAAAATCTAAGTATTTTACACCATCTACCGCCTTGATACCTGGGTTGATGACAACAAAACGTTCGTAGTAAATAACTACGTCAAGTTTTTTAGTTGGCAATCCAAGAAGGTATCCAATTTTATTAGGCAATGAACGGAAATACCAGATATGAGCCACAGGAACAACTAAGTTAATGTGACCCATCCTTTCGCGACGTACTTTCTTTTCGGTTACTTCAACACCGCAACGGTCGCAAACAATACCCTTATAACGGATACGTTTGTATTTACCGCAATGGCATTCATAGTCCTTTACAGGACCGAATATTCTTTCGCAGAATAGTCCGTCACGTTCAGGTTTATAAGTTCTATAATTGATGGTTTCAGGTTTTAGCACCTCACCACTAGAACGTTCAAGCACCTCTTCAGGAGAAGAGAGGCTGATTGTAATCTTTGTAAAGTTGCTTTTAACCTTATTTTCCCTTCTGAACGACATAATCTCTGTATGTTAATAAGTTAAGTTTTGCAGTTAAAGCCATTTAAACAATGGCAAAATGTTCAGCAAAACATGCTACTATTCAAGGTTAACGCTTAATCCAAGTCCACGTAGTTCGTGTAGGAGCACATTCAACGACTCGGGTATACCGGGTTGAGGCATAGCTTCTCCCTTAACTATAGATTCGTAAGCTTTAGCACGGCCAACTACGTCATCGGACTTAATTGTTAGGATTTCTTGTAGGATATGTGATGCACCAAATGCTTCAAGTGCCCATACCTCCATCTCACCAAAACGTTGACCACCAAATTGAGCCTTACCGCCAAGTGGCTGCTGGGTAATTAGTGAGTAAGGACCAATTGAACGAGCATGCATCTTATCGTCAACCATGTGACCCAGTTTTAGCATGTAAATCATGCCAACGGTTGCAGGTTGATCAAATCGTTCTCCAGTTCCACCATCATATAGATAGGTTTTCCCAAATCTTGGAATACCTGCTTTATCAGTATACTCGCAAATATCATCAAGAGATGCTCCGTCAAAGATATGAGTGCTAAATTTAACACCTAACTCTTTTCCAGCCCATCCTAGAACTGTTTCGTAGATCTGTCCAAGGTTCATACGTGAAGGTACACCAAGTGGGTTGAGCACGATATCTACAGTTGTACCATCCGCTAAGTATGGCATATCTTCATCGCGAACAATCTTAGCAACAATACCTTTGTTACCGTGACGACCAGCCATCTTATCACCAACTTTAACTTTTCTCTTTTTAGCGATATAGACTTTGGCAAGCTGAACAATACCTGCAGGTAGTTCATCACCAATGGTGATATTGAACTTCTTACGTTTATATTCAGCATCATACTCTTTCCACTTGAGTATGTAATTATGGATGACCGCTCTAATTGTATCGTTTTTCTTCTTATCGGTAGTCCACTTGTTGGGATTAACATTCATGTAATCAATGTCAACCAACATCTTATGGGTAAACTTAACACCACGAGGAATAATCTCGGCATCGAAATTATCGTAAACTCCTTGAGATGTCTTACCATTCACAATAAAGAATAGTTTATCGACTAACCTCTCAAATAAATCTTTTGCGATATTTTCGAACTCTTCATCAATTTTAGTGAGAAGGGTTTTTTCAGTGGCTTTACCTTTCTTGGGATCTTTAATTGAGCGTGAAAAAAGCATCTTATCAATTACAACACCAAATAACGATGGTGATGCTTTAAGCGATGCATCTTTTACATCTCCTGCCTTATCTCCAAAGATAGCTCTTAGAAGTTTTTCTTCTGGAGTTGGATCTGACTCGCCTTTTGGAGTAATCTTACCAATAAGAATATCACCTGGGGTAACATTTGCACCGATACGAATCATACCGTTTTCGTCAAGATCCTTTGTTGCCTCTTCCGAAACGTTAGGTATATCAGCAGTTAACTCTTCTAAACCTCTTTTGGTATCTCTTACTTCAAGAATATACTCGTCGATATGAATTGATGTAAATATATCATCACGAACTAGGCGCTCACTAACTACGATAGCATCCTCAAAGTTGTATCCTTTCCAAGGCATGAACGCCACCTTTAGGTTGCGACCAAGAGCAAGTTCACCTTTTTTAGTTGCATAACCTTCTGTAAGAATTTGCCCCTTTTTAACCTCTTGTCCTTTTTCAACCATTGGTTTAAGGTTAATACAGGTACTTTGGTTGGTCTTCTTGAATTTAGGAAGTTTATAGCGTTTAATTTCAGGGTTGAAACTTACAAAACGTTCTTCCTCTGTTCTGTTATATCGAACTACAATTTCCTCAGCATCAACATACTCAACAATACCATCCTCTTCAGCAACAACTTGAACACGGCTATCGCTAATAACTGGACCTTCAAGTCCTGTTCCAACAATTGGATCTTCAGGTTGTAACAATGGTACTGCTTGACGCATCATGTTCGAACCCATAAGTGCACGGTTTGCATCATCGTGCTCAAGGAATGGAATAAGAGATGCAGCAATTGAGGCAATTTGGTTAGGAGCAATATCCATCAGGTCAATATTCTCTTTCTCTGCAAGAGGGAAGTCACCTTCGTAACGAGATTTGATTCTTGGATTTGTAAAATTACCTTGCTCGTCAAGAGTTGCATTTGCCTGAGCAATAATTTTTGCTTCTTCTTCCTCTGCACTTAAATATATTACATCATCTTTTGTTAAGCCAACCTTGCCATTTTCAACCTGACGGTATGGGGTTTCAATAAAACCTAACTGATTAATTTTAGCATAAATACAAAGTGAAGAGATTAGACCAATATTTGGTCCTTCAGGTGTTTCTATTGGACATAAACGTCCATAGTGCGTATAGTGTACGTCACGAACTTCAAAACCCGCACGTTCACGTGATAGACCACCAGGTCCTAATGCTGATAAACGACGTTTGTGAGTCATTTCAGCCAAAGGATTGGTTTGATCCATGAACTGTGAAAGCTGGTTGGTGCCAAAGAAAGAGTTAATTACCGATGAAAGGGTTTTCGAGTTGATAAGGTCTATGGGTGTAAATACCTCATTGTCGCGAACGTTCATCCTCTCACGGATTGTTCTTGCCATACGTGCTAAGCCAACGCTAAATTGACCAGCAAGTTGCTCTCCAACAGTGCGAACACGGCGGTTACTTAAGTGGTCAATATCGTCAACATCAGCTTTTGAATTAATAAGCTCGATCAAATACTTAATAATTTCAATAATATCCTCTCTGGTAAGAACTTTAACTTCCTTTCCTGTGGAAAGGTTAAGCTTTTTATTGATACGATAACGTCCAACTTCACCTAAGTCATAACGTTTATCGGAGAAAAATAGTTTATCAATAACATCGCGAGCGGTAGCTTCGTCGGGTGGTTCTGAGTTGCGTAACTGGCGATAAATATGAATAACAGCTTCTTTTTCAGAGTTACATGGGTCCTTTTGAAGCGTATTATAGATAATGGCGTAATCCGAAATGCTCTGATTTTCTTTGTGTAATAGGATAGACTTAGTTCCAGAATCAACGATATCATCAATATGATCATTTTCTAGAATAGTCTCACGGTCAAGGATAATTTCATTACGTTCAATGGATACAACTTCTCCAGTATCCTCATCAACAAAATCCTCAACCCAAGTTTTAAGAACTCTTGCAGCAAGTCTTTGACCTACAACCTTTTTAAGGTTGGCTTTCGAGACCTTGATCTCGTCAGCTAGGTTGAAAATCTCAAGAATATTCTTATCACTTTCGTAACCAATTGCTCTAAGAAGAGTGGTTACAGGTAGTTTCTTTTTACGATCGATATAGGCATACATCACGTTGTTTATATCGGTGGCAAACTCAATCCACGAACCCTTAAATGGGATAATACGTGCGGAATAGAGTTTTGTCCCATTAGCGTGTACGCTTTGACCGAAGAAAACACCTGGTGAACGGTGAAGCTGAGATACAACTACACGCTCAGCACCGTTAATAACGAATGTTCCCCTTGGGGTCATGTAGGGAATAGTCCCCAAATAAACATCCTGAACAACGGTATCAAAATCTTCGTGTTCGGGATCGGTACAATAGAGTTTTAACTTAGCCTTTAGTGGAACACTAAAAGTTAGGCCGCGCTCAAGACACTCCTCAATAGCATATCGAGGGGGGTCAATATAGTAATCGAGAAACTCGAGTACAAAGTTGTTACGGGTATCTGTAATCGGGAAATTTTCGCCAAAAACCTTGAACAAACCTTCTCTCTTACGATCTTCTGGGGACGTTCCAAGTTGGAAGAATTCCTCAAAGGATTTTAACTGTATCTCGAGAAAGTCGGGATACCTAATAGGTGTTTCGGTTTTAGCGAAGCAAATTCTTTTATTGTCTGGAAACATTTGTGATCGAATTAGTTGAACCGATAAATATAACAATAAAAAGGCTTAGAATCTATTTTAATAGATTCTAAACCTCTAAATACCTAATATCAGGCTTTCGCTATTTAAGTTCAACTTCTGCTCCTGCCTCTTCGAGTTGTGTTTTGAGAGATTGTGCTTCTTCTTTAGAAACGCCTTCTTTTACAGCTTTTGGAGCAGCGTCAACTAAGTCTTTAGCTTCTTTTAAACCAAGACCGGTGAGCTCTTTAACAAGTTTTACAACTTGTAATTTTGTGCCACCTGCTGATTTTAAAATCACATCAAATGTGTTTTTTTCAACAACAGCTGCTTCGCTTGCAGCAGGTGCAGCAACAGCAACAGCCGCAGCTGCAGGCTCAATGCCATATTCGTCTTTCAGAATCTTAGCAAGCTCATTAACTTCCTTCACGGATAGGTTAACTAAATCTTCTGCAAATTTCTTAAGATCTGCCATTTTTACTTTGAGTTTAAATTAATTCCAAACTATAACTATTGTTCTCTTTCTGATAGTGTTTTAACAACACCTGCAAGAATGTTACGACCGGATTGTAATCCAGAAACAACGTTTTTAGCGGGTGATTGCAACAGAGCGATAACGTCAGCAACAAGTTCATTCTTGCTCTTAAGGCTAACGAGTGTGTCTAGTTGATTCTCACCTACATATATTGATTCTTCTACAAAAGCGGCCTTCAGTAAGGGTTTAGGATTCTTCTTACGGAATTCCTTGATAAGTTTTGCCGGAACGTTACCTGTTTCGGTAAACATTACAGATGTAGACCCTTTAATTGAGTCGTAGAGCTGTGTGAAATCTGATTTTCCACTACGCTCCAACGCCTTAATAAAGAGGGTGTTTTTTACCACTACCAATTCTATCTGTTTTTCGAAACATTTCCTACGTAGTTTGCTAGTTACTTCAGCATTCAATTCGGAAATGTCTGCAAGATAAAAATGTGGGTATTGATTTATCTGCTCGGTTAACTTATCGATTAATAAATTTTTATCTTCCCTTCTCATAGTGCTATTGGGTCTGTAATAAGGTTATTAGTTCGTCTCGGAGACTGATTTAGGATCGACTTGTAGTCCAGGGCTCATCGTGCTTGAAATATATACGCTTTTAACGTAAGTTCCTTTAGCTGACGATGGCTTGAGTTTAATAATTGTATTAATAAACTCCTGAGCGTTATCGACTAATTGTTCCGGTGCGAATGAAACCTTCCCGATTGATGAGTGGATAATCCCAAACTTATCAACCTTGAAGTCAATCTTACCCTGTTTTACCTCTTTTACAGCCTTATCCACATCCATGGTAACTGTACCACTTTTGGGGTTTGGCATCAGACCACGTGGTCCTAGAACACGGCCAAGTGCACCCACTTTAGCCATTACGGTTGGCATAGTGATGATAACATCAACATCTGTCCAACCACCTTTTATCTTTTCGATAAAATCATCTAGTCCAACATAATCTGCACCTGCTTGACGAGCAGCTTCTTCTTTATCAGGGGTACACAACACTAATACGCGTGTAACTTTACCTGTACCGTGAGGTAGGGTAACAACACCGCGTACCATTTGGTTCGCTTTTCGAGGGTCAACACCAAGACGTATGTCTAAGTCAACCGAAGCGTCAAACTTTGTAGTTGTAATATCCTTCAAAAGGGTAGCTGCTTCAGCAAGCCGGTACTGCTTATCGGCTTCTAATTTTGACAGAGCAAGCTTCCTGTTCTTAGTCAGTTTAGTCATTGCGCAATAGAGGTTAGAGGTTAATTACCCGGATTATTACCGGTTACAGTTATACCCATACTGCGGGCAGTTCCTGCCACCATTTTCATCGCTGACTCCAAAGTGAAGCAGTTCAGATCGGGCATTTTATCCTTTGCGATTTCCTGTACCTGATCCCAGGTAACAGTGGCAATTTTGATACGATTAGGCTCTGCGGAACCAGACTTCTGTTTCGATACTTCTAACAGTTGAACGGCTACCGGTGGGGTTTTAACAATAAAATCAAATGATTTATCGCCATACACGGTTATAACAACTGGCAATACTTTTCCAGCTGATGTTTGAGTTCTTGCATTGAATTGTTTGCAGAACTCCATGATGTTCACCCCTTTTGAGCCGAGAGCGGGACCTACAGGTGGCGATGGATTAGCCGCACCACCCTTGATCTGGAGTTTTATAAATCCAGTAACTTCCTTAGCCATAATGCTTTAGCTCTTAAGTTTTTATTCCTTTTCTACTTGCATAAAACTTAACTCCAAAGGAGTTTTTCTGCCGAAGATTTTCACCATAACCTTCAGCTTCTTCTTTTCCTCGTTCACTTCTTCGATTACTCCGGAAAATGAGTTAAAAGGACCATCAATAACTTTTACCGTTTCACCGACATAGAATGGAACATTAAGTTCTTCCTCACTACCAGCTAATTCATCAACTTTACCTAGGATACGATTAACTTCCGAGGTACGCAATGGGATAGGATCGTTCGTTTTAGGATCGCCTAAAAAGCCAATAACATGAGGAATATCTTTAAGAATATGAGGTATTTCACCTACCAGATTTGCTTCGATCAGAACATAACCGGGATAGAATATTCTTTCCTTGCTGATCTTTTTACCGTTTCGAATTTGGTAAACCTTTTCAGTAGGAATAAGAACTTGTGTAATAAAGTCGTTTAGTTTTAAACGGTTGATTTCGTTTTCAACATACTCCTTTACCTTCTTTTCTTTCCCACCAATGGCTCGAAGAACATACCATTTCTTTACATTCTCTTCCATTGTAGTTTATTCCTAAAGGATTTAGTAAAGCAATCTGTAAATGAATTGCATCAAATTCTCAAAGGTAATGTCCATTGAGAAAACAACCACTGCGATTAATAGGGAAGCAATCATTGCTATTAATGCGCTCGATTGAAGATCTTTCCACGTTGGCCACGAAACCTTATGAACAAGTTCAGTATACGTTTCGTTTAAATATTCTACTATTTTCATGTGTGGATATTATTTGCACGGGTGGAGAGACTCGAACTCCCAGCCCGCGGTTTTGGAGACCGCTACTCTGCCAAATTGAGCTACACCCGTGTACAAAGATTGATCCCTTATGGGATCAATCTTATTTTATAAGTAATATTACTCAAGAATCTGAATAACCTGACCTGCTCCAACAGTACGTCCACCTTCACGAATAGCGAAACGTAAGCCTTGATTTAGGGCTACTGAATAAATAAGGTTAACAGTAATAGTAACATTATCGCCAGGCATTACCATTTCAACACCTTCTGGAAGTTGAATTTCTCCAGTAATATCAAGAGTACGTAAGTAAAACTGAGGACGATAGTTGTTGTGGAAAGGAGTGTGACGTCCACCTTCTTCTTTTTTCAAAACGTAAACCTCAGCTTTAAATTTGGTATGAGGAGTGATTGAACCTGGTTTAGCAAGAACTTGGCCACGTTTAATTTCATTCTTATCAATACCACGAAGTAAAAGACCAACGTTATCACCAGCTTCACCTCTATCAAGAATCTTACGAAACATTTCAACGCCAGTAACAACAGATTTTCTTTTCTCAGCACCTAAACCTACAATTTCAATTTCTTCACTAGTTAAAATAACGCCAGTCTCAATTCTACCAGTAGCAACTGTTCCACGACCAGTAATTGAGAATACGTCCTCAACTGGCATTAGGAATGGTTTTTCATTTTCACGAGGAGGAATTGGAATCCAAGTATCAACAGCATCCATCAACTCCATTACTTTATCAACCCATACTTGTTCCCCGTTAAGAGCACCAAGTGCAGAACCACGAATAACAGGAGCGTTATCGCCATCGAATTTATAAAAAGTTAAAAGTTCGCGAACTTCCATTTCAACAAGTTCAAGCATCTCAGGATCGTCAACCATATCGCATTTGTTAAGAAAAACAACGATGCGTGGAACGTTTACCTGACGTGCAAGTAGAATGTGTTCACGAGTTTGTGGCATAGGACCATCAGTAGCAGCAACAACGATAATTGCGCCGTCCATCTGAGCAGCACCAGTAACCATATTCTTTACATAGTCAGCGTGACCTGGACAGTCAACGTGAGCATAGTGACGATTTGCAGTTGAATATTCAACGTGTGCAGTATTAATGGTAATACCTCTCTCCTTCTCTTCAGGAGCATTGTCGATAGAATCGAATGAACGATACTCGGAAAGTCCTTTCTCTGCAAGAATTTTAGTAATAGCTGCAGTAAGAGTGGTCTTACCATGATCTACGTGACCAATGGTTCCGACGTTAACGTGTGGTTTCGACCTATCAAATTTTTCTTTTGCCATAACTCCAGATATTAATTTACAATTAGAATTTTTAAAATTTGATATTCGTCATTTATTGTTTTGAGCCAATGATGAGATTTGAACTCATGACCCCTTCCTTACCAAGGAAGTGCTCTACCACTGAGCTACATCGGCTTATAGTTAGAGCGGGAGACGAGACTCGAACCCGCGACCCTCAGCTTGGAAGGCTGATGCTCTACCGACTGAGCTACTCCCGCTTTAACGGTTGATAGTTTAGTGTTTATAGCTGTTGGTAGTTAACAGACAACAATTCAAGTTTGCAATCAATTTCTACTTTCAACTTTATTTGCCAAAAGGCAGATTTCAACGAACAAAACACAACCAATTGTGGGGAGAGCAGGATTCGAACCTACGAAGGCGTACGCCAGCAGATTTACAGTCTGCCCCTGTTGGCCACTTAGGTATCTCCCCAACAAGAAATTTAAAAAAAACAAGAGCCGATGGAGGGATTCGAACCCCCGACCAGCTGATTACAAATCAGCTGCTCTGGCCAACTGAGCTACATCGGCAATCTATAGAGAACTTCAACTTTTCAGGACATATATACCCCTCAAAATCGGAGGGCAAATGTATATATATTTTATTTATACGCAAAATAAATTCAATATTTTTTTTCTTATAAAATTATTAAGCCCTTTTTCCTAGTTTTCAATGAGTCTTTATAAAAAACAATGCTAGGAAAAAAGGCTTGGTAAACTGTTAGTAATATTGCAGTTAATTAAGGTTGTTACTTCTTTAATTTCTCTTTATGCTTTTTAATTTGAATTTTTAGAGCCCCAACGCATTCATCAATGGCTTCTTCAAAAGTTGTACATTGTTTATGAGCAAACAGATCTGCTCCTGGAACATTCAACCTAATTTCCACAATTTTATTTGTTATCTCTTGTGGATTTTCAGCTCGTAGATATACATCAGCGTCAATAATGTTATCAAAATACCGTTCAAGCTTATTAACTTTTTGGTTAATGAAGTCGATCAGCTTCTTATCAGCATTGAACTTGATCGATTGGATTTTTACATTCATATTTAATCCTCCTTTATCAATTTAAGCTCGTGGATGAGCTTGTTTATATACCTTCTTTAATTTTTCAAAAGAACTATGAGTATAGATTTGTGTTGCGCTTAAATTGGCATGTCCAAGAAGTTCTTTTATTGCATTCAATTCAGCGCCGTTATTTAATAGGTGAGTTGCAAAAGTATGTCGAAGAACGTGTGGGCTTTTTTTTTCGAGTGTTGTTACTTTAGATAAATTCGCTTTTACAATTCTGTATACTAGTTTTGGATAAATTGGTTTGCCCTTTTCTGTTAAAAACAAAGATTTTTCAACCTTGTTTAATTTAATTTCATCTCTAAAGGATAAATATTGAGAAATTAATTTTTTTAGTTCAGGATGTATTGGTAATACTCTTTCTTTATTGCCCTTGCCGATTACTTTTATTGATTGGGATGAAAAATCAATTTTGTCGATTGTCATACCAACAACCTCTGATAATCGTATACCGGTATAATAGATCATCCCAAGCACTAGCCTGTCTCTGAACCCGATGAAATCATCGTTGAAATGCTCGGGATCTAAAAGTAAATTCATTTCACTTTCACCCACAAATGAGGGCAAACGTTTCCCTGATTTAGGAGGCGTTATACGAGTAAGGGGGTTGGTTTTCACAACACCCTCGCGAAGCAGATAGCGATAGAATGCTCTTAGTGATGATAGTTTTCGATTTGCTGAACGCGGGCTAATATCCTTTGAGATAATTGAAGATAGCCAATGCCGAACTTGCCTATGGGTAAGTTTCCAAGGATGATTCTTTTCAGGATCTAAACCACAATACAACAAGAATTGCTTCACATCGTCACCATATGACCTAACGGTATGAGCAGAAAAACCTTTTTCGACTTTTAGATATTTTAAGAAAGAAGCCAGCATAATCTTTGAATGCAATATAATGATTTTGCCTTGAAAAGACCAAAAAAAATCAGGCAAAAATGCCTGAGAGTTGCATCCAAAAAAGATGAATATTATTCTTCTTTTTGCTGGATTTTCTGAATATAAATGGCCTTCTTTACAGATTCCCTTTTATTAATTGAGGGTTTTGTAAATGCTTGACGTGAGCGAAGTTCCTTCATAATTCCAGTTTTCTCGAATTTTCTCTTAAACTTCTTTAGCGCTCTTTCAATGTTTTCGCCTTCTTTTATAGGTACTACGATCATATTGTTTGAATTTATGAGCCGCAAAATTACACTTTATCAAATATAAATCAAAAGTAATTAGCATTTTTTTTTACATTCGGTTTGATTAACGGATTTTGTTGGCTTTTCAATAGATAAATAAGTAAAAAAATAAAGTTCTTTTAATAGGTTGTTAAGTAACTTCTGATATTTCTATACTTTTCAGGAGATAATATTTTATTTTCTAATAGTTCGCAGACTTTTTTAATATTACCCACTTTACTTCTATAATAGATGATCGCCTTTGCTTGATATTCTGATATATATGGATGTTTTTTAAGATCTTCAAACGATATAAGGTTAAGGTTAATTAATTTTATTTTAGTTGAATCAACAATGATTTGTGAAGATACTGAAATAACTAACTCAGGTTTAATTCCATAAACCTCTTTGAGTTGGTGAAAGTTTACGTACCCTCCCAATAGATTTCGGTAGGCAATTATTCTTCTTGCAAAAACTTTTCCAACACCCTTTATTTTACCTAATTCAATAGTGTCAGCAGAGTTTAATTCAACAATTATAGGTGTCTTTTCGCTCTTATGTAAGGAATCATTCTTGATTTTTGGTTGTAATTCAAGTGGAAATTTGTTGATTGTTATCCAAGGTTTCAACTTTTTAAAAGTTGATGAGTCTATCACATATATCTTTGAAAAATCTTCTGGGGTATGAAAATTTCCACCTTTAATTCTGTATTTCTCAATTACCTTTACTTGTTTTAGGGATAAACCTAATTGAATCATTTCATCAATAGTTACTGTGTTTGGATCAAATGAAAAATAACCATGGGATGTATTAGTTTTAATTTCTTCGTTTTCGATGGGATAGGTAACCGTTTTAGCAACATCTTCTGGTTTTGCTTTTAGCGTTAAAAAGAAACTATCAACCTGAGTGTAAAATTTCTGATTTTTACTGGGGATTGGATTTACAAAGGATTTATAAAATATGGGCGCAAATAGTAAAATGAGAATAAGAATTATTAGAATAATTATTCCATTCCTCTCTCCTTTTGAAAATGTTAGGTAATCTTTTATTCCTGATGATTTAGGGGACATTTCTGAATGAATTTTCAATAAAATAAGATTTGCTTTGGTATGATTTTTAATTGGATCAATAATTAGTCTAAGTTGCAGAAATAATAATTGAAACAAGACTAGTATTACCCAGTCTTGTTTTTAATTTTCTATGCGATTTCTATCTCTTTGCAAAGATAAACATCCTGAATGGCATTTAATATTTTAATGCCATCATTCATTGGGCGTTGAAAGGCTTTACGACCACTTATTAATCCCATACCTCCAGCTCTTTTATTGATAACTGCTGTTGAAACTGCTTCAACTAAATCACTTGTACCGCTAGAGGCACCCCCCGAATTAATTAATCCCGAACGACCATTGTAGCAGTTAATTACTTGGTATCTGGTTAAATCTATAGGGTGATCAGTGGTTAGTTGGGTATAAACCTTTTCATGAGTTTTACCAAAATTAATGGCTTTATAACCACCATTATTCTCTGGTAATTTTTGCTTAATAATATCAGCCTGAATTGTAACACCCAAATGGTTTGCTTGACCAGTTAAATCAGATGCGGTATGATAATCAATTCCATCCTTTTTAAATCCATTGTTACGAAGGTAACACCATAAAACAGTTGCCATGCCAAGTCTATGTGCATGCTCAAATGCTTCAGCAATCTCAATAATTTGACGTGTAGATTCTTCTGAACCAAAATAAATAGTGGCTCCAACAGCAACGGCACCAAGATTCCAAGCCTCTTCAACCGATCCAAACATTATTTGATCATATTTGGTTGGAAAGGAAAGAAGTTCATTGTGGTTGATTTTAACAATGAAAGGTATTTTATGGGCGTACTTACGAGATACGGATGCAAGTACGCCAAAAGTTGATGCAACAGCATTCGCTCCCCCCTCTATAGCTAGTTTAACGATATTCTCAGGATCGAAGTATATTGGATTTGGTGCAAATGATGCACCTGCCGAATGCTCAATTCCTTGATCCACAGGAAGTATTGATAGATAGCCACTGCCAGCGAGCCTTCCATTATTAAACATAGATTGAAGGCTGCAAATAGTTCTAATTGAGCGGTTTGAATTTGATACCACTCTGTCTAAAAAATCAGATCCTGGGAGATGGAGATGCTGTTTGTCAATGGAGTTGCATTTGTGTTCAAGCAAGTATTTTGATTTGTCTCCCAGTAATTCAACAATCTTATCGTAAGTCATATGTTTAATTTTTAATTTATCCTCAAAACAAACCTACAAAATTATTTTAATGTATAACTAAAAGTTCTAAAAAATTGAATTTAGAAAGGATAACCTATCCCAAAATTGAACGCCCAATCCTGATTAGTAAATCGGTTCTTACGCATAAAAACCCACCTTTGAATATTTGGGTTATTATCAGGGATTGCAGGATCATAAAGCCGTAAACCAAAATCGAATCTTATGGTTAGAAAGCCTAGATTAGCCCTAAATCCGGTGCCAGTTCCAAGCGCAATTTGATTATAAAATTCTTTTGGTTTGAAAATGGCTTTATCATTTTCATCTTTAAATGCCCAAATATTGCCAGCATCAAGAAATAATGCACCTTCCAATTGCCAAAATATTTTATAGCGATACTCAATATTAGCTTCAATTTTTATATCGCCTGTTTGGTTAAAGTAGCTAGAACTTAAGGCTTTAACTGAACCGGGTCCAAGACTTCTGGCACTCCAGGCTCGAATGCTATTTGCTCCACCCGCAAAATACTTTTTGTCGAAGGGTAGGGCTTTTGAGTTTCCGTACGGATATCCAACACCTGCAAATAGCCTGTAAACAAATGTGTTATTATTATCTATAACTTGATGATATGTTATATTGATATCGGATCTCAAATACTGGGAAAAACTTGTATTCAGAATGTGATATGTGCTATCACTAGATTTATTTCCATACTTTGAGTAGATTGCCGAAAGGATATTTCCTGATGATTCTAAGTTAAGTCGAAGATAAGTATAACTCGAACTCTTCTGAAGATTTTGGTTATTATATGTAAAGCTATAGCTTGAAAGAGTAATAATCTGATTTTTATAGCTGTTTTCAAGGAATTTCCCTGCAATTTGCTCTTTTAAAGTGTCACTTAAATTAGTAATATTGATCACACTTAGTTCAATAGGGTTGATTGTATGTGTTAGATACTTAAAATTCTTCCAGTTGTAACCAAAGAGTAAACTCGCAATTGTTCTGGTATAATCGGGTCTTCGCTGAAAATTATAGGATGTAGTTATTTGGGTTCGGGGGCTATACTTTTGAACAAACTCTTTATTTGCAAAGGGGCTTAGAAATTTTGGAGTACTTAGCCCCACAGATCCCCCGAGTTCAATGGAATATTTAAAATCAAAGTTTGTTAAATTACTTGTTTTTTGAACTGTCTCTACTAATCCTCTCAATTTTACATCAAAAATCTCTGCTCCTTTAAAAAGATTTTTATGTTGATAATTTAAATTCCCTTCCGCTCCTAAGGCTCCTGAAGTATTAGTCCCAACAAATTCAACTTGATAACTTTGAAGGGTATGAGATGTTAACTGGATGTAACAATTCAATAGACCGGATGGTGTTGGGTTTTTTTTAATGGTATCGGCAAAAAACAAAAAATCATCTACTTGGTTTTTCTTTGTAGTGTCAGCAATAACCTCGTTAAAAAAAATATTAACCATTCTAAAGAGTCTTAACGAGTTTAGATTGTTTTGTGTTTTTTTTACAATTTCGTCGGAGTAATAATCACCAGGTCTGATTCGGTTAAGCTGATCCACTACTTTAAAATCAATCCCTGGATTAGAAGGGAAAATAAAATTAATACCATTGTAAATTACAGTATCAATTAAATTAGTATTCTGTAAGGAAATTAATTTACGAGCATCATAATTAGGATATAAAAACACCTTACTAACTTTATACTTCAAGAATTTCAGAGCTATTTTATCACCTGTTTCAGAAAATTTAAATCCGTTTTTGATGTTTAAAAGGAGGTTAACCTGATGATTTCCAACAGATGTATCTGCGGTAAAGGTGATGTAATCTTTAGTGAAAAAGTAATAACCAGAGTTTTGTAAAAAGTTTTGGATTCTATTTCTCTCTTCTTGTAATAGATCCATATCAAGTCTTTTCCCTTTACCAACCAATGAATTAAGTGAATCCTTAAGAATTAATTTATAAATAGTTGTATCTTCAATTACATGCTTTATCCTTCCAATTATATAAGGGGTTTTTGCATCTATTGAGTAAATAACATCGGCTTTTTTCCCTTTGAAAATTATTGTATCTTTTACAATAGATTGGTAGTAACCTTTGCTTTGTAAGTATAAGTTGATGTTTTTTAGTCCTTGGGTAGTAAGAAAGGTGTCTAAGATAACAGGCTCCTCTCCAATGGTTTTAAGAGACTTGCTTAACCCCTTATATTTATATGGATTTGCAGAATTATAAACTCGGAGGTGAAAGCGAAAGCCAACTATTCGCTTATTAGGCTTCTGACGTAAGTAAACTTCTAAGTCACCTGCTGGGACATCCTTAGACTCTGTTTTTATTGTTGTTTTATTTAAAAGATATTTTCCTTCAGGTACATTACGTGTAATATTGCATGAGGAGAAAAGAATCACGAATAGGGCTAATGCAGGAAGAGGTCTTTTAAAAAGTCTTTTTCGATTAAATTTTATAAAGCAAAGTCCCATTTTTAAAATCAAAAAATTTGAAATAAAAGCATGTGAAAGATAGAAAAAGGTTTTCAATCTTATGTGTTGTTTTAAGTAAAATAGAAGTCTATTCGTAAACAAAAAACATATGAAAGTCCATTCTGGTATAAAAATATGTCGTATAATCCATTAAAAAAGCTAAGTTTATTTAATTTAGCGATATTATTTTAATTCTTTAATATGTTAAGCAAAAGCACAATCAAGTCCATAAATTCGTTACGGATCAAAAAATACCGCAATGAAAAGGGATTATTCATTGCTGAAGGAGAAAGATTGGTTGAGGATATTCTAAACTCTACACTAAAAGTTGAATCATTATACTACACTCCCGATTGGAGTCCTAATTTGGAAATTTCGTTTCCGAATAAATTTGGTATAACCATTGATGAGATGAAAAAGATTAGCGGATTATCTTCTCCATCGAATGTATTTGCAATAGTAAGTACACCTGATTACAATATTGTAGAAATAGATTTTTCAAATACCCTTTCTCTTGCGCTTGATGGGGTTCAGGATCCAGGAAATTTGGGCACAATAATTCGTTTAGCCGATTGGTTTGGAATTGATACTATTCTTTGTTCAAATGAAACTGTGGATGCATACTCACCTAAAGTAGTTCAATCGTGTATGGGTGCAATTTCAAGAGTGAAAATTATTTATTGTAACCTAATAGAAATATTCGAAGACTTAAAGGGAAAAGTTAATTTCCCAATATTTGGAACCTTTATGACTGGAGGTAGTATTTATTCAGAGATTTTAAGTTCAAAGGGAATTATTGTTATGGGAAATGAAGGTAATGGCATAAGTTCTGATGTTGAAAAACTAATTACTAATAGAATTCACATCCCTAGTTTTGCAACCAATCGTAGTACAGTTGAATCGTTAAATGTAGCTATGGCTACCTCAATAGTTTGTTCTGAGTTTAGAAGGAGGGAGTATGTTTAATAGTTTATATGAAACTATTGTTTGATGATCAATTATCTTTTATGCATCGGACTGAAAATCCAAATTTTTTAACATAAAAATTCTTCTTAAGGCTCGAATTATTGTTGTTAATATATCTAAGATAGGCATATTCTGAATTATATTCTGTTGAACTCCACCAAAAGCCAACGCTTCCGAAATCATAAAAACTACCACTATTCCCAATTCTATAACCTCCAGGAAGGGCAGTGAATCCTGTGCTATTATTTGCACAGATATTTGGATATTTCCAGTTTGACAAACCTACCTCTTTGAGTTTTCCACCGGCAATGTTTTTACCACCCAAAAAATCAACTAAAATAGTCCATTCTATATCAGTAGGCACATGCCAACCCATTGGGCAAAGTTTATGCGAATTACAAACTGCATAAAAATTGTAAATAGCACCATACAAATTCTTATGAATGCTATCGTTGTTATACCAACAATATGAGCCAGTTTTTAAGTTGGTCCAAGTTTTATTATCACAAACTAACTTTATTTCACTACCATCTTGATAATGTGTGACTCTAAGGTTTTCAGCCATCCATAATTGACTTCCAATCAGAACAGTTTTATATAGATTTTTGTCGATATCAGATATTGTATCAGATTGATTATTAGATGTTTTAAATGTTGTCAGATCGTAAATTATGGGAAAATTATTTTTTTTCCTCTTTTTTTTTAAAATATTGGCGGTGCTTAATTCTTTTTCAGTTTGTGATAGGAATTTGCAACTATTATTTTGAGAGAAAAGGATGATAGGTATTAGTGTTAAAAGAAATATTACAGAATACATTCTCATGATATTTTTTATCTCAAATTTAGAAGCCTATATCAGTAATTTATTTAGCCAAGGGATTAAAAATCAAATATATAAATTATAAGTTAATGGTCAGTTTAAATATTTGTAATATTTCTTACTTTTGAATATTATTTAACATTAAATCTAAAAGGTTATGAAAACATTTTATTTAACGATTGGCTTAATCCTATTTGTTTCTATTAGTTCACTAAAAGCACAAGATTCTTGTAAAGTGTTGGTTAAGAATCTACAAGGTGCTTATAATGGAGGATGTAAAAAGGGTCTTGCACATGGTAAGGGGACGGCAAATGGAGTTGATAGTTATGAGGGTTCTTTTAAGAAGGGTTACCCGAATGGTCGTGGTAAATATATTTGGTCAACTGGTGCAGTTTATAATGGTAGTTGGGAAATGGGAGTTAGGAATGGTGAAGGGACGTATGCATTCATCGAAAATGGAAAGGAGATTATTCAAGATGGCATTTGGAAAAATGATAAATATGTGGGCCCAAAACCCATATTGCCCCGAATAATTCAGAAAACAAATATCAATTCTGCAAGTTTTGTTAGAACGGGTGATGGAAATTCAATAACCATTAAAATTACGATGAATGGAGTATCGCAGTCGGTAGAGGATTTTAGTATGTCTGCAAGTTCAGGTACAGAGTTTTCAAATGGTGTATCAATTGGGTTTAGAGGTATTGGTTTTCCGTTTACATGTAAAATAAATTTTAAAAGTTGGAATCAAATGAAGTCTGTCCTTTTTGATCGTAAACTTGAATTTGAAATAACGCAACCGGGTGGCTGGGAATTAAAGATAGAGAACTGATTTTGTTAGATAATATTATCTAAAATCAGCGATTTGTCGATTTTTGTGATTGATAACCAGCAGTATAATCGCTTTTTGTTACTTTCCCAAATAAGCTGTTTTGAGAGTTTAAATGCGCAAGTACACAGATTATGGTGTTGGTTGTTTTATTTGCTTAAGAGATAGGAGATTTGACGAATCAGGTATAAAATTAATTCCTATACAATGATGTGATGAAATAAAATAAAAAAGGGGAAGATTCGCTCTTCCCCTTTAACTATAAGTAATAATAATCTTATAATTTTCCTGCTGCTTTTAATTCTTTTTCAAGTTGATTTACAAGTTTTTCCATCTGGTGAATAACTGCCAAAAATGGTTCTTTTGTTGTAAGATCTACGCCCGCTTTTTGGAGTAAAGTTACTGGATAGTCATTGCTTCCAGATTTTAATAGGTTAAGATACCTATCAAGTGCAGCCTGAGCAGATTTTTTGTCACTTGTTTTTGCAATTTGCTCGTAAAGGCTACTAGAAGCGGAAAAAGAAACGGCGTAGTTGTAAACATAGAAGGAGTAGTTATAGAAATGTGAAATTCTTGGCCATGAATATTTACCATCGATGGATCGTTCAATCATATTTCCATTATACTTAAGATCTGCATCATTATATATTTGGGCAAAGGTCTCGGTATTAAGTGGTTGATCTTTTTCAATCATTTCATGAGTTTTGTACTCAAAATCAGCGAATTGAGCCTGACGGTAGAAGGTTCCAACAATATTATCGATTGCTTGTACTAAAAGTGTGATCTTTTCTTTTGGATCATTTGATTTTTCAAGCATATAATCGAGCAGTATTTTCTCGTTGAATGTTGATGCTACCTCAGCAACCACTGTTGCTGCACTTGAGTATGTCATTGGTTGATTGTTGGTTGCTAATAATCCATGCATGGCATGACCCAACTCATGGGCAAGCGTGAAAACGTTATCGCGCGTTTCGTCCCAGTTCATTAGTAAGTAAGGATGAATTCCGTATACAGTAAGGTTATAGGCACCAGTTCGTTTACCTGGTTTTTCGTAAACATCAATCCATCCACCCTGAAAACTTGTTGCAAGTAGTTTATTGTAATCACTACCCATGGGGATTAAAGCTTCCTTGACAATTCCAACCGCATCTTCCCATTTGTATGATTTAGAGAAATCAACAAGTTCAATATAGTTATCGGTCATGTAATACTTATCAAGTTTTAAGGCTTTTTTACGGAGTTCATAATACTTTTGTAGTGGTTGAGAATTCTCTTCTGCTACTTGAAGTAGATTTAGATAAACATCTTTAGGGATATTGTTCGATTCCAGAACAGCATCAAGACAAGATTTATAACCTTTTAACTTTGCAGATGCCCATCTTTCCTGAAGCATGCCTAAATATATATCAGCATAGGTGTTTTTGTTTTTTAGGTAAGGAACTCTTGTAGCGTCTCCCATTTTCTTTCTATCCTCCTGATTAGGATTTGAATTATAAACTTTGGAGGCCATTGCAGGAGATGCTAATAGTTCTTCACCTGTTGAAAGTAAAACCTTGAGGAATTCAATATCAGCAATCGAAAGCGAACTGTAAATTTTTGAACTAGCATCGAGTGCGCTACTATATTGGGTAATTATATTTTGAGTGGCTTCTGGTAAAATATGTGCTTGTAAACGGTATAAACTTTCTATATCATGTTTATAGACAGCTAACTTAGGCCTATTTTCCATCCATTTGTAAACTTTCTCGGGAGGTATTGATGCAAGTTCTGGTGATACCCAGTTACTGTTCATACCAATTTGCATAAGAACTGTTTGTAGTTCTTGTTCTTTAGAGGAATAAATTGGATTTTTCCCATCAACATCCTTTTGTAGCGATACATAAACATAAAGTTTATTGATTTTTATGGAACTCATTTCGGTGAATTCAAAGTACTCCAACATTTTCTCTGGACTCTCTCCTAGTTTTCCTTTAAATTCCAGATATTTTGGGATTTCTTGTTTTACAATTTCAATATCCTTTGCCCATGCATCCCAACTTGGGTAGATGTCTGTAAAATTCCAATTGTACCTATAGTCAGGTGTTGCTAATTTACTTTGCTTGTCATTTTGAGCGTTCATGCAGATAGTAGCGGTTAGGGTTAACAATATCAATAATGATAATTTCTTCATATGTTTTTAGATTATAATTAATAATATAATTTTTAAATCTGCGAATGTAATGGATTTTAAAAAGCCCAACAAATTAATGATGGGCTTTTAGGTAAGGTTTATGCCTCCAAATTTTGGGAGACATCTACATAAGGTAGGTTAATCAACAAAAGTTGTCCAACCATACTTGTCTTCGACTTCGCCGTATTGGATGCCCACAAGGGTTTCGTAAAGTTTTTTAGAAACAGGACCGGGTTTTCCGTCTTTACAAAACCTGTAAATTTTGCCTGTTTCCAAGTCGTTAATTTCACCTATAGGTGAAATGATTGCAGCCGTTCCGCAAGCTCCCACTTCTTCAAACGATTCAAGTTCATCAACTGCAACTGGTCGTCGTTCAACTTTTAATCCCAAATCTTCTGCAAGCTGTATTATGCTCATGTTGGTGATTGAAGCTAGGATCGAATCTGATTTTGGAGTAATGTATGTATTGTTTTTTATACCAAAAAAGTTGGCTGCCCCGATTTCATCAATATAGTTCTTCTCCTTTGTATCGAGATACATAGGTGAGTTATACCCAGCCTTATGGGCTTTAATAGTACCCCTTAAGCTTGCAGCATAATTTCCGCCAACCTTGAAAGTGCCAGTTCCAAGGGGTGCTGCACGATCGCTATCCCTTATAATCGCAATTTTAACTGGGTTAAAACCTTCCTTGAAGTATGGACCAACAGGAGATACGAATACTACAAACATATACTCACTGGCTGGTCTAACACCCACCTCTGGGCCAGAGCCAAAAAGCATTGGACGTATATAAAGCGATGCACCTGTTCCATAGGGAGGAACAAATTTTTCGTTTAATTTGACAACTTTTAAAATTGCCTCATGGAATATTTCTACAGGAACAGGTTCCATAAGGATACCATTTGCTGAATGTTTTAAGCGTTTTGCATTCTCCTCCCATCTGAAAAGACGAATCTTATTATCCTTCCCACGGTATGCTTTCATCCCTTCGAATGCCTCCTGTCCGTAATGCAAACCTGATGCAGCCATGTGCACAGAAATATACTCGGAATCGGAGATCTCAAGTTTTCCCCAATTTCCATCTTTGAAAGTACAGCGTATATTATAATCGGTTTTTATATAACCGAAGGGGAGGTTTTTCCAATCTAGCTGTTGCATGGTGATTATTTATTAATATATTTTACAATAATTATCTTACAAATTTAGAGTTAAAAGGATAATAAACTATTACTTTTTAGATGTTCTTAATCATAAAAGTTTAAAATTGTAATTAAAAACGAGTAGAAAACAATAAATTGTTATCGAAAAAGAGAGTTGAGGTTAGATCTTAGTAATTTGAAAAAAAGGAGAATGAAAAGTTGTTTTGAAAAATTGCGGATATTTTTCTTTTAAAGTAGGTATCAGTAATGCTGATGTTTAATTTTTTATTAAAAAAAGTGGGTAAGCTACTTATATCGCACCGCTACAACTACTTACCCTTGCTACCTTCCGGTCCTGGGGGGGTTCAGCAGGAGCTGGTCGTATAAGACTTACCCGCCGCAAAGGTAATAAGATTGTAAAATGTTCAATAGTAATTAGCAAATATTTTTAATAATTTCTAATATCTTTGCTAAGAACCTAAAACGTATAACACAATGGAACCGAAAAATAATCCTATGCTTAAAAGTGCAATGAATTCAGGCTTAATTCTTGGAATAGCATTAGTAGTATATGGTTTAATTATTTATATAGTAGGGATGATTAAACCCCCTTTCTGGGTGGGTATAATAAACTATTTACTAATAATTGGTGGCATTATTTATGGCACAAAAAAATTCCGAGATGAAGACCTAGGGGGAGAAATATCCTATTCAAAAGCTCTTGGATTTGGTGTGCTAATTTGTGTGTTTGCTTCAATAATCAGTGGTATTTATACAATACTTCTTACGACTGTTATTGACCCAGAATATATGACAAAATTGATGTCGGCAATGGAGGAGGAGTATGTTAAATCTGGGTTAAGTGAGGATCAAATTGAGGCAGCAATGAAAATAGTTGGAAAAATGCAATCACCAATTTTTATGGCTATTACAACGGTTATCGGATTTGCATTTATGGGTACAATTTTTTCATTGGTAACATCGGCATTTCTGAAAAAGGAAAAATCAATTTTCGAAAACACTTCCGAACAAAAAACTGAATAATTAATGGATATTTCTGTTGTTGTTCCACTTTTAAACGAGGAGGAGTCACTACCAGAGTTAGTTGAATGGATTGATAGGGTGATGGTCTCTAATCATTTTTCCTATGAGTTAATACTAATTGATGATGGGAGTAATGATAGTAGTTGGAGTGTAATTGAGGACTTATCGTTGAAATTTAAGGCTGTTCGCGGTATAAAATTCCGTAGGAATTATGGTAAATCTGCAGCCCTTTATGTAGGATTTGCTGCTACAAAGGGAGATGTAGTTATTACGATGGATGCTGATTTACAGGATAGTCCTGATGAGATTCCAGAATTATTTCGAATGATTAAGGAGGATAGGTTTGATCTAGTTTCTGGGTGGAAGAAAAAGCGACATGATCCTATTCTATCGAAAAATATTCCCAGTAAATTTTATAATTGGATTACGAGGAGGATAAGTGGTATCAAGTTGCATGACATGAACTGCGGCTTAAAAGCTTACCAGAGTAAGGTTGTTAAAAGTATTGAGGTTTATGGCGAGATGCATCGGTATATCCCTGTGCTGGCTAAATGGGCTGGTTATCGAAAGATAGGGGAGAAGGTTGTTATCCATGGTGAGCGCAAATATGGGGTTACAAAGTTTGGACTTGAACGCTTTATTCGTGGGCCACTCGATTTATTGTCAGTTACTTTTATTACGCGCTTTGGTAAAAAGCCAATGCATTTTTTCGGTTCGTTGGGTATGCTTATGTTTGCATCTGGGGGGTTAATAACTATTTGGATGATTATTGCTAAGTTAATGGCTCAATATAGCCATCTTAAATATAGACCAGTGACCAGTCAACCCCTTTTCTATATAGCTTTGGTTATTGTAATTATTGGTGTCCAGTTCTTTATGGCTGGATTTATAGGAGAACTGGTTTCCCGCAGTTCGTCGGAGCGAAATCAATATCTGATTGATAAAGAGATTGGTGATTAATAATTCGAATTTACACAAAAAAACCACCTAATAACAGGTGGTTTTTTTGTGTCCTTATCACAAATGCATTTTAGAAACGTTGAAAAAAAATCAAAATCTTTAATGTTTGATGGCATATAAGAGTTCGAGAGGTGATTTTCGGTTGGTTGGTGCCTATTGTACTATGAAGGGATAGCGATAAATCTTTTGAGGTACTTCCCGCACTATGGGTATTCGAATGGACATTCTTTTCGTTAGAAAGTTTCCTTATGCCAAGTGTGGAATATGAAATACATCCTTTCAAGAACAAAGCAAGGAATAATTTGATTATGATTCAAATATAGAGTTGAAAAATAGATTTTAAACGGGCTTTACTTTTTCTGGGATTTTTATGGTGGAGTAACATTTTAAAATTAGTAGTTTTATAAGAAGTATTTTAAACTATTTATATTATTATTTTATGAAGAACCTTAAGATTTCTACAAAATTATTAACGATCTTTCTTGTTATCGGATTATTAAGTCTTACGATAATAGGAACCATATCAGTCATTAGTTCGGGTAATGCTTTACTTAATGCAACTAATGACAAATTAAAGGTTATTTGTGATTTGCGGAAAAAAAACATCGAAAATTTTTACACCAATCTTTCAACGGATGTTCAAATAATTGCTCTTAGAAATTTCGTCAAAAACTCATTTTACGATCTGAAAAGATACCATGACAGTTTACACGTCGGCTCGTTAGAACGATTTGTTACTACAAATCCTAACTATGAAACTATATATAATAAGTATGCGAAGGATTATAAACAATATCTTGATTATAAGGGATACACCGATATGTATTTGGTTTGTGCGGCTCACGGACATGTAATGTTTACAGTTAAACGCAACAGTGATTTAGGCGAGAATCTTAGATCGGGTAGCCTGAAAGATTCGCCACTGGAGCATTGTTGGAAAAATGCTATTTCAACAGGCAATATTGTAATATCGGATCTTGGATTGTATCAACCTGCTGGCAATAAACCCGCGCAGTTCATTAGTATGCCTGTAAAAGATAACGATGGCAAAATATTATGTGTATTGGTTGTCCAAATTCCAATAAAGATTATTAATAACGTCACAACAGATGTAACTGGGTTAGGCCAAACAGGTGAGACCTATTTGGCAGGTAAAGATTACATAATGCGTTCAGTTTCGAGGTTTGATTCCATATCAACCTTGAAGACAAAGGTTGAGAAAGAAATTATCGATGAGGCATTTGATGGAAAAACTGAAAGTGTGGTTTTTCAAAGTTATAAGGGTGCAAAGGTAATTGGCACATTTAATAAATTAAATATTTCTGGTTTAGATTGGGCGGTAGTTGCTGAGATAAATCGAGATGAAGCAATGGCCCCATCTTATAATTTACGAAATATTATTATTGTTTTCATGATAATTATTAGTGTCATGATTGTAGCAATTTCATGGTTTTTTGCACGTAGTATTTCGAAACCAGTTGAACAAGCAGCTATGTTTGCCGATGCTATATCAGAGGGAGATCTTACTTCTCAACTAAACATTGACCAGAAAGATGAAATAGGTCAGTTAGTGTCCGCTCTAAACAATATGAAAATGCGGTTACAGCAAACAATATCAGAAGTAGTTACAAGTGCCCATTATATTGCAGATGCAAGCCAGCAGCTCAGCAACTCTTCACAGGCAATGGTACAAAGTTCAAATGAACAGGCATCTGCAGTTGAAGAAATATCTTCATCTATGGAAGAGATGGTATCTAATATTGAACAAGGTGCTGAGAACGCTGGACAAACAGAAAAAATTACTAGTATATCTACTAATGGCATTAAGGAAAGTAATAAGGCTGTAGAAATTTCGGTGCTAGCAGTTAAATCCATTTCTGAAAAAATAAAAATCATCAACGATATAGCATTTCAAACCAATATACTTGCACTTAATGCTGCTGTTGAGGCGGCAAGGGCAGGAGAGCATGGCAGGGGTTTTGCAGTAGTTGCATTAGAAGTAAGGAAACTTGCCGAGCGCAGTAAGATTGCTGCTGATGAAATAAATGCCTTGTCTGTTAGTTGTGTTAACACATCAGAACAAGCTCTAAGTAAATTAACCCATATTATTCCTGAAATTGAAAAAACAATGAGGCTTATACACGAAATTGCTGGTGCAAGTGTAGAGCAAACAGCAGGAGCAAGCCAAATAAATAATGCTATTCAACAAATAACCAGGGGATCCCAACAAAATGCTGCAATATCAGAAGAACTGTCAACTAGTGCTGAAGAATTGGCCAGCCAAGCCGAAACATTAAACGATACAGTTTCCTACTTCAAACTAGGCTTTGTAGAAAATACCCATAAAAATAATAGTAATATTAAACCAATTAAACAAAATGTCCAGAAGAGCAATCTTACACAGATAATTAGTAGGGCTAAAACAAGAAAGAAGGAAGATTATAAATACGAAAATTTCTAAAATCTTAATAGACATTATACCGATTAGATTATAATCATGCTGATTATCAGTGCTAAATATTACCAACTAATGCTTAATCTATATAAAGTTTAATGATTAATTAAGATTTCTTTGAATATCGAAGAATTATTAGAATATATTTTATTAATAAATTAATTTACAGCAATATATATCGAATAATGTTAAATAACACTCATTAAAAAAATTTATTTTACTCCAAAAGTGATTCCTTTGCTAGGTTAAATTTTACACTATGAATACAATAATGAATCATCGCTCGATAAGGAAGTTCAAGAGCACTCCAATTGACAAAGCATTACTTGATGATATCCTACTTGCAGGTACAAGAGCATCAACAACTGGGAATATGCAAGTTTATAGTATTGTTGTTACAACAGATGAAGATATAAAAAAACAACTATTACCCTGCCATTTTAATCAGGAAATGGTAGTTCAAGCCCCAGTTGTTTTAACCTTTTGCGCAGATTTTAATCGTTTTAATAAATGGTGTCTACAGCGTAGAGCAAATCCGGGGTACAATAATTTTCTCTCTTTCTTTACAGCTGCAATAGATGCACTTCTTGTTGCTCAGAACGTTTGTATTGCTGCAGAGAAAAAAGGTTTGGGAATATGTTATCTTGGTACAACTACGTATACTGCGGATAAAATCATCGATATACTAAAACTTCCCAAAGGAGTAGTTCCTGTTACTACCGTTGTTGTTGGGTATCCCGATGAAACTCCTGAACTCAATGACCGATTACCGTTGGCAAGTGTTATTCATCAGCAAATCTATCAGGATTATTCCGAAGGGGATATCGATCAGATTTATTTTGCTAAAGAGAACCTTCCACTTACCCATAAACTTCTTATTGAAAATAATAAAGAGACCCTTGCCCAGATTTTTACCGATAATCGCTATACCAAAAAGGACAACGTTGCATTCTCAAAAGTGTTGCTGAAAGTACTCGAGCAGCAAGGATTTATGGATAATGAGATGTAGTTCTGGTAAGAAAATTAACCAGGAACTAGTCTAAACCAGCAAATTAAAAACAAATTGCTGGTTTTTGATTTTTGGATTTAAAATGCAAACTCATAATAATCTTTATCATATACCGTTGTGCTAATTTGTATAACTTTGGTGCAACCAATTCCTATGATGAATTTTTTTAGGATACCAATACTACTTATTTTTTGCTTGCTTTTTCACAAGGTGAGTATTTCACAAGAGTTGTCCATTACTTTTAGCGATATAGGTAAGTCTTTCAAGTACAAGTTACCCCCCAATAAGCACAGTGATTCAACTTTTATTGCAAAAACTCTTTACGAATTCCTGCTACCACTTTACAGTAAGGGTTATCTTTCAGCCTCAATTGACTCTTTTTGTTTTGATTCAACTTTAGTTAGAGCCTATGGTATTATGGGTTTACAGTATAGGTGGGTGCGATTTAAAACGGATAGTATATCGCAGTTTTGGTTTAATAATTTTGGGATGAAAATCCCCCGTAATGAGAATAAAATTATAAATCCTAGGAGATTTGCAAGGCTAACAAATACAATTATTAAGCGATTTGAGGACTCTGGATACCCGTTTGCAAAAGTTGAATTGGATAGTGTGAAAATTAGCAGGAATGAAGTCAGTGCAATTCTAAGGCTCGATAAAGATCCGAAAATTTTAATAGATACCCTTTATCTAAAAGGGAATTTCAAAGTAAACCATAGACACATAATGGCCTTACTGTCATTAAAAAAAGGAGAACCATATTCCGAATCGAAGATAAGATTGATTGATCAAAAGCTGAAACAACAACCATATCTAAGCATTATTAAACCAGCCGAAGTAGAGTTTTTAAGTAATACTGCTCGCCTATATTGTTATTTGAACAACAAAATTGCATCCCGCTTTTCGGGGCTTGCAGGTTTTTATTATGATAAAAAAGATGGGGAGATAAAACTGAATGGAAATCTTAATCTGCTGCTTGTTAACGCCATGAAAAATGGTGAAAAGATAAATTTCTTGTGGAATGCACCTGGTAAAGGAATTCAAAATCTAAATGTCGAAACCGATTGGCCTTACATTTTTGCATCTCAGATGGGTGTAACCGGTTCATTCTCGTTATATAAACATGATAGCACTTACATTACCATCAACCCGAAGCTCTCAATTAGTTTTTTTTCACAAAATAGGGACAGGTTTTTGCTAAACCTTGACTATAAAAGCACTTCTTTTTCTTCGATCACTCTGGCTCAAGAATCTCAATACTCGAATACTTCAGCATTATTATATGGTATAGGTTACGAGTTTAATAGTTTGAATGGTTTAGTACTTCCTACACAAGGTTTGTATCTTAAGAGTTCACTAAATACAGGTATCAGAAAGTTAAACCAATCAAATAAATTCAATTCAAATCTAATTGAGGGAGAGATACTTGTAAAAGGATTTGTTCCTTTGCATGAAAATAGGTTGATTTTGGCACTGATTTCAAATTCAAAAATAAAAGGAGTATACAATTCAACAGCTAATACCAAACTTTACGAAAATGAGATGTATCGCATAGGGGGGATGGAAACAATCAGGGGGTTTAATCAGGAGGAGATTTTGTCACAAGCCTACTCAATTGCATCTGCTGAAATACATTTGAGGATTAGCGAAGGTTCTGGTTTTTACCTTTTTGCCGATAAAGGTTTTGTCAAGGGCTATGAGTCAGGTAAAAATAATGATGCTTGGCCTTTAGGTTTAGGTATAGGCTTGAATTTAGTTACCAAATCTGGATTATTCAATTTGAGTTATGCGCTAGGAGAGGGCTTTGGTCAGTCCATATCGCTTAGAGATGCAAAGGTGCATTTTGGGATTTCAACGGTCTTCTAAAAGATAACTCAGCTATTTCTCAACCCAAAATATCAATTCCCAATTTCCCGGCAACTTCATTCAGTTCAGTAAGAACTTGGGGCATAATGGTAATCCCCTCCTTACGAAGTTTTTCTTCGTTCAACCTTTCTGGATCACCCGGAATCATAACCTTTGGTTGATTTTCACCGCTTTCGGCGTTCCTAAAGGTATCAATCCACTCATCCATTTTTTGCTTAAAATCATTTGCGGGACGAAATGAATCAATCCGCATGGCTCCAAAGAAATGACCGAGCCCCTCACCAACAGATTTTTCTAGCAAAGGGAGATATGCAACTTGAGGTGGTACAAATGGACCAAAGTTTGCGCCAGAAAAAACAGAAGAGAAAATATCAACTAGAGCCGTCATGCAATATCCCTTATGCCCACCGTGGATAGTATCACCACCAAGGGGTAGTATTGCTCCTCCGCGAAGTAGGGTGTCGGGATCATCAGTTGGATTTCCTTTGGCATCTTGGACTAATCCGAGAGGCGCTTTTAAACCCTTTTTCCCCATGATTGCCAATTTGCCACGGGCAATGGGTGTTGTTGCAAAATCAGCAACAAAGGGTGGTTGATTTAGTGTAGGAATAGCAACTGCAATTGGATTTGTCCCCATGAATTTGCTCACAGAGAATGTTGGTACTACAAGTGGATTGGCATTAGTCATGGTTATACCAGTCATATCGTGCTCAAGAGCCATCATTGAGTAGAAACCTGCTATTCCAAAGTGATTACTATTTTTTGTAGCCACCCAGCCTGTTCCAACGCTATTTGCTTTTTTGATTGCAACCTCCATTGAAAATTTTGCTGCAACTGGGCCTAGCGCATTATCACCATCAACAGTAGCAGTAGAAGGTGTTTCGTGTATTATCTTAACTTTTGGATTAACATTAATTCTGCCCGCATCAACCATAAGGAAGTAGTCCTTTACCCTCATCAACCCGTGCGATGGAATTCCACGTAGTTCAGCCGCCATTAGAACATCTGCCACGATTTTTGCATCCTGAATAGGACATCCCATCTTTATGAAAAGTTGGGTTGTATAATCCCTAAGAAAAGTATATTCAAACATAATCGGCTTGGTGTTTGGGAAAGGGTGATTGAAATAGGCTTTAAATGTAGTTTATTATCTAATTAATTCAAATTGGGATTCCTAAATCTTAAATGTTGGCTAATTGCAGGGTATAATACTTGTAATCAGTAATATATTAAGTCGCATCAATTAATGAGCAACTTCAACTAATCACAGCATCAAAAACAGTACTCAACAACCAGCAGTTTTTATTTTCTATAAGCAGAGATTGCATTCGCTTGTGCGGTAGGAGTAATATCAATATCATTAATACAAACGTGATCTGGTCTAGTTAAAACAAAAAGTATAGTTTCTGCAATATCTTCTGCAAATAATGGAGTTAAACCATCGTAGGGTTTTTTAGCCATCTCTTTATCGCCTTTAAATCTTACAAGTGAAAATTCTGTTTCAATAAGACCTGGGCGTATTTCAGTAACTTTAATACCATGTTTAAGCATATCTACTCTCATTCCCTGAGAAATAGCATGAACAGCATGTTTGGATGCACAGTAAACATTCCCGTTCTCATAGATTTGAGTTCCAGCAATTGATCCAATATTAACAATATGACCTTTTCTGCGTTCAACCATTATTGGTGCTACTTTTCGTGTGATATAGAGTAGCCCTTTAACATTGGTATCAATCATTCGTTCCCAATCATCAACATCTCCATCTTGTATATGATTTAGACCAACCGCTAGACCAGCATTATTTACCAGAACATCAATTTTTTGCCACCTCTCGGGTAAGCTGTCTATCGCTTTGTCAACAGACTCCTTAATTCTGATATCAAAATTTAATGTAAGAACATCTCTTTTATACTTTACTTCAATTTCACGCTTAAGGGCATCAAGCAAATCGACACGTCTTCCTGTTAAAATTAGGTTAAAATTATTTTCTGCAAGTTTAATGGCTGTACTTCTTCCGATTCCTGATGTTGCGCCAGTGATTAATGCTATCTTCATGTAATTCAATTATTTTGTATTTTTAATAATTTTTTAAAGGACTGTAAAATTAATAAAAAAAGGGTTTGCTACTTAAAATTGTTGATTTGTTTAATAAAAGTATTTGTAAGTAATTGAATAATAGTATAATAAAAAATTGATAGATTGATTGATGGGCTTCTTACTTAATGTTAGTATTTTTGGCTCAGTTTTAAAGTTAATTAAAATACACAATACCATAAAAACATGTCATCAATTGAAGTAAATCTCGAAACCGCAAGGGAGCTTGGACTGCTGCCTGAAGAGTTTGAAATGATTAAAAAAATTCTTGGTCGAGTACCTAATTATACTGAGCTTAGTATCTACTCAGTAATGTGGTCAGAGCATGCTTCCTATAAGAATTCAATCAAATGGCTAAAAACCTTACCCCGTAAAGGTGAGCAAATACTTGCCGAAGCCGGTACTGAAAATGCCGGATTGGTTGATATTGGCGATGGAATGGCTTGTGCCTTCAAAATAGAATCTCACAACCATCCATGTGCTGTTGAACCCTATCAGGGTGCTGCCACAGGAGTTGGTGGAATTAATCGTGATATTTTTACAATGGGTGCGAGACCAGTTGCACAGCTTAACTCACTTCGTTTTGGTAGCCTTAAGTTGGATAGAACAAAATGGCTAATCAAAGGTGTTGTTAAAGGAATTGGCGATTATGGCAACGCTTTTGGTATTCCTGTTCTTGGTGGTGAGGTGTTTTTTGATGAATCATATACCATGAACCCGCTAGTTAACGCTATGTCGGTTGGATTAGTTGAAAAGAGAAATGTTGTATCGGCAATTTCAAAGGGAGAGGGAAATCCAATATATATTGTTGGATCAGCTACAGGTAAGGATGGTATTCATGGTGCAACCTTTGCATCTGCTAATATTACTGAAGATTCTGCCGATGATATCCCATCAATTCAAGTTGGAGACCCATTTCAGGAGAAAATACTTTTGGAAGCTTCGTTAGAGGTCATTAAAACAGGAGCTCTAGTTGGTATGCAGGATATGGGTGCTGCGGGCATTATCTGCTCAACTTCAGAGATGTCTGAAAAAGGAAAGCATGGCATGAGAATTAGCCTTGATAAAGTTCCACTAAGACAAAAAAATATTGAAGCATTTGAAATATTGCTTTCTGAGTCGCAAGAACGTATGCTAATGGTAGTTCATAAAGGACGTGAGAAGGATATTGAAAATGTTCTTAACAAATGGGATTTAAGTTATGCTATTATAGGTGAAGTAACCAAAGGCGATAGGTTGGAATTCTTCTATCATGGAGAAAAGGTTGCCGATGTACCAGCTTCATCATTAGTATTAGGTGGAGGCGCTCCTGTTTATGATAGGGAGTACAAAGAACCTGCTTACTACAAAAAGTACAAAAAATTCGATATCAATAAAATACCTGAACCACAAGATTTACATGAGGTGGCTTTACAAATGGTACGTCATCCTAATATTGCCTCAAAGCGTTGGATTTATGAGCAGTACGATACCATGATTGGCACTGGTAATATGAGTACTAATTTTCCCTCCGATGCTGGTGTCTACAACCTTAAAGGCACAAATAGGGCTTTGGTTATGACTGTTGATTGTAATTCAAGGTACGTTAAGGCTGATCCGGAAATAGGAGCAATGATAGCTGTTTCCGAAGCAGCACGTAATATTGTTTGTACAGGCGGAAAACCTTTAGCAATAACAAACTGCTTAAACTTTGGAAACCCTTATAATCCTGAAGTATATTGGCAGTTTGTAAACGTAATTAAGGGGATGGGACTGGCTTGTGAAAAATTCAAAACCCCTGTAACCGGCGGTAATGTTAGTTTCTATAATCAGGCATCAATAGGGGGTAAGGAGGAAGCAGTTTTTCCAACACCAACAATTGGTATGATAGGTTTGTTGGAGAACAAGAATCATCATACAACGCTCGCATTCAAGGAGAAGGGTCATATGATTTTCTTGATTGGTCGCTCACATAATGATATTGCATCATCAGAGTATCTATACAGCTATCATGGTGTAAAAGAATCTCCCGCTCCCTACTTCGATTTGGACGAGGAATATAGAGTTCAACAAGCCGTTTACCAGTTAATCAGCAAGAATTATATCCAATCGGCTCATGATGTTTCGGATGGTGGTTTGTTTATTGCTTTGCTTGAGAGTGCAATGCCACGAGGTTTAGGATTTGATATCACTACTGATGCTGAGGTAAGAAACGATGCGTTTTTGTTTGGGGAATCGCAGGGTAGAATTATTGTCACTGTATCAACTTCACGCGAAACCCATTTTATCGATTACATGGTTGATAACAAGATACCTTTCTTTGCTATTGGGCATGTTACAAAATCCGAAATAAGAATTGATGATGTTTCATTTGGTTTTATCGCAGACTTAAAGAAAATTTACGATAATGCTATCGATGAGTTGGTTGCTGGTCAAAATTCTGTATTGTAGATGATGAGCAACAACGCAAATCAAGGAAGCAAAACACAGCAGGTAGAGGCAATGTTTAATGACATTGCCCCTAAATACGATTTTCTAAACCACTTCTTAAGCCTTGGAATTGATAAGATTTGGAGACGAAAGGTTATTCGGAAAGTTATTGCTGAAAAACCTTCCGATGTTCTTGATATTGCTACTGGTACAGCAGATTTGGCTATTGTGCTAGCAAAGAAACTCCCTGAGGTTAAAATTACAGGGGTTGATCTGTCTGAAAATATGCTTGAGGTAGGCAGAAAAAAGGTTGAAAACCTTAATTTATCTAACAGAATAACCTTAAAACAAGGCGATTCCTTATCACTCCCCTTTGCCGATGAATCATTCGATTCTGCTATGGTGGCTTTTGGAGTACGAAATTTCGAGAACCCAGTTGCAGGAATGGTCGAGACTTACCGAGTTTTAAGGCAAAATGGAAAATACTATATTTTAGAATTTTCAATGCCTCGTCGTTTCCCTATGGCACAACTTTACCGTTTTTATTTTTGGGCAATACTTCCATTAATTGGGCGAATGGTTTCAGGTCATAAAAAGGCTTACACCTATCTGCCAGAGTCGGTAAGTGCATTTCCTGATGGGTTGAATTTTATTAAGTTGATGGAGGAGGCAGGTTTTACATCTTGCAAATATCAAAAGTTAAGTTTTGGAATAGCAACCATTTACGAAGGAGAAAAGATTAAAGTAACTATAAGCAACTAAGACATTCTAGGCACTTGAAGTACTTTAGGCACTCTAAGTATTTATTGAGATAATATTTATAAAAGTAACTCGTTTCTATTAGGCAATTTGTTTATAGTGAAAAACTCCAAGAAATACTTTGTTTTATTTGTAATGCTGATTTTGGCCTTTTTTGCCAATGCGCAGTATAAGAAACCTGTATTGCTTAATGATCCTGAATATGATGTGGGTAAAAAGTTACGATTCGGATTTTCTATTGGCATAAATTCAATGGATTTCAAAATTAAGAATGGGAGAGGTATCGAAATTTCAAAAGATTTAAAGGATACTACACAGTATTTTGCCGATGTCAGCCATATTGTTCCTGGTTTTAATGTTAATGCGATAGTAGATTATCGTTTAAATGAAAACTTTCATTTACGTTTTCTGCCTGGGTATGGTTTTGGGCAGCGTAACCTTAATTTCTTTTTTCCTGCGAATATGTTGGCGAAGCAGATGAAGATTGAATCCTCTTTTATAGAGTTTCCCCTTGGTATCAAATATTCTGCTAATAGAATAAATAATTTTAGACCTTATGTTTTAGCTGGTGGCAATTACAGGATAGATTTGGCCACTCATAAAAAGTTAAATGTTGAGGAAGGCGTTCTTCTTCGATTGGTAAAGAGCGATATATACTATGAAATTGGTTTTGGAACCGATTTCTTTCTTCAGTATTTTAAGTTTTCTATAGAATTTAAGTATTCCATTGGGCTTAATAATGTTTTGTCAAGCGATAATGCAATTGGCTCTGAGAATTATGTTCAGGCTATTAGTAAAATAAACTCCCAGATTTTCATTGTAGCGTTTCATTTTGAGTAAGAAGTTAGTTAGAAGACGGAAGATGGAAGTCGGAAGACCGAAGTCAGTAGTTAGAAGAAAAAGATAAAATATTCAACCAGCGTATCTTCATCAACAAACAATAATTCAAAACTCATAACCGATAATGCCCATCGATATAAACGTAGAACTTTCACCATATCAGGCAGTTGATCCATTGCAAGTCAAAAAAGTGATTGCTTCAAAGCTTAATTTAAAGGTCGATCAGGTTGGTGAATATATTATTACACGTAAATCAATTGATGCACGTAAGGCTAAAATAAAGGTAAATATAGGTGTGCGTGTATTCGGGCCACAAGAACCTCTTTTTACTGATGCTCCTGAGTTTATTTATAAAGATGTTAGAAATGCTGAACCTATTGTAATTGTTGGTGCTGGGCCAGCAGGACTTTTTGCTGCGCTCAAACTATTAGAACTTGGCATCAAACCAGTTATCGTAGAACGAGGAAAACCTGTTAGCGACCGTAAACGAGACATCGCTTTACTAAGTCGAGAGCACAATCTTAACCCCGATTCGAATTATGCCTTTGGTGAAGGCGGAGCAGGTACATTCTCCGATGGAAAACTTTATACCCGTTCAAAGAAGAGAGGCGATTTCAAAAGGGTTCTTTTTGCATTACATAATCATGGTGCCGACGAGAATATTATTTACGAAGCGCACCCACATATAGGAACAAATAAACTTCCGGGAGTAATTGTTAAAATTAGAGAGACAATTCTTGATCATGGGGGACAGTTTTTATTCAATAGTAGGGTTGAATCCATTATTGTTAAAGACAATAGTGCAAGAGGTGTTAAACTTTCAGATGGACAAGTTGTTGAGGGACGTGCTGTAATACTGGCTACAGGCCACTCTGCCCGTGATATCTATCAAACGCTTATAAATCAAGGGATACAAATTGAGGCAAAGGCTTTTGCCATGGGGGTTAGGGTGGAACACTCTCAGGAGTTAATTGACCGCATTCAATACCACGGAACCAAGCGGGATGAATTTCTTCCAGCATCATCCTACAATCTGGTTCATCAGGTTAATGGGAGAGGGGTTTACTCGTTTTGCATGTGCCCCGGCGGATTTATTGTTCCTGCGGCAACATCACCGGGCGAGGTGGTGGTTAACGGAATGTCTCCTTCGCAAAGGAATTCCCTTTTTGCAAATTCTGGGATGGTTGTTGAGGTTCGGCTCGAAGATGTAGCTTCTTATTCTAAGTTTGGTGAACAGGCAGGGTTAGAATATCAGCATCATCTAGAAACACTTGCGGCTAAATATGGTGAATTTGGAGTAAAAGCACCAGCTCAAAGGCTTGATGATTTTGTAAATGGACGATTCTCTAGTTCCTTACCAATTTGTTCTTATCATCCAGGTACAACCTCATCGGCAATGCATGAGTGGTTACCCAAAGATATTTCCATTCGTTTGCAGGAAGGATTTAAAGAGTTTGGCAAAAAAATGAAAGGATTCCTTACGAACGATGCAATCATTCTGGGTGTTGAATCCCGAACATCATCCCCAGTTCGCATACCACGTGACCCTGAAACACTACAACATATTAGGATTAATGGACTTTTTCCTTCTGGGGAAGGTGCTGGTTATGCTGGTGGTATAGTATCCTCAGCAGTTGATGGTGAAAGATCGGCAGAAGGAGTAGCAAGATATCTTCAATTGAATTTCAAGTCGGTTTAGTCAATGATATTTATTTACAATAGTTCGGTAAACTTTTTGGTGTATTTTGGTGGCTAGGTGATTTTGTGGCTATTATAAAATTTTTGCCACCAAAACACGAAAACACAAAATATCACAAAAACAATATGTTACAAATCAATAATAAAACTTTAACGAACTATTGTCTTTATATAACAGACAAAATCAACAAAAGGATAAGAAATACAACGAAACTTATTTCTAATCATTAAAAGAGTTTGCCCTAGAATTGGATGCTTATTTTTTCGTAATGTGTATATTTTACCTAAATTGTGAACCCCAAAAAAAATGAACAGTGAATAGAAAAAAGCAGATTATTAAGTGTGTTTTTTTTGATCTTATAGGTATAGTAATTACTTGGATTTTATTTGTTTACTATAGAAATAAATTCACTAATAATTCAATTGCATCTGATTTACTACCTTCCGAAGCATTAGCTAAGTATTACCTTGGTTTAGCCTTTTTTACCATATTCTGGTTATTTCTTTTTAGTCTAGCAGGTTTCTATAATGATGTTTTTAGAAAATCAAGAATTAAAGAATTGGGTAATTCAATTGGAATAACATTATTAGGTGCTCTTGTGATTTTTTTCATCTCATTGAATATAGAATCTGTGTTATCATCGTTTTATTACTTTAAACTTTTTTATACCCAGTTCATTCTTATATTCATTTTCACCTATTTCCCTCGATTGGTAATCACATCAATTACAATTCATCGCATTCATACACGCAAATATGGTTATCCTACAATAATTATTGGTGAAGGAAAAAAAGCTCTTGATCTGTACAACGAGCTTCAGGCTCAGGTAAAATCGCAAGGGTATAAAATTATAGGTTATATTGAAACAGGAGATAATTCTAATGAAGGTCTTGCTAGTATTATCCCAAATTTAGGTTCAATGCAATCCATAGCAGGGGTGATTCAACAATACAAAATAGAAGAGGTTTTACTTGCCCTTGATAATACCGATAATAAGAGCATGCTTAAGCTAATTAACGAGTTGCTCTGCCTTAATGTTATGATTAAAGCGATCCCGAGTCTTTACGATTATTTAACGGGAAGGGTTAAGATGTCCGAAATATTTAGCGCACCATTATTTACCATTTCGTTTGAGCTGATGCCCTCTTGGCAGGTTAAGGTTAAGCAACTAATGGATTATGTACTTTCCTTTATAGCATTGATTATCCTTTTACCTATTGTTTTACTATTATGTATTCTGATTAAGCTTACCTCAAAGGGTTATATAATCCATAAGCAAGAACGGGTTGGGCAATACGGAAAACCTTTTACTTTATATAAATTCCGCTCGATGTATATTGATGCTGAATCATCAGGCCCAGCGTTATCAAGTAAAACAGATACTAGGGTAACTCCTTTGGGACGATTTATGAGGAAGACTCGTCTCGATGAAATTCCTAATTTCGTTAATGTGATTAAGGGGGAGATGTCGTTGGTGGGACCAAGACCTGAAAGACAATTTTTCGTAAACCAGATTGTAGCTATTGCTCCACACTATATACATCTGCAAAAGGTAAAACCTGGAATTACATCTTGGGGACAGGTTAAGTACGGCTATGCCGAAAATGTGGATCAGATGGTGGAACGGCTAAAGTACGACCTCCTTTATATTGATAATATGTCGCTAATTGTTGACCTGAAAATTATAATTTATACTCTGATCACCGTTTTTAAAGGGAAGGGAGTTTAATTATTTTTAATGGTTTGTATATAGCTCCGCTAGGTTTTAAAATACTCTGGTAGAAAATTACTTCATCAACCTTAACCTCTTGCAAAACATTTGATGCATTATTGTTAATAAAGCTGGCTAAACCGTTTGGAAATCGCATTTGCTTTACCCTTCCTAGGGTAAAGTGAGGAGAAAATCTTTCCGATTGCGCCTCAAATCCCAATGGCATTATTGCACCGCTAACAATTCTATTTAATTGGTTTAACTTTTCAGCATTTGCAATTCCCGCCCAAATAACCTTAGGCGATTTAGGGTGACCAAAAGTTCCAAATCCCTTAATTGTAATATTGAACGAGGCAAAATCTTGTAATTCACGCTCAAGGTTTTGTTTAATTGTATCAATCTTATCGGTTGGAGTATCTCCCAAAAAGAAGAGGGTTAAATGAAGCGAATCCTCATTAACCCATTTAATAATGTCGTTGCTAAGTAGTTTTTTTAGTTCCCTCCATTTAGTGGCTAATTCCGTCTCAACCTTAACGTTTATGGCTATGAATGTGCGTTGTGATTCCATTTTTTCAATTAATATCTTCCAGTAATTGTTTTGGTTTTAAGGTTTTTCAGGATGCTCATCCTAATAGTTTTGTGCCTTGTTGGAAAGAGTTTTCGTTTTGTCCATCCTATCAACTCCTTTTGCTATTACATAAAATCCTTTGTTAAAAGCTTCAGCATCTTCGCCTATTATGTCAGATCCTTTGTTAAAAGTTTCAACACCTTCGTCTATTATGCCAGACCCTTTGTTAAAAACATAAACCCCTTTGGCAAATATTTCAGATGCTTCGTTTATTACGCCAAACGCTTCAATAAAAACGTCAGCCACATTGAGTAATACATAAACCCCTCTTACTATTACATCATGTACTGACGTTCATGTTTTAAGCAGCTAGCCTATTGCAATTTTCTACCTTGGTTTTGAAAACTTAATCCCGCTTATCTTTTTATACTGGGGGCTTGATGCACCGAATACTGATTTAATATAAATTTTTACATCGAGGGCAACATCAACCATGCCTGTGTTGGGTTTGTACAGGATGTCGTTTCGTGCAATACGGGCGTTGTTTAAAGGAATTTCGGCGGTGGTAACCGCTAGGTTTTTCGCTTTTAAATCGTTTAAAACATCAATAAGGGTTTCTATCTTTAATTCTTTTTCGTTTGGGGTGTACTGTGGAACTGAGGTTAAGAGTTTAATTAGCTTATCGAAGTTTTCAATACGACTATCGTAGCTCATCTGCGATGATGATATTTCTACTATTTCCTTCCCTGCATCGGCAGCAACCTTTTTCTGCTCCTCAGTTTTTTTAGGGGTTGCCCTACGACCTTGCAGCTTGCGAACAATGGATTGTGCTGTTTCATCAACCTGAACCGTGGTGTCCGTTGCCTTTAAGGCGTTAATAATTTTGGTAACCAATGTGCTAAAGGGTTTAAATGCAGCATCGCGTGCATCTTTAGCCAATTTAAGATTAAGGTCTGCTACACTTACCGCATTAACAGCATTCTTTGAAGTTGTAGAAAGAACTGTTAGTGCTGGAATTTTTAAGCTCGCCTTTGAAGGGTTGTAGGTTTCACCGTAAGAGGTAATGTCCGTAATAATGAAATCGAAGTTTGCAACATTTTTTGCATGACCCGTTTCTGATGTACTTGCCATAATAATTTAATTAGTGTTTAATTATAAGACCAAATTGTAGATTAAAATTAAATAAAATATTTTATTTGAGCAAGTGTGAATAATGTTTTAATCATAAAATTAGCTAAAAATCCACTATACCATTATGTATGCACTCTTTAGGGATTATTTAGTGAGGGTTTGAAACCAAAATTACAAAACAAATTTTAAATGGATTTAAAACCCTATTTGCAGCAAAGAGCCGGATTAAAAATCCGGCTCAACGTTGGGCTTATATATCATTGATTATTGCATTCATTCTATTTGTTGATGATTACCTGATGTTTCTCGGTGTATTCATTATTCCCAATCTCAAAGATGTAGACACCACGCTTTAAATCTGCAATATTTATTGAAGCATTAATCGTCTTAGAGTACTTTAAGAATTTCTTAAGATTACCTTGAAGGTCGAATACTCGCACAAAATCGAAGGAGGAATAGGTAATCATTGCTGAATCGGCAATCTTATTGGTATTTGCAACTGACAAAGTAACCATTGATGATGCTGGGTTTGGTGAAACGGAGTAGTTGGCTATTCTTGTGCATTCGCCAGTTGGGGCAATACTGTTACTGAAAGCAGAGGTGCCACAAAAATTGGTAAGACTGCATTTTACTGTTTTGGTAACCCTGCATGGGAAGTACAAATCAAACACGTTGTTAATTTCATTTTGTTGTAATATCCCATTTACATACCAGTTATAGGTTGCGTTACTATATGCAGTAGCCGTAAACTCAACGGTGGTTGGTTCACCGCTAGCTGATATTTGTTGTGCGCTGATGGATGGGGTTGAGTTACCAACAGTAACAGATATTTTTGGTAAAGGAATACTACTGCAGGAATTAGCAATCGTTGCCTGAACCCAACCGTTTCCACTACCATTGGCTATATATGTAGCAGTATTTCCAGATGCGTATGACAAGCTTAGGTTAGAGCTACTACTCCATGCCACAGAGCAGCCTGAAGGTAAGTTGTTAACAGTAAAAGTGGAATTAGAGGAGCATACAAACGAGGGGCCGGAGAGGGATAGCGTTGTGGGTAGGTTATAACAGCACCCCTTAATTTTAGGGTAATTGGTAGATATTTGATTTAATAGCCAACTTACCAACCCTGCATTCTTGGTTTGATCAGAAAGATGAGATAAATTATCGCTTGACAGCCCATAAATTGCATCGAACGGATTTTTATTCTGCTTGTTAGCATCATTTCCTATATCATAGAACAAATTATCGGTATCAAAGCATAGTGCGCTAACCGTTGGAATAAATGTGTTATTCGAAATATATGCAAAACTACAATTGATCTGTTTGTTTAAACCATCTACAATCATTCCTCCAATTGGGCTATAGGAGCCGGGAGCAAAGTCCATGGCTTCGTGATTATTGTAGTTCCAAACTTTTGTTGTGCTATATAAGGGGAGAAAAGGGTTATTATTGGGATTTATATACCAATATTGCGTACAGAACCAGCTACCCAAATTCCAGAAACTTGTGCTTCTGGTGCTGAAATAAGGGTAGTTATCCGAATAGATTGTACTAACCCTTGCTTCGAAGGAGGCTGCTGCCACCGCTTGACACGGGGTTATATTGAGTAATGATACTGAGCCTCCAGTACCTACAGGTATATTGATATCTATCATTGGCATGGCGGAATGCTGAAAATCTTTATTTCCATCATGATCATAATCTAGGTTCGAACGCTGGGGTCTTCCGTTCCAATTACCCAAAGAAATTGCAATATTCCTGCAATTTTGTGGAAACCCGTTGCACGAATTCAAACTATTTAATTCCGAAAAGAAGGTAAGGTAATCGCTGTTTATAGAAATTTCCCCGCTTGCTTGATCGAAGGAGGTTAGGCGGTACTTAAGCATCTGCTTGGCAGCTGTAGCTTTAAATAAATTTAGGCTTTTTGCAAGTTTTGGAAACATTTGTAGATAAACGGGGTAATCGAACCCTAGAGCCAATTCCTGCAAGCCTACTGGCACATGAGCTCCCTTATGCGGAGAATCGAATGAAACGTACAGCCTAGTTTTATGATCCATCCCATGCTGCTCCATATAGGTAAGGGCGTAACGGGCAACAAGCCCACCCATGCTATAGCCAACAACCACCAATGGCTCGGTATTGGGTTTTTGCGCGTTGATCTGGTTAATCAGCTCAACCAGAAGAAAAGCATTTCGCTGTATATAGTCCCCGCCATTGCTAAAGTTAAGGATTACAATATCGTAACCATTTACATGTAAACTTGAGGCTAAACCACCTTGATCAATTATATCATATAAATCTGTAACATCTGGATTTAAATTGTTTGGATCGAACTCAAATTCATTATTAGGATCGAATCCCTCAACAAATATTAAGGGTTTTCTAAGTGTATTCAAAGAAATATTGTAATTATTCCAAGCCCGATAAACCATATAAGTTCCGCTGGCAAATGAACCATTATAAGAAATCTGTGCAGCTATTGCGGTAGGTTGAGAGTAGCTGTTGATTCCTGTTATGAGATTAAATAGTAATACAAGGATAAATTTTTTCATTCTGCTTGTGATTAAGGCTTATTAATATAGGTTGTAAAAGTCGTCAAATCTTCCTTCGGTAAGACTCTTAGATGTGCCATCAGGTTTTACCAACTTTAAGGTGAAGGTGCCAGATACGATTTGCATTGAGGTATCCAACCTGGTAATTTGTAACAAAGAGGTTACAGAGTCTTTGAGCATATAAGAGTTACTGCACGCACCATCCTGAAATCTCGTTGAGTCCATACATCCAGAACCATTATGTATTTTTGCCAAAACATTATCCCTATATGAGAAATTATAGTAACCAACGGATTCTATTTTTTCGGCATATAATGCTATCGAATTTTTTTTATCCGTATTAATTGCATTTATAACTAACAGATGATATTTTGTTGAATACTTTATAGTTACTGCTGGCGGGCCTATTATTGAAGCTGTAGATCGAGGTTTCCATATTTTCCCATTTATAAGTACTCCAAAGATTCCACTTCCAGTCTGAGTAGGCTCTGGAAGCCCTTCCTCTAATTTATCACATCCCACAAGGGTTATAAGTATAAATATTGCTAAAACAATGATTTTATTGATTCGTTCAAGCAAATAGGTTGATACAATAGATACTTTATTCATGTTTTTGATATTTTAATGTGTTAATGATTTAAATATTACTTAATAAGTTGTGCAATGGCTTAAATTTATTGATTTTCTGATAAAAATAGTTAGATTAAAAGGTTGACAAAAAACAGATTCTGTTATAACAAAAAACAAACTAAAAGTAATAAAAAGTTTTTTCATATTTATTTCCTTTAAAATGGTATTACAGAAAGAATGTTTCCAAAAGAATCAATTATAGAAATTTGTTTTGGCACTCTTTTTCTCGAATTGGATATCTCAATCTCAATTTCAAATTCATTATTATTATCCTTAATTAATTTTAGGATATCAATTGGCAATATTCGGGCTAACGAGGGTTTCTATTGTTTGAGTACAATGCAGTCAAAGCCTGTATGAATAGTTAGTACGAAGATACGCTTCGCTAATCTTCGCCCAGCGGGGGCACAGACTACAAGATATAGAAAGGACGAGGCTAGAGTCTCGCCCTTTTTATATTTTACCTACCATAAAGAATAGATGGACGGCGGCGCAATTTGTCCCGATGTTTTTTATCGGGAGCCAACCACCCAACCCAATCATTTTTGGTTCTTATAGCCTCAGTTTAACTGGGGGGGAGGTGTTATTATGTGTTCGCCCGGCTGTTAACATAAAACTTTCTGTTTAAGTTCAGATATAAATTTTACCAATCGTTCTTATACTTTCGGTAATTTTCACCTTCCTTCCAAAAAGCGTAACACTCTTTCATTTTTTCAATCTCAAAATTTTTGTCCTCTTTTAATTGCTCCCAAGGAGTGCCCAATAATTCCTCACACAATTTATAAAACCCGTCACCTTGTTCTCTGTCTCTTCCTTGATGAATAACAAGCGAGCTTAAAAGTGGTCTGCCTTTTTCAAATTCGTGCCTTGAAATTTCCCCCAACCATTCTCCAATTAAATCCCTGTCATAACCGTTTTGAAAATTCAGTCCTAATTGCAATTGGTCGTTGAGTTGAGAATATGACCAAGGTGTTTTTAGTCTTGCTAGCTCAATTAATTTTTTGCGGATATCTTTTTTCATGATACTAAAGTTTAAAATAAACTCCGACAAAGTAGTTTACAGTGTCGGAGTTTGGTTAATTACTTCTTAGGTTTTGGAGGATTATTGTCTCTTCCACCACCTGAAGGTTTTCCTGTTGTGCTTGGCTTACCGCCATTTCCCTTTGCCATTGGTTAAAATAATTAATTGTCTGTGCCTACTCTTTATCGGATTTTCGGCATACTCCGTTTTACAGGTATTAATTTTTTCGGTCGTTTTCAAGTTGTGTTGTCTTCACGGGTGACGCACAACTTAATAGGGGATAATCGTTTATATGCCTAGTTTTTCCAGACCTATACATCCAATTTAGGTTTATAGGTCTGGTTTTTGGCATCCTTATACAAATATAACTTTTTTGTAAATTACTGAAAGATTGATTCCGTTGTAGAATTTAAAACACTCCAAAATTTGTTTGATAAGTTGAATAGGTCAGCACAGGGATTGCGCATTATAGATGGGGATTTGCTATGATTTTATCCTCTCTATCTCCCTCCTCGTTAATCCCGTATATTCTATAATCTTTTCTATAGGTTCTCCCTTTTGTTTCATTGTTTTAGCCATCTCAATCGCCTTTTTCTTTTCTCCCTTTTTCTCTGCAACCCTTACTGCCTCCTCCCTAATCTTCTTCTCCTCGGCTCGGATTCGCTCAATTAGCTCAAACGAGGGAACGTACTTGGTGCTTTCCCCCAGCTTTTCCATTAAACCTTTAGCCTCAAAGTTTAGGTAGGATTTGGTGGAGATAATTAGGTGGTCAAACACCTCAACCTTGATTATACGTCCTACCTGAATTAGGCGGTCGGTGAGGTCTAAATCTTTTTCGGAGGGGTTAAGCCTCTCGCTGGGGTGGTTGTGTATTAGGATTACCCTTGTGCAGCCTTTCGTCAGCGCAAAGCGGAACACGTTTATGGGCTCTGCATAAGTGGCTCCAACGCAGCCCAAGCTAACCAGCTCAACATATTTTATGCGGAAGCTCGGGGCAAGTCCCATTACCCAGAAGTGCTCCTTTTCCCTATCAATTTTATCCTCACGCAGGAGTATCTCCTTCATTACTTTGAAGGCATCATCGGGGGTTCGGATTTTTATGTGCTGCTTGCGGGTGAGCGTTATGTTCATGGATCTGTTTTTTCCGTTGAGTGGAAACAAATGTAGGAAAATTTTGGGAAAATTGACTCACCCCCCAACCCCCTCTCTATTCTTTGAATTAACATTAAGCATTCATTAAGCGTTTGTTTTTCAATTCATAATCTATTGAATAGAGAGGGGGAGAAAGATGGTTATTAAGAGAGATTGCTGGTTGCTTCACTCCCCTCTCTCTTGCCGAGAGAGAGGGACCGGGGGAGAGTAAGTTTTATTGGTTATGAGTTCCGAATTTTTGAAGAGATAAATTGAATGATGAACAAGGAACAACGAATGTAGATTTTAGAAGATTTTGGGGAACAAGCTGATTACGTATACATCAAACATCAAAAATCGTTGTTCCTTGTTCTTAAATTAAAATAACAGATCCTTCGCTGCGCTCAGGATGACAGTTTATATTGAGCTGACGTTGATTAGGGTTTGTTTCTAATGTCAGAAAATTATACCTAAATTGAATATCGAACAAGGATCAACGATTTAGCTACGCTGAGCTCGCAAAAAACGCTCGGTTTAGATTTTATAAGATTGCGGGAAACAAGCTGATTGCGTAACAAACATCAGAAATCCTAAATCGTTGTTCCTTGTTCTTAAATCAAAATAGCAGATCCTTCGTTCTGCTCAGGATGACAAGGGAATCATATTGCAATTCATCATTATTAAGGAAAGGGGCTGAAAGTTTCTGAATAGCATAATCTGTAATTGAGCTATATAATCTTTCTAATTAGCTTGAAATATTTGAACGGCACATATTTGAATGGCAAATCAATCCAGGTTGGTGTTGATACAATACCACGCTGATTGCTGAAAGCCAGAAAACTATCTTTTCCGTGATATTTACCCATACCACTATTCCCTACTCCTCCGAATGGCAGATGATGATTTGTGATGTGCATCAGGGTATCGTTTATACAACCTCCGCCCGAAGTTGTTTTTGAAAGAATTATCTCTCCTTTGCCAGATTTTCCGAAGTAATAAAAAGCCAATGGTTTTTCATTTGAATTAACAAATTCAATAGCTTCATTAATATCTTCAAAAGTTAAAATCGGTAGAATTGGTCCAAATATCTCCGCCTGCATTACTGGATGTTCATGCAATACATCGTCAATAATAGTAGGTGATATAAATCGTTCTGACTTGTCGGTTTTTCCTCCAAATCTAATTGTTCCGTCCTTTAGGTAACCTGCTAAGCGGTCGAATGCCTGTTCGTTTACAATACGTGGAAAATAATTACTTCTCTGAATGTCTTTTCCGAACATCCCCTCGATTTTTTCTGCAATCTTGCTTATTAATTTTTCTTTAACCGAATTATGCACAAACACATAATCGGGAGCAATACAGGTTTGACCCGCATTGATGGTTTTTCCCCATGCAATTCGTTTAGCGGCAACATCAATATTGGCATCTTTATCAACAATGCAAGGACTTTTCCCTCCTAATTCCAGAACAACTGGAGTAAGATTTTCTGATGCCGCTTTCATTACGACTTTCCCAACAGCCGGGCTTCCAGTGTAAAATATTATATCAAATCTTTTAGAGAAAAGCAATTCATTGGTTTTCCTTCCTCCCTGAACTATATTGATATAGTTTGGATTGAAAGTTTCCTTAACAAGTTCTTCCATTACTCTTGCCGTATTTTCGGAATATGGCGAAGGCTTTAAGATTGCACAGTTTCCGGCAGATATTGAACCAACCAACGAATTCATCAGTAGCTGGAACGGATAATTCCAAGGAGCAACAATCAGCGAAACACCTAATGGCTCATAAATTATTTTCCCCGAAGATGGTAATAAATGAAACGGAGTGCGAACCGATTTTGGTTTTGCCCATTTTTTAAGGTTTCTGATATGGTTATCAATCTCCTGCCTTACGATACTTATTTCAGTTAGATATGCTTCCTCAAAAGATTTGTGCAAATCAGCCCAAAGTGCGTCTGCAATTTTTTTCTCATATTTTATGATAGAGCATTTGAATTTCTTAAGCTGTTCAAGTCTGAAATTTACATTTTTAGTCTGATGGCTTCCGAAAAATTGACGTTGTTCAAATAGAATACTATCAATTCTATTTTCTAATGTATCTTGCATAATATGTGACTTTTATGAGTGAATGATTATTTATTTTTATGTCCTTCGAAATGTTCCATAGTTTTGTAAATTCCCATTACACCACCAATAAACCAATCGAAAAACCATATAGGCATTACTCCTTGCCCAAACCTTACAAATCGCATACTCCAAGGCATACTTACAAATGGTAGGTTGCGTTCGATACCTCGTATAACCTTTTTAGCAACTTTTTCGGGTTTTAAAATAGGAACAATTGATTTTACACCATCAAACATTCCTGTATTTATATAGTATGGTGTTACCGTTGTAACCCCAATGTTTTGGTGGAGTTGTTTCATTTCAAGTCTAAGGCTATCACTCCAACCAATTGCTGCCCATTTGCTTGCAACATATACCGACATTTTGGGATTGGAAATAAGACCTGCCGAAGAAGCAATATTGCAAATATGGCCGAAGTTCTGTTTTTTCATAGCAGGTAAAAACTCATTTGTAATAAGCATTGGTGCAATTGTGTTGATATCCATTGTTCTTTTAATATCGTTGTACGAATGCTCATCAAAATACTTTCCAATTACAATTCCTGCATTATTAATCAGGATATCAACAATTCCGATATTTGTACGCACATTTTCTGCGGCAGATTGAATTTGTTCCGGGCTAGAAACATCAACTATAAACTTGTATACTTCACCTAAATTTGAGAATTCGGCGGTAGTTGCATCAAGCATTAGCTGATTTATATCCCAAATAACCAATTTCGCTCCTTTTTGCAAGGCAATACGCCCCATTATTTTTCCAATACCAGAAGCTCCTCCGGTAATCAAAACAAGTTTGTTTTTAAATTTACTCATGGATTTAATTTTTTAAATGATTATGATTCAGAAATACAGTATCTTCCTAAAATAACCCGACAGGTTTTTAGCTAAAAACTACTTTAAGTTTACACGAAGATATGATATTTCTTTAAATTTAATCCAGAAGGGATTGAAAATGAATAGCCCCGCATGCAATGCGGAGTAAAATATGAGAAATACAATAACTACAAAGTGATTGTATATTGCTTATATAATGAATTCTGCGGAAGTAGGTTTTTGTTATTTGAATATTATGCAGGTTAACCCTAGAAGAATAGATGGACAGCGGCGCAGCCTATCTCTCAACCCGATCATTTTTGGTTTTTATATCTTCAGTTTAATGGGGAATCTCTCAATTGTGTGTAACTGTTTTTATAGTCTTCCTTCGTATAAGTTATCTATTGGGAAAATTAAATCATAGTCATTCCAATTCAAATTACCATCAACCAATTCAAATGATTTAAACATTTTCTCATCCAGATATTTACGAATTGATGGATGAAGAGAGGATTCTAAAAAATGTTTAAAATCCACCAAGCGATTTACACCGTCATTGAAGGAAATCCGTATTGCGAAATCTCCAATATATTTTGCTGATTTTATTTCTAATAAATCAACCTGTAAATCATTGTATTCTTCCACTATTCTCATTTGATTCTTGTATTAATCTTTTCAAATTCAACATCTTTGTGGTAAATGAAGTAATCAACCCATTTTTGTACAATTTTATCAGCATATAATTCAAGAAAATCCTCAAAATCTTTAAGTTTAGATCCAGTTAAAGGGCGTGATCCTTTTATTTGTTTTATCTTAATTTCAATAATCTTGCCATCAACAATATAAAATTCAGCTTTACTTTCGAATTTATCGTATTTGCCATGAACATGGATTGGCTCATGCTCATTGGAGTAAAAAAATAGCAGAATCCCTAAATATTCAAAAATCTTTGGCATTGTTTATCTTTTTGCCCAAAGTTAAGCAATCTTACCATTTAATGCAAACTGTTGATCCGAAGCGGTTTTTGCATTTATACACACGGATTTAAAATCGAATTCAAAACTCTAATAGCAGTAAAGAGTCTGATCAAAGTTATGGCTCAAAGTTTAGATCTCAAATATTCAATTTGGCAGGGATTTCTGCTATATAATCCCGAGGAAATTATATGTAAATAGCCCCCATTTTTCTATAGCTGATTATGTTCGTAAAGAACTATCAGCTCGTTTAGCATTTTATCTTCACCTTCGGAATCGAATTCTGCTTTAAGATTTGAGCCAAATATACGGGCAATGGCTTGCCAAAATCCTGCTGAAAATTTTCCTTTGAGTTCTCTAACTAGCTCGTATGAGGTTTTTCCTGTTTCCCTATCAATTAGTTTTATTAGCAATTTACCCTGAGAAACGGTAAGTTGGGTTAGTTGCCCTTCGAATTGTTCGCGAATTTCTTTTTCTGCTTGATTTATAAATTCTTCCTTATCTCGTTTTGCTGTGAGTAGTTGCAATTGCTCATTCATTTCGCTAAGTTTGATTCTTGCAATTCTGGCATAAGGATATACTATCTTTATATTCCTAATTATTTTTTGATATTGTCTATAGTCTCTATTCGTTTTAAAAGTACGAGTGGGAAATACAACTATTTCGGGTATTAACCAGTTTGGCACAAGCTTTCCGTCTATTATTCTAGTTGATGGTATAGTTAAACCATCAATAACAACGGTCTGTTGCGCCAAACATGCTGAGATGTTAGCCGTTAAAATAAAAAGTAATATTAGTATACACCTATTCATAGTCGATTTACATAAACTTAAACGTTTTTTCTTCTTTTTTTGTTTTAAGAATATGATAAGCAAAAGTATTTTTTATTTTAAAAAATTGATAAAAATATTTTATGTGTTGATTTTTTTTATGAATTTTCAAAAAAAATAAAACTAATAGTCATGGAAGTTATTTCGAGTTCGGAACAGAGTCAAGTAAAATATGCTGGATTTTGGTTAAGATTTGCAGCCTATTTAATTGATCAACTTGTCATTTCGGTTGTAGGGGGTATCCTTGCTATCCCTGTAATATTGGGTGTTATAGCATTTGGATTAAATCTAAAAGATATTGAGAGTCGCTCAGATTTTTTTAATAACGGTGGATTATTTATGGTGGGTGGGATTATCGGTTTGGTAGTACTCGCAATTTTAGTTTTCATTGTGATGAAATGGTTATACTATGCAATTATGGAATCGTCGAAGTATGGTGGAACCTTAGGTAAAATGGCGGTGAATATCAAGGTTGTTGATTATGAATATAATAGGATTAGTTTTGGAAGAGCCACCGGTCGATATTTTTCCAGAATTATCACTAATATGACCTTTTTTATAGGATATATTATTGCTGGATTTACACAGAAAAAACAAACACTTCACGATTTAATGGCGAATTGTCTGGTAGTGTGTAAGTGAGGTTGTTTGGAGAAAGATTTAAATGAATATGAGTATCCGTCTAAAATACTATTTCAACAAACAAACTTAGTTGTCATTCCGGGCGAAGTCCCGGAATCCCGATATGAAAAAGGAGATTCCTGCATTATTCGCTTCGCTCATGAGCTAACGGTTCGCAGGAATGACAAAGCAAAGGTTTGATTTTGTTATTTAAACGGGTATACATTTAAACAAATTGCTATTGGCATTCGTTAATGGTTTGAAGAAATTGATTATTTATGGAAAGAGTTAAGAAGAAATATTCTAACAATGAAATAACTGTCTATTGGGACTCTGCGGAGTGTGTGCATGCATCAATTTGTTATACAAAATTGCTCTCGGTTTTTAACCCTCGTAATCGCCCATGGATTACTTTAGACGGTGCATCTGCTGATAAAGTAATTGATATTGTTAACGAATGCCCAACAAGAGCCCTCACGTTTAGCTGGAATAACCTCGAAAAGAATAAGGCTGAGAAATCACCAAAAGTTATAAAGGAAGAGATTGAGATAGATAATACTGGGTTTGATTCTACCCCCGTTAGGGTTCAAATCATGCGCAATGGACCAATGTTGATATCTGGCAAATTTAAAGTGACTGGTTACGATGGTAATGAGCTAAAATCGATGCAAATGATATCGTTATGTAGATGTGGTCAGTCAGGAAGTATGCCATTTTGTGATGGTAGCCATTTTAAAAAGAATTTTAATGATGAGGAGTAATTGGCAATGGATGAGAATAAAAGAGTATCAGCAGAAATAATTCTTAGTAAAAATGGTCCAGCTAAGATTATTGGGAATTTCGAAATCTTTAGTTTTGATGGTAAATCATTAACAACTGACTTTAGCGAAGAGGTTTACTTATGTACCTGTGGTAAATCCAAGTGCAAACCTTTTTGCGATGAGAGTCATAAGGTCTAGATTCAGATGAAATGAGAATTGTATGATTGAGGTGGTTTATTCTTCTTCACCATCATCCAATAGTTCTTCACTCTTCACCTTTCCATATCCTTCAACTACAACTACAATTTCGCCTTTAACTCCTTTCTTCTCAAAAAAAGCAGCAAGTTCTGTTAGAGTTCCTCTAGCAGTTTCTTCATGAAGTTTTGTTAACTCACGCGAAACGCTTGCTTTTCGGTCAGTTCCAAATATTTGGAATAGCTGTTGTAAGAGTTTCACAAGCCGGAATGGCGATTCGTAGAAAATAATTGTACGTTCCTCATCTTTAAGGGCTTCAATACGCTTGTTCCTTCCTTTTTTTTGAGGTAAAAAACCTTCGAAAATAAATCTATCACACGGTAAACCGCTGGCAACAAGTGCCGGGACAAATGCCGTTGCACCAGGTAAACATTCAACTTCAATACCCTTTTCAACGCAAGTCCTTACTAAAAGAAAACCTGGGTCTGAAATGCCCGGTGTTCCTGCATCTGATATAAGTGCAACAGAATCACCTGCTTCAATCCGTTGAGCAATTTGCTCCACCGTTCTATGCTCGTTAAATTTATGATGGGAGTGAAGCGTAGTAGTAATCTGAAAATGTTTGAGCAAGAAATTGCTTGTTCGAGTATCCTCAGCAAGCACCAACGATACCTCTTTGAGTATTCGAATAGCCCTGAAAGTAATATCTTCTAAATTTCCTATTGGTGTTGGTACTATATAAAGTTTGCCCATGATGCCTATTGCTTAGTTAATTAGAAAAATGAATTAAGATGATTGAAAATTTAAGGTATTACACATTGTTATTTTTGGATTTATGCAAAAATAATAAACCTCTGTGTTCTCTGTGCTCCTCAATACCAATAAACATTATTATAGTAAGTATGTAGCTTATTATAACGATCATTTTGTTAGATCCAGACTTAAAACCTCTGTGTTAAAATTTGTTTCGAATTCAGGTTGTTAATCATTTAGCAGTTTACGCCGAATAAGATCAATAAACTTATTTGCTGCTTTGTTATTCTCATTCCAGCTAAAATTTTCCTGAATATATATTAATGCTTCAGCAATATCATCGAACTGGTTTATCTTGTTTATAGTGTCTTCATACAATTTACTATCTCCATCAAACAGTTCTTTAATAAAGTTAAATTTATCATGTACCCCAATTTCCTTGGTTAAATCAAATATCGGCTTGTCTTGCAATTTAGCTGCTACTGGTTTTGTTTTAATTTGATTAGAGAGCGAATCGGTCATAAATTTACTTTTACCCTGAAATTTTTCAGCAAGACTTTCGGCTTGCTGAGTATCAAGGATAGATGATTCTTTAGAATGTTTTATCTCACTTGTTTTTTCTTCAACTTTGGTTTCTTCAACTATTTCCTCCTCCTTAACTTTTTCAGGAACTACTTTCTTTACAGGATCAAAAATTGATGTTCGTTCAAAAACTTTTGGTTTCTCCGATGCTTGAATCTTCTTCTCTGTTAAAGATGTTTCAGGTTTACTTTGAGGCTTTATTTCAGGGGTTGATGGCTTTGATGGAATCTCAGGAACTTTCTCAACTTTTATGGGTTGAGGAATTATTGAAGTAGATATTATTTTTTTTTCAACATCATTTTCAAATAGCAATGAATCGTAGACTTTGCGTAGCTTTTCGAGAATTAAATCACGTTCTATCGATGAAATATTCTCTTTTTCAATTGCAAGCAATAGCAACTGCTGTGCCTCATTGAGGTTTTCAGATGCAGTTTTAAGATATTCTGTTCTTTTCATGTTGATAAGATTCTGATTTCAAAGATAAGTTTTTGCTTACTTTTGTAAAGCTAACGTATTTTATTCTTTTTTTCACATATGATATTCCAAGAAAATTCAATCGAAGGCAAAAAACGAAAAGGCTGCATAGAAGTAGTTGTCGGATCGATGTTTTCAGGTAAAACCGAAGAGCTAATCCGTAGGCTTAAAAGAGCCAAATTTGCCAAACAAAGAGTTGAAATATTTAAACCTCAGTTAGATACGCGATATTCGCAGGTAGAGGTGGTTTCTCATGATTCCAACTCCATTCACTCAACTCCGGTAGAATCATCAGGAAATATTTTTCTACTCTCTTCTGATGTTGATGTTATTGGAATAGATGAGGCTCAGTTTTTTGATATGGGACTTATTGAAGTGTGCGATAAACTAGCCAATCAGGGCGTTAGGGTTATTGTTGCAGGACTCGATATGGATTTTAGAGGAGTACCATTTGGCCCAATACCGCAACTTATGGCTTGTGCAGAGCATGTAACAAAAGTTCATGCAATTTGCGTAAAATGTGGCGATTTGGCTCAATACACGCATCGAAAATCTGAATCCGAAAAGCTTGTTTTATTAGGCGAAATGGATATATATGAACCTCTTTGCCGCGCATGTTTCAACAAGGAAACAAAGAAAAAAAAGAAAGCATAAGGGTGAAACTGACTAGTGTTATGGTAAACTTGATAAACCCCAACCCCTTAAAAGGGTCTATAACAGAGTAGTGCCGCAGTTTCCCCTCCTTTTTAAGGAGGGGTAGGGGTGGTTACTTTTAAATTTTACAATAAACATTACACTAGCAATTTTTATTAAACTTTTTTAAAAGTAAATTCCCTATTTATATAAAAGGCAGATTCATGCTTAACTACACAACTGGCAAAGTTTCTGAAATTCTCGATGCCAAAATAATTGGCAAAACTGAAAGGGTAATAAAATCGGTATCAATCGATAGTCGTTCCGTTGCTGGTGGGGAGAGTGTTCTTTTCTTTGCAATAGTTGGTCAGCATCATGATGGTCATCAATTTATCAATGAATTATTTAGTTATCATGATGTTAGGACATTTATAGTTAGCAATTCAGAAGATTTTAGTAAGCAGTTTCCTGAAGCAACATTTCTTTTAGTTGATGATACCCTTTCATCACTTCAAAAATTTGCTTCGTTTCATAGGAAACAATTCACTTACCCTGTTATTGGCATTACTGGGAGTAATGGGAAAACCATTGTAAAGGAGTGGCTGAGTCAGTTATTATCTATTGATTATCGAGTAGTTCGTAGCCCGAAGAGTTTCAACTCACAAGTTGGAGTGCCTCTTTCGGTTCTTCAGATGGACGAGAGTTATCAAATAGGCCTTTTCGAAGCAGGTATTTCATTACCCGAAGAAATGGAAAAGCTAAAATCAATAATTGAGCCTGTTTACGGTATATTTACAAACATTGGTCTTGCTCATCAGGAAAATTTTAAGGATGTAAAGCAGAAAACTCTTGAAAAATTAAAGCTTTTCTCAAACGTTCAAAAGCTTATCTATTGCAAAGATCACGAGATGATTGATAGTCTTATCAAAACGAATGGGAGAATGGCTGCTTTCACTTGGGGTAAGACTAAGGAGGCTGATATTCAAGTCAAGAAAATCACAATAACCATCGATTCAACTACAATTCAATTAGTATATAAATTAAGCAATTACTCTTTTAGCATTCCTTTTACCGATAGTGCATCTATTGAGAATGCAATGCATTGTTTTTCCTTTTTAGTTCTTTATGGTTTAGAACCAGAATCAATCCTGCCAAGGATGCACAGACTAATTCCAGTTGCTATGAGACTTGAGTTAAAGGAGGGTATCAACAATTGCACACTGATTAACGATAGCTACAACTCCGATATTGGCTCATTAAGTATCGCACTTGATTTTCTTCTTCAACAAAAACAGCATCCTCAGCGAATGCTGATTCTATCGGATATACTTCAAAGTGGGCAAGCCCCAAATGCCCTTTATGCCGATGTAGCTCGGCTTATAGCAGAAAAAAAGGTTGACAAGATAATAGGGATAGGTAAAGATATAAACCAGTTTGCTAATCTATTCAATGTTGAGAAGGAGTTCTACTTAGGGACTAATGAATTTCTCGAAAGTTTTTCGCGCCGACAAATCTCTAATACAGCAATTCTTCTTAAAGGAAGTAGGACTTTCCACTTCGAAAGGATTTCGGCAGTTCTAGAACGTAAGGCTCACAGAACTGTAATGGAAATAAATCTGAATGCATTGGTTCATAATCTCAACTATTTTAGAGGTTTACTTAAGCCAGATGTTAAGGTAATGGCATTGGTTAAAGCTTTTTCATACGGAAGTGGCTCTTTTGAGATAGCGAATCTTCTCCAATTTCACCGAGTCGATTATCTCGGTGTGGCATTCGCTGATGAGGGTGTAGCGCTTCGTGAAGCGGGTATCACACTCCCCATAATTGTGCTAAATCCATCGTTTGGTACCTATGAGTTAATGATTGAGTATAACCTTGAGCCAGAAATTTTCAACTTCTCGGGGTTGGATGAATTCGTGAATATCCTTGATCGTTCCGGTGTTGGTAAATATCCTATACACATAAAGATAGATTCGGGAATGCATCGCTTGGGCTTTATGGAAGAAGAGGTGGATGAACTCATCAATAAACTTATTAAGTATAATAACATTAAGGTTCAAAGTGTCTTCTCTCATTTTGCAGCTAGTGAGGATAATGTACATGATAATTTTACCCAAAAGCAAATTGACACATTCAATTCGATTAGCGGTAGAATTTCCGATTCAATTGGATATGCACCAATTAAACATCTCCTAAATTCAGCAGGAATTGAGCGATTTCCACAGGCACAATTTAACATGGTTCGTTTGGGAATCGGTCTTTACGGTGTTAGTTCCATTGATCAGGATAGACTTCAAAACGTAAGCACTTTAAAAACGCATGTAATTCAGGTAAAGCAGCTTAAATCTGGAGAAACAGTTGGGTATAATCGAAAAGGGAAAATCACCAAACCCTCAACCATTGCTACTATTCCTATCGGTTATGCGGATGGGCTAGATCGAAAACTCGGCAACGGAAATGGGCGATTCCTTTTAAATGGGAAACTTGTACCTACCATAGGAAATATAAGCATGGACACCTGTACGATTGATGCGACAGGCGTTGATGTAGTTGAAGGTAATGAGGTTGTAATTTTTGGTAAAAATCCAACTATATTTGATATAGCTAGGGCTATTGACACTATACCCTATGAGGTACTCACTTCAATATCAAGAAGGGTTAAAAGGATTTACTTTCAAGAATAGATTTTTCCTACAAAAGGAGTCTACGGAAGACTTTTCGACTGGACTCATCCTTGTTTTCAAATAAGTAATACTGGTATTTCAATATATTGTATAAAAATATTCTATTAACTCTCTTCCCCGAAGTTCAAAAAAGATTAAAAAAGATTAATTCGTCAAAGATCTGTCGTTATTTACCAAAGATTATTGCCTAATTATTTTAAGCACAAAAAAACTTCAGTAAATATTTATATATCTGTTATTTTGTAATTGATAAAGAGAGTGTCTATTAATCTAACAATGTAAATTTTATTGATTTGAAATACAATTTTCTAATGATTTTTTATTAAAGAGATTGTTTAGATAAAATTAATTCAGATAGGATTTTAAAGTTCATTTACATATTATCTAAATTTATAGCCATGGACAAATCAACTGATAACGTTACAATATCTGCTGGAGTTATTACTGATGTTTTGAAAAACTATCAGGATAAAAAGCAAGAATATAAAGCTTTGTTTGACATTGCAAACGGGTGTGATTTTTCAAAACCTACGAATAGGGTTTCAATTCAAGTTTATCTTCAGATGTGTGAATGGATTGAACAAAATTTGGGAAGGTTTAATCTAATGCGGATTGGAAGAAATGTCGGTGAGTCTACCTACGATGTGATGGTAACAAATAAAATGATAGCCGGAAAATGTTCCCCCTTGGATGTTATGAAAGCCCTCTTAATCACTACTCAAATTGGTGTTCAAGATCCCAAAAAAAGGGGTTGGGAAATTGTTAGCCATACTGAAAAATCAGTATTAATGAGAAAAACTCAAAATTTTAATTGTGTGCTTCAAATTGGACTTTTAGAGGGATTGGTTAGGAAAACAGGTGTAATGGGCGTGAAAGTTGAACTCGTTCAAGAGGTAAATAAAGGTGCTGAGTACGATGAATATATGATTACATGGTTTTAATATTGCTTTCTTTTCAAAATTATTTGTATATTGAGATGATTTGAATTTTAAATAGTTAACCTAAGTTACTTGTTGCAAGTTGCTAGTTTGATGATTTGCAGTATTTAATTCTTTTTGCATTTAACTTTATATGCAATATCCATTATGCTACCTATAAGCAAAACACGCTCTCCATTGTCATTCCGGGCGAAGTCCCGGAATCTAGTTAAAGAGATGGATTCCTGCATTATTTGCTTCGCTCATGAGCTAACGGTTCACAGGAACCGAGCGCATTTTGCGAGTTCGCCGTTAGGCAATGACAATTTGGATTATTTATTCTTCACTAGGTAATATTGCGGACAATCATATAACTTTAATTTTAAGAGGTTAAATCTTGTATCAATCCGAATATCAAATAAATAACAAGATATCAGTAACTAGCATCTAGCAACTTGAGTTAATTACTTAAAATATCCACAATATGATGAAATTTAAAGTATTAGTTTTCTTACTTGTAGTAGTAATTTCTTCATGTAAGAATAGCCCCTCTGGTATTTCAATACAACATATTAAAGAATTTGATAGCACCTTAAACTATCAAATTGATATTGATTACCCTACCTTTTCATCATTAAAAGCAAGTGCTCTTAATGAATTAATTAAGAGTAGGATTGATTCGAATGTTTTTGAATTCAAAAAATTTATTCTCGATTTTGAGAAGGATTTTACTCGTGCATTAACCTATCATTACGAGATTAAGACAAATAATGGGCAATATATAAGTCTTGCTCAATCCATAGAATGGGCTATTCCTGGTATTGAGAGAATTCTATATCAAAATTATAATATAAACTACGATATAGCTAATAATAGGTTGATTAGAATTGAAGAGCTATTTACGAATCCCCAAAATTTTCGTGATACTTTAAAATACATTATTGAAAATCAACTTAAAGAAGAATCTGTATGCTCCCTTGATACCTCGGAAAAATTCGAGAATTTTTTCTTTAATAATGATACTATCTTTTTTAACCTAAGCTACAATGAATCTTATCAGTGCGATGACTACCCAATTGCAATTGATAGAAAAAGGTTAAAAAGTATAATGAAATAGGCGGTATCCTTTATAGTTCTTTAGAAATCTTTTGAGATTACCCTAAGTTACTTATTCTATCTAATTTGTAGGGATCAAGAATCTTAATCCTACGACCATCAAGTTCTAGAACATTTTCATTACAGAAACTGGATAAGGTACGAATAGCATTAGATGTGGTCATGTTTGAGAGGTTTGCAAGATCTTCTCTCGAAAGGTAAACCTTAATGGTTTGATTGTCATCCTCAAGACCATACGTATCGCGCAAGAAAAGCAATGATTCAGCAAGTCTACCTCTAATATGTTTTTGGGTAAGAGTGATTGTACGATTATTCGAAATACCAAGCTCCGTTGCCAGTGACTTTAATATATGAAATGTGAGTTGCGAATTGGTTTGTAGTATCTCAAGCAGGCAATCACGTTCAATGGTACAAATTATTGAGTCTTCAAGAGCCTCAGCAGTGGCAATATGGTTTTCATCAGCAAACATGGCTCTGTAGCCAAAGAAACCAACCGGTTTGGCCATTCTAACAATTTGGTCGCGCCCACCAACACCTTCCTTAAAAATCTTAACCTTACCTTTGTATAAACAAACCAAACCTGTAGGTTTTTCACCATCCCTGAAAATTATTTCTCCTTTCTTGATGTAAGTGCATGTGAAATTAGCCTTCATCTTTTCTTTCTCACTGGGCTGGAGGTTGTGAAATAGTGCGCACACCGCTTCAAAGGCACTTTCTCTCTGATTATCAATGTTTTGGTAAGCCATTGTAGTATTTCTCAACATTAAGGAGTAGCAAAGTTAATAAAAATATGCTTTAGAACATTAAAGTCTATAAATATATTATTTTAGGACATAGGGTTTTATTACTTCAAAAATAAGATTATTTGTTACCATTTAGCAACAATTGGCATTCTTCTACCAAATCCAAATGCTTTTGATGAAACCCTTAAAATAGGAGGGGCTTGAAATCTTTTGTACTCATTGACGTTTACAAGTCTGATAGTTTTTAGTACAGTTGAACTATCAAATCCTTCTGAGATGATAGCGTCTGAACTTTTTTGCTCTTCAATATATCGAAACAGAATTTTATCCAGCAAATCGTATTCTGGGAGCGAATCAGAATCTTTTTGGTTGGGTCGTAACTCGGCGGAAGGTGGTTTCACAATAGTATTTATTGGAATTATCTCCTTCTCCCGATTAATAAAATAGGCAAGCTTAAAAACGTCAGTTTTATAAACATCGCCTAAAACGCTTAGCGCACCATTCATATCCCCGTAAAGTGTCCCATAACCTACCGCAGCCTCACTTTTATTTGAAGTATTAAGAACTAGATGCCCGAATTTATTGGAAAGAGCCATCAGCAGAGTTCCACGAATACGAGCTTGTAAATTTTCTTCAGCAATGCCTTCATTCAAGCCTTTAAATAGTTCCGAAAGCCCATTGTTAAAGCTATCGAACGTATCCTGAATGCTAATCAAATCGTATTGAATATTTAGATTATTAGCCAAGGCAACCGCATCATCAATTGAATGTTGAGAGGAGTATTTCGATGGCATTAAAAGGACTCTGAGATTTTCACTACCTAAAGCCTCAGCTGCCATAGCCAGTGTTACTGCCGAGTCGATACCACCCGATAAACCAAGAGTTGCTTTTGTAAAGCCCATTTTTTGGAAATAATCCCGAATGCCAAGAACAATTGCATTGTAAATTCTTGATATCCGAATGTCTTCGGAAATGGTTTCTGATTTAATTGGTTGATTTGATTCAAGTGATTCTGAATCAACAATCTTATAATCTTCCTCGAAACTACTTAGCTGCTCTAGAACCTGTCCTTTTCTATCCAGTACCATCGATCCACCATCGAAAATTAGCTCCGTGTTAGCGCCAATCTGATTAACATAGATAACAGGGATTTTATAGCGATTGATATTATCTGTAAAAACCTTTTTCCTGTGCTCCTCATTGTTGTAGGAGAATGGGGATGCCGCAATATTTATTATAAGTTCAGGATTAAACTCTTTGAGTTTATCCATTGGCGACGATTTGTAAAGCCGACTTTTTGCAAAGGTTGATGAAACAGGCTGATCGTCCCATAAATCCTCGCAAATGGTAATTGCTATCTTTTTCCCATTAATGGTTATAATGTTGAACTCACTATTTGGCTCAAAGTATCGGTACTCATCAAATACATCGTAGGTTGGCAGTAGGGTTTTATGATGAACGCTAACCACAGCACCGTCCTTAAGTACGTATGCTGAGTTATATAGCATTTTACCCTTCGGGTTAGGGTTTAAGCTTGGTGCGCCTACAATTGCTGTAATTCCTTTGCAGTGGGCGGATAGTTGGTTTATTGCAGTATCGCAATTTGCGATAAAATCCTCTCTTTCCAGTAAATCATGTGGAGGATAGCCACATATGGAGAGTTCGGAAAAAACGATTAAATCAACACAATCCGATTTTGCTCGCTCAATTGCTTTAACCATCTTCGTTTTATTGTACTCAAAATGGTTAACAGTATAATTTAGCTGAGCCAGTGCAATCTTCATAGCCAATTATTAAAAAACGATGCCTATTCTTAGCGATAAACTTCCTATGCTGACGGTACCATGTCCTGCTTTGTAGGCTTCTGTAAAGCCACCTGAGTATGTAATTCCAGTTTGTACGCTGCTGGGTCCACCCAAGGAGTATTCAATTCCAGCACATACATTGTAAGAGGCAAAAGCTAAGTTAAATTGTGGAGTGGCGGTTTCTTTGTCAATCTTATCCTTCACATCCCATGCCGATGCTTTTAGCCTAATATGACCCGATACCCCAACCTGAGCAAAAAAGGTGATGTAACCAATTTGATTTGTTTTAAACTTTAAACCCAGAGGTACAGTTAGGTATTGAGCCTTAAGCTTAATATTTGTTCCTGGGGTGATTGAGTAGGTGGAATCGCGGGTTTCGAGTTTATATCCAGCCTCGTTATATTTAATGTTTCCGCCAAGATTATTGATTGATAACCCAGTATATACGGCATATCGATCGGCAAAATACTTGTCGGCTATTAAGCCAACATTAAAACCTCCCACCGTACCGTTTGGGCTAAATTTCTTTGTATCGGATGTAAACCACGATAATTGAGGATCGGCAAAAATGCTAAACCTGCGATTTTGTGTTTGAGCATTAGCTATGCTTGAGTTCAAAAGCAACGAACAAACTATAATATAAAATACTTTTTTCATCCGAATGATATTTACGTTAAATATGTAATTGGTTGTTTGTCAGCGTTATTTTAAATGATAGCATTTTGCAATGATGGTACACCCATGCTTTATTTATTCGTATTAATGCTAGCTGATTCCATGGGTGTTTCATCTCTAATAAATTTAGGGGATATCAATACTACAAAAGTATATAAAAAAAGATGTTATTCGGAAGTATTTTGGGAGTTAGAAGCTAAAGAATTAGGAGAATTTAACGAATCAGTAAAAATATTTGAATTTTTGGTTGGGTTATAATAAACATAAGTAAATGGTAGTTTTTTTTCATAAATCATAGGCTTAGCCTAAAAGAATAAAACGATGGAGGTACAACTGACAGCAGAACCGAGAAGTATTCAAATTATAAAATAACAATTTTACTATGGTTAATTTTTTTTTAACTTTGATAAGTAAGATGACGAATAAGACCTATTTCTTAAATTTTAATATATAGGTCTTACATGAATAGGCTTATATTAAGTTAGTTGCCATAAAAAAGACCTGCTATGAAACCAAATAATGTATTTATCTCACATTCAAGCAAAGACAAATTATTTGCGGATAAGCTAGTAAAGGATTTAACCAAAGTTGGTGTGCCAGTTTGGTATGATAAATTTGATATTCAATTAGGCGATAGTATACCAGGTAAGATAAACGAAGGAATTTCAAATTCTAAACACTTTATAATTATTTTATCTAAAAATGCCACCAATTCAAAATGGGTAAATGAAGAACTTAATGCTGCACTAATAAAACAAATAAACCTAACTGGCACATTTATAATTCCTCTCTTATTAGAGGATTGCGATGTGCCTCCATTATTAAGCCATAGAGCATTTGCAGACTTCAGAAAAGATTATAAAATTGGTATTGATGAGATTTTGAAGTTTTTTGGAAAAGATAATGAAGCTCTAAATGAAATTGGAGATAAAATATTATACCCCTGGCCTGATTTTACATTAAGTGATAAACAATTTGTTTACCTTCATTCTACTCGATTTGATAAGTTTTTTCGTATGAGCTGTGATTTATCTTGGACAATTAATCAAACAATAGAGTATATAACTAGCACTCTCAATCTTCCATGGAGCAAAGAATTACCTGAATTTGGAATGCGTTGGTCATTTAGTTATGGTTTAATTTATAATCAGGATTCACTTAGTTTATCCCAAAAACTTTCAGATTCAAAAATAGATGTTGGTGCTGTATTAAATTTGAGAATTAATGGCACATATGAGGATTTATTAGAGAATAAATCAAAAGACATATGGGAAGAAGGAGTGTTTTATGACATTGCACCTAGAATGCTAAATGACTCATTTTTAAACGATTTAGAAAATAATGTAATAAGGGAAAATAGAGGTATTTTAAATCAAGAAAGATTAAGGGTAATAGCAAATATGTGTTTTAAGCATGTATAATTTACGACATATAACAGCGTATTTATTGGCTCCGCCAAACTCGCACAAAACGTTCGGTTGTATTTGGGTTGATGACGCATTTGGAGTTCTTAACGCTTTTAAGTAGCATTATAACGAGGGGCAAGAAAGCGTTTAAACTCCCAAACACAACAAATACGCAAAACTATACTATGAAAGACGACACATATGACCATGAAGAGTGAAAGAGATAGATTTATAATTCAAAAATTGTGGACAAGCCTTTTGATATTATCACATGTACTACTCTCTTATTACTTTTTAGGTGGTTGGTGGATTTCATCAATAGGAAGTATTCTAATAATATTATTCAGTTACTTAATTTGGAAAAACGATTTTTTAAAAGTCATTGGATTAACAATTGATTATAAAATTGTTATCAAGTCTATATTTCTTGCAGGGTTAGTCACAATTTGCGCCCTTTTGCTAATGAGTTATATTGCTCATAAGCAAAATGTAATCATACAATTTAGAAATTGGAGAGATTACTACCATGATATATTCTACATTCTTAATGAAGAAATTGTTTTAGGAGCAATAATTCTTTATTTTCTTGTTAATAAAAGGAAAATAAAACCAATTATTGCCTCTTTAGGGTTAGCTATAGTTTTCTCTTTGATACACTTTATTTTCTACAAATGGATTTTTAACGACAGAGGTATTATTGAGATTACAACTTTATTAACATTATTTCTTATAGGTTTTGTTAGAAATAACTTGATACTTTATACAGGACACATAGGATACTCATGGGCGCTTCATTTCGGGTGGATGGTTGTTATGTTTGGTAGTTTTCATATTTACTCAGACTCAATGAATCCATTATCTGAACCAGAGAGATTTAATACCTATTTAGGTTCATTAGAAATGTTAACACTCTCGTTAATTTTAGCTTTAGGTAGTTTGATATTTATGAAGAGGAATGAAAAAAGGTACAGCCACTAACAGCCGCTAAACCCAATCAGGGCTTGATTTGTAGAAACGAAAGTTTTTCCTAACTTAGCATAACCGTTAACGGTGGACAGGTAAGTCGCCCGCAATCCCTTACTGCACTTAGCCTCAACCGTTAGGCATCATTGTATTGTTAAACTCTGTACTTGGACATTTGGAATAAGAAAAAAACAATTTAAAAATACGAATTATGGCACTTATCAATCCACACATTAACTTCAACGGAAATGCCGAAGAAGCATTCAATTTTTACAAATCAGTATTTGGCGGTGAGTTCGCAATGATTATGCGCTTCAAGGATATATCAAGCCCTGAATATCCAGTAGCAGAAAATGAAGCAAATAAAATAATGCACATTGCTTTGCCAATTGGCAAAAACATTTTAATGGGCAATGACGTTCCCGAAAGTATGGGACGAGTAAATGAAAATGAAAACAGGTCTAAGATATCTATTAGTGCAGAAAGTCGTGAAGAAGCCGACAAACTATTTAGCGGACTTTCAGAAGGCGGAGATATTGAAGTGCCTATTGACGACAGTCCTTGGGGTTCATATTTTGGAATGTTTAGAGACAAATTTGGTATTGAATGGATTGTGGATTTTGACCCCCGTTTGCAAGAGGCTGTAAGTAGCTAAAACAAAAATTATTCGGTTTGGCAATGGTAGGCGGAGCGTACTCCAAAAAAAATAATTTATGGGGCAACACAATTCGATACATAAACCTTTGAACTTACTTTAGTATTGACGAATGGCTCTACGATTTTTATTATTATGCTGGCGATTACATAAATAAGTTGCAAACTAAATGGTTATATGACAGACACAGAAACCCCAAGAATATACCTGTTTTTCACCGATTATATTCGAACCGAAATAAAACCGATTTCTATAAACAGCGACGATGAAGCCCAACTAAGCAGTAATTTCGATTACGAAATGCTGTTCGATTGCACCAAACGGGTGTATATCGATATTGGCTTAAATTTTAACCGTGTGGAAATTATGTTCCGTTCAGGTTTCGAGTTCGATGGTCGAGAATTGGAATGGTCAGATGTGTTTACCCCCGAATACATTTTGCCTTTTACCACTGAGGCAATAGACCTCTGCTACGAGGCTTATACCGAGTATTGTTCCGAGCATGGTATTTCGCTTTCTGAAGACATCGTATATGATCCTACCTTAGCCGAAGAGTTTTCGCAGAGTATTATTGAAAGGTATTTGAACTACCGAAGTTTCGATGATGCTAAAAATGCGTATTTGCTTAGCAATGTAGGTCTTGAATGCGAAAGTGGAACCGACTCAATTTTAGTTTTTAAATGCACGTATACCATTCTCGACGAAATTTTATTTTCTAACACCGCATTTAGCAATGCCCGCAATCGCGATGCTTTTGGTGAGGTTATCCCTCTGCCTCGTTACATTACCATTAAAAACAATTGTATGTTAATAGAGGTTGAGGATGTGCTGCTAAACTTTGTCGATACCATTTACTTCTTCCAATGCCTCGATTGCGCTTTACAAATGCTTGTGGGCGATAAATCCGATATCGTTGCTTCGGCAATTGCAAGTAAAGGGATAAGCAATGAAATGGTACAAGAATACATTAAAGCAGGAACCAAACAATTCAAGCAGTTTCGTGAAATGCTCCAAAGTTCAAATGCTAGTATTGCCAACCTCGGAACCTTGCCCGACTGGAACAGCTTGTTACATTAACAATTTTATAAAAACCATGTCTCTAAAAACAATAGTTTGTTAAAGTATTATTATTGATTTGTAACATTTTGTTTTTGTGGCTATTATAAAATGTTTGCCAAGCTATTGATTAAATAACTTTTTTTAGAAGAACACCTCCCCATCAGCAACTCTCAGCTTAATTTTCCGCTCAACAAGTTTTAGCTCCTTGCTATTTAAAGCAGCCTCTACAACACTCCTGTTATAGCTGTTTACATCGTCCGATTTTAAAAAATCTACAGGGGCTATCCATCTTGCTTCTACTATTTCTGATGGGTCATTTATTGCAATTTCTTTTGTTAAAGCTTTTGCAGTACATACAATATAAAGATTGGCTTCACCAAACTGCCCATTTTTAAAATGTCCAATATTAACAATCGACTCAAATTCGATATTTACACCTGTCTCTTCGTAAACCTCTCTTTTTACTGCTGCTATGATTGATTCATTTTTATCAATATGCCCCCCAGGGAGTTTATAACCAGCGGAGAACCTATCTTTAATGACCAATAGCTCCTCTTCATTAAACACTATGGCTCCAACACCCACAATGTAATTCTTTGTTGTGGGAACGATAGAATCTGGCGTTAACCTTTTTACAAGCATTAAATTTCTCTCGTCGCAGTGATGGAATTCAAAATCAAGACCTGTAAGTATTGGAATAAAATCAGACTTCTCGATAGGTATTTTAACCCAAAGAAGTTTTTTATTTTCCAGAGATTCAATTAGTCGAGTAATCTCTTTTTTAAATTCATCCTTCTGATCTGGAAGTGTTGAACTGTCAATAGTTATACCATCATATTTATTCTCAATAATCTCTATCATTGTTACTTTTCTTTAATATGATTGGTTACGTTCCGCGTATTTGTTGTGTTTGGGCGTTTACCTTTTGTGCTAGTTTGGCGGAGTCAATAAATACGCAGTTAGCGGTTCGTTGTTTTTGTCTTTCTGTCAATTGTTATGGGTTTTATTTTTCCACTCTCGTTCTAGCATGGCATATTGAAATTCGCTTCCCCATTTCCCCTTAAAAAATATATTCTCAATGAAATGTCCTTCCTTTCTGAATCCCATACTTTTCAATAAATTGATTGAAGCAATGTTTTCTGCGTCCACAGTTTCAACAACTCTGTGTATTTGTTTTGTGTCAAATAGAAAAGTTAATATGCTACATAAAACCTCTTTTGCATAACCTTTCTTTTGCTCAAGATGTGAAATGGTTATGCCGATTTCTGCAATTCTAATATCGCACAGGTCAAGTTTAATAGCACAGTCACCAATAATTTTACAAGTTTCCTTATTTTCAATTCCATACTGCACCCATTCTCCTGCTTTGCCAAATTTTTTATCTGCTTGTTCTTTAATAAACTCGTCTGCTTGTTCAATTGTCATTACGTCAAAGCCCTGAAATCTTGTTACATCAGGATTGGAACGATAAATATGAAAGTCGTTCAAATCTGTCTGTTTCAGATTTCGAATGTGAAGTCTTAGTGTTTCAATACTTAATATTTCCATTTTCTGTAATGTTGTTGCGGTGACAGGTACAATGACCGCTAACTCATTCGACCCATCGAGGAATGTATTATGTACCTTCCAGTAATCTTTACCAAAACTAATATTCTTACTTGAATTAATAAATAGTATTCACGAACACCATCAAAATATTAATGTTCTGTGAGTAATTGTGTGGGTTATTCATCAACTATTTTCCAAACACCTGTTTTGTCGCTCCCAATGCGTTCTACTTTTCCACTTTCTTTAAGTTCTTTTAATTTCCGTTTTGCTGTGCTTAAACTTATCTTTAATCGTTCGCTAATTTCGGTTGCTGTAATTTTGTTATTCTGCTTTATCAAATTAAATACAGTGTCATTTACAGTGTCATTTTGTGATTTTACAGTGTCAATGTATTGAACGTGCATTTCTCTGTTTTTCAGCGAATGATTTTCGCCAAGCATTAAATTTGAAAGAAAGTGAATAAGATATTTTTCTGTTTTGTGAATACCTTTGGATAAATCTTCGTAGTTGGCTCGCACAAGTGCATTGCGGAAATACCACGAATGTTCTGCAAATAAGTTGTTGTTTACCTCTTTAAAACCAAGTTTGCGAAGATATTTTATTAAAAAAATTGCCGTTGTCCGTGTGTTGCCCTCGCCAAAAATATGAATTTGCCATAGGTAGCTAATAAATTGTGCTATGTGCTCTATGATTTCCCGCTGGTTTAGACCGTTGTAGCTAAATTTTTTTTCTTGTCCTAAATCGTACTCCAAAGTAGCTTTTAAACTCTCGGCACTAGCATACAAAACCGTTTCGCCATTTAAAACCCATTCTTGTTTTGTAATGTTATAATCACGGATTTTGCCAGCATGGCTGTAAACATCTTGAAACAACCTGCGATGAATGCTAAGAAATTCGACTGGTGAAAACGCAAAGGTTTGCTCGCTCAATATTTCGGCAATACGTGCCGAAACTTTGTCGGCTTCTTCGGTGCGATTTCCAATATCTTTTACAGGATGTTGTTTGTAATAGGTATCAATTCGCTCTTTTACCTCATTAATGGAAATGTCGCCCTCAATGTTCTGCTTGGCGGTTGCTATTAAATAGTCAGAAGGCTTTAGCCCATCAACTTGTTGTAAGCCGATAGCAGTTTTCCAAACTTTTGCTTTTTCTGCTCTGTTTGGTTCACCTAGCCGCAAATATTCTTCAAAATTATCTATTAAATATTCTGGCATATTTATTCGTTTACAAAATTACTTCTAAAATAACCATAATTTTCGTATCAATTGTCTCTCGTATGTTCGGACAGACACACTCTTTGACAAGCTTTGGTTTGAGCGTTGTCATGTGGGGCTTGGCAATGTGTATGCAATTAGGGTCGGATGTTTTCTGTTTCATTTAATTTCAGATATACACTTTTCATTAATAACTCTTTTACAACTCCACCAAAAGCCTTGTTCTCTAAAATCTTTTCAAATATTTCCTGATTTTGGTCCATTCTCTCAATCAGTTTAGTGAGAAACAAATCCTCAAAAGCAAATTTAAAAGTATCAATCTTATTAGCTTGTGCTTGTTCTTTTAACTTGTGATCTAAAAGCAAATCGGCTTCCATTTGGTCAAAGAATAATCTGTCAGCCTCGGTGAAATCAGTCCCAAACCTGTCATTTAAAACATTTATAATCTGTGACAATGGAGCTTTTTCTTCTTTTGCTCTCTTAATCCCTGCTTCCGTTAAACCATCCAGTTCGCCATCTTCTTTTTGCAATTCAATTGTACCATCGGCAATTTTCTCTAAACGGTAGTATTCCATTGCCAATTCATCAGTCAGTTGAAGGTTTTCAGACAAATCGCGTTTGGGCAATTTGGTTTGTAAAAGCTTTGCGTAAGCATAGAATTTTTCAAAATCAGAATCATAGAACGGCATTATCTGAGAAAGGAAAGAATACAAATTGCACCATGTTCTTAATCCTTTTTTGAATTCATCTTTTATTTCTTCCGTTTCTAATGCTTTAAACCTATCTACGGCAGGATCAATATAAGCGTAAAGGCTTGATTGGTCTTTAATTGATAAACGGTTACTTGGTTTAAAATACACGTTTGCAAAAGCTTCAATTTCCGATTGCCAGTAAACTTGTTTCTCGTCTAGTATTCCTTTCAAATCATATAAGTGATTTGGGTCTGGGTTTTCAGATACACTGGTACGCTGATAATATGGCTGAAACGATCCTAATATAGTTTCCCTGTCATTTACAAAATCTAATATAAAAGTATCTTCTTTTCCCGGACAGGTTCGGTTTAAACGTGATAATGTCTGAACCGCTTTTACACCTGAAAGGGCTTTGTCGACATACATGGTATGTAAAAGCGGTTGGTCAAAACCGGTTTGGTATTTTTCAGCAACAATTAATATTTTGTAATCTTCCTGATTGAAAACCTTTGGCAATTCCTTTTCTCCATAACCAGTTAATTCAGGTTCTGAGACACCTTCGGGAAAATCATCATCCATTACTCTGCCGGAAAATGCTACTAGTATTCTTATATCATTATAGTTTTTGGCTTTTATATAGTTATTGAATTCGGTGAAAAAACGTTTGGCATGAAGGCGAGAACCTGTCACAACCATAGCTTTTGCTTTTCCACCTATCTTTTTGCAAACAATTTGTCGAAAATGCTCAATAATTACTTCGGTTTTTTGAGCCAATTCATGCGGATGCAATGAAACAAAACGCCCAATTGCCTTTGCTGCTTTCTTTTTGTTTAATTCGGGGTCTTCGTTTATTGCTTTGGTTAATTTAAAATATCGTTCGTAAGTTGTGTAATTATCTAAAACGTCAAGAATAAAGCCTTCTTCGATTGCCTGACGCATTGAATACAAATGAAATGGTTCGGGTTTGCCATCCAAATTTAATTGACCAAAAACGCCTAAGGTTTTTGTTTTTGGTGTTGCGGTAAAGGCAAAGAATGAAATATTTTGCTGCTGTCCTCTCGATTTGCACGATTTTTCAACCTCTGCATTTATTTCATCTTCTAAATCATAGTCGTTTTCATCTGATCTTTCAGCATCCTCCAACGTTTTTGCAGCCAAAACCTCTTTCATTTTCTTGCTTGCTTCACCGCCCTGCGAACTGTGAGCTTCGTCAATGATTACGGCATATTTACGGTCGGGAATGTTTCCTACCTTATCAATTACAAAGGGAAATTTCTGTAAGGTTGTAATGATTATATGTGTACCTGAAATAATTGCATTGGCTAATTGCGTGCTGTCTTGGTCAATCTTTTGGACTACACCTGTTTTATGTTCGAATTGATAAATGGTATTCTGCAATTGTTGATCAAGTACACGACGGTCAGTAATTACAATTACGCTATTGAAAACTCGTTCATCTAATTGGTTATGCAGACTCGACAAGCGATAAGCCAGCCAAGCAATTGAATTACTTTTGCCCGAACCTGCCGAATGTTGAATAAGATAGTTTTTACCTGCTCCGTTGATTTTTGCATTGGAAGTGATTTTCCTAACTGAATCTAATTGATGAAAACGAGGGAAAATGAGTTTTTCCTTTTTTCGTGTTTGTCCTTCAAATTCATATTCTTCTACTTGTAAGTGAACAAAGCGATAGAGAATATCCATTAAACTGTCTTTCGCCAAGATGTTTTCCCACAAATATGCGGTTTTGTAACCATCAGGATTTTGCGGGTTTCCTTTTCCATTGTTGCAACCTTTATTGAAGGGTAGCCAATAGGTGCGTTCAGCATCAATTTTTGTTGCCATATAAACCTCGTCGGGGTCAACGGCAAAATGAACCAACGCACGTTTTTTAAAGGAAAAAAGCAATTCTTTATTATCCCTTGTGGTTGAATATTGCTTTTTAGCATTGTCGGTAGTTTGTCCTGTAAAATGGTTTTTCAGCTCCACTGTTGCCACTGGTAAGCCGTTTAAACTAATTACAAGGTCAACTGAATTCTTGTTTTTGTTGCTGTAATAAACCTGACGAATAATTTTTAATTGGTTTTTACCATAAAGCTCAATCGTTTCATCATTTAAACCTGTTTCGGGTTTGAAAAATGCCATGCGAAACTTAACACCATAATCGGTAAATCCATTCCGTAAAACGTCTAAACTTCCCCGCAAATCCAGTTCTTTGAAAAGGCGTTGAATAATACGGTTATCAGCATCAAAACCGTGAACGGCTGTGATTTTTTCCCAAGCTTTGGGCTGTGTATCTTGTAAAAATGCAATTACTTCATATTTAAACATACCCAATTCGGGGCTGTAATCGGGTGCATTGCCTTGTGTATAGGTCCCATGTTGAACCAACGATTCAACAATAGCCGTTTCAAATGTATGTTCAGTAGTTATGCTCATGCCAATTACTTATTTATGTTTGCCAATGATGGGATTTAGCTCTTTTGCCAAAATTTTCTCAAAAGCTGATATATATGGTCTCATTTCTTTAGCAAACCAGTATATGCTTACAGATATAAGCAGTGCAGGGTTCATTTCTCTTGCCCAAAATGCTAATTGTAACCCATGGTTGCCTTTGGTTTGATAGTATCCTAAATGCGTTACCAATCTGCCTCCTACTTCTTTTTCTACCTTGCCTACGTATAAGTATTTAGAATCGGGGATTTTTGTTTTAAATGGTGGTAAGGTTCTATCTATGTTTTTAGATTTTATTTTTTGCAAAGCCTCAATAACTCGTTTACAATCATTTTTATCTGTAAGCTCGAAAACATATAAACAGGGTAATTCATTTACCATTGTTTCAGAATTATCATCTTTATGAAGATGATAGAAAAACTCCTCTTTAATCTGCTCCGACAAATCTTTGCCGTCAGTTTCAGTATCGGGCAAATGCGAGCAATCAAAATTGGGAATTTCTATTTTATGATACAGACTATTCTTGTTAAAAATATCTTTTGCCTTTTTTAACGAATCAGTTAATGTTTCATCAATAAGACCATAACTAGTATTATCCATCACAATTCCTCCTCTTGTCTTTCGGTTTCTTTAACAAATTCGGAATAAGTAATTTCCTGTATAACCGATTTTAAAATATGTCGTTCTTTTTCAGAAATATTGTCTTTCAGTTTTCCTTCGGGGTAACATTCGGCAATTAAATCGCTGAACATTCCAAAATTGTCTTCTGATAACTCGTTCAATTTTTTAGGTACTTCCAAATCCATTAACTCGCAAGTGTCGGGGTTTAAGTATTTAATGCGTGGTTTGTTGTAATCGTTGTATTCACGACCTTGAAAATAGGGTTTGCCCTGACTTGATGGCCAAAGAATTCCAAAGAACTCTGAACGACCGGATTTGTAGACTTTGGCTATTTGTAAACTTCCGCCAACTTCACGAATGGTTTTATCTAAAGCAATATCACGTAAAATAAAAAGAGGTTCCATATTCAATTTTGAATCGTATTTATCCTCTTCCATCAACAGTTTTTTAAAACGGTCTTTAGCTTCTTTTTCAACGGCTTCCTGTGGGTCTCCCAAAAAAGTATAAAAACGTGTTTTAGTGTCATCACTAGTTAATTCTTTGAATAAAAAACCTTCGGCATCGCCCGAATAATACAAATGCCATATACGGAAACTGCTCGATTGCCAACACCAACCGCCAAACAGAAATTTTGCACCGCTCCGCAATTCATGTATATCTTCGCCTTGAATTTCGGAAACTATTGTTTTTATCAAGTTGGTAAACAAATCGGAAATGTAATTGAGAACTTCCGTAATATCTGTTTCGGGTTTGCTTAAATAGGTGTTGAATTTAATGGATGATACCAAATTTAGAATTAAAGGATAAGCACGGAATGTGCTGCCAGCGAAGCAAAGCAAACAATCTTTACGGGGCAATTCAAACAGTTTAATGCCATTGTCCCATTTCTCCCCACCTGTTAAAGTGCTGTCAGTAGCAAAAACTAATTCTTCGGTATTATTGGATTGTCTTATCCATGCTGTACAAAGTGTCATGCTTCTATCGTATTTGGTACTTTAATTTTACCTGTTACTACTTCTGAAATTAAAGTGATTCTATATTCTTGTAAAAGGTCTATTTGTTTGTTGAATTTTTCAATTATGGTATCTAATCGGGAGCATTCTTTTTCGATGTGGACAATTATATTTATTTGTTCTTGAATCGGAGGTAATGAAAGGTTTATTTCAGCAACATTGACTAGATATATTGCTTGTTGTGCAGAAGATTGAGATGTTAAGAGAAAATTATCTAATAATAACTTATTCTTAAATGAGTTAAGAAGAAATTTGCTCAAAATACGTGGTGTTGGTTTTATTAATATCACACTTCCAAGTAAACAAAATTTTTCATCAGTATCAACAATAGCGACTCGACCAACAGTTGCTCCTCTGCTGACAATTAAAATATCACCACTCTCAGGATTACATCTTTTTCTAAAAAAATCTCCGTCTTCATTACTCACAAATTTATCATAATCGATTTGAACAAAACCATCTCTAACATCTTTGGCTGAGAGAAAAGGCATGCCTTCAAGTGTGAAATTTGGCGAAATATGTTCTCCATCTGTTATTTTTGCTGAAATTCTTTTAAGTTTTATTAAACTCCAATGCTCTGGTATTTCCCCCAACCATTCAACTCCGGAATCTTTTAGTGTTACATTGGGGTCAAGACCTTTGGTTACAGCTTGGTTAATAATTGCCTGTTTTTCTTCTTCGTAAAAGGCAATTAATTTTTGTTTGTTGTCTATGATGCGGTCTATTTCGGCGGTTTTGCGGTCGAGAAAGGTGGCGATGTGGGTTTGTTCGGAAAGTGAGGGAACAACGGTTTCAAATAATCCAATATTACTACTGTTAATCGCAGGATAGCTAACGCCAACCGAATCTGCTATAGTTTTATGAATAAAAAAGGGTGTTAAGACGTAATATCCTAAGTATGAAGAATCAATAGTTTTTGGTCTTAAAACCGCAAATCCAGTTGAAACGATTAAATTACCATAGATTTTCTTAATTTGAGCTATTGCCTTCAAATATGTTCTAACTGTTGATACAATTACATCTCCTTCTTTTACAATTCTCCTTGCCCTTGAAGGTGCATTTTTAAATTTATAAACTGTTGAATTATTAATGCCAGTTAGAAAATTAACGTCTCCTATTTCTACATAATTAATCTCAAATTCTTCATCTGTTGTTTCATTTAAAACATCATCATTAATCGAAATGCAATATTTCAACCTCTTCACCTTCCAATGTTCAGGAATTTTACCAATCCATTCAATGCCTGAATCTTTATATTTTTCGTATCGTTCCATTAGTCTTTGCCACTATAAAATTTGTCTTCACCCCATTTCAGGGGGTTGGTAATAATGTATTGGGTAATGCGTTGGTATTCGCCATCGTTACGAATAATATGGTCGTAAAAACGTTCCTGCCATTTCAATGCAAATCCTAAACGGTTGGCATGTTTTGTTACGGCCGATTTGTATGAACCAATTATTGATGACACGGTATTTTTACCAATATTCTGAAATCGTTGTTGGCCAATGGTTTTTTCGGTTTGTTGTGATGGTTGTGGTTGTAGAGACAGGGCATGCCCTGTCTCTACATTACCAACAACGATACCCATATCATTACCATTGCCAATATCAATAACGTTATTGTTATCATTACCGTTTTCACCATTCAAAATCAAAATACCATGTACATGGTTGGGCATAACCACAAATGCACCCAATTCCACATTTTTTGCATGGTTTTTAATTTCGTACCAAAAAACGTTGCCCAAAATTCCCGCACCTGATAATTGCATTTCACCATTTGTAATGTTTCCAAAATAATTTTTGCGGTCTTTGGTGCAAATGGTTATAAAATATGCACCCGCCCAACAGTAATCCCAATTCTGTAAACGTGATGATGGTATGCGATATTTATTTTGAAATCTATCCATTAGTCAAGCACTGTTTTTTCAAGTTCAATCGTTTCTTCCTCCAATGCCAAAATATCAGCTTTAATCTCGCTTAATGAGCGTAGTTTTTTAAACTCGTAGAAATATTTGGTAAAGTTTATTTCGTAGCCTGTTTTGGTTTTACTTTCATCAATCCAAGCATCGGGAACGTGGGGTTTTACTTCACGGTCGAAATACTCCTGAATAGTTTGTTGAACAATGTTTCCGTTTTCATCTTTTCGCAAGAAAGAAATGTTTTCGTAATCCCTTAAACTTGAATCAGGCTTTGGGTTGCCTTTGCTGTCTTTTTGAATTTTCCCTTTTTCGTTTTTCAATGGTTGTTCAACTGTTACACGCCAAAATCCGAAAAATTCTTTAGGGAATATTTTGCAAAATTCGGATTCGAAAAACTCACCATAAATTTTGGTTATATAACCAATTCCTTTTGTGTCGCCGTTCTCGGGGATTTCTTTTCGTTTATTGCCTAAACTACGGGGCATTTTTTGCCAAAAACGATTTGGGTTTTGCCCTGTTTCTTCGTCTTTCGTACCTGTGGCATTTATCAATTGAACTTTCCCTTTGCGTTCGGCACTTTTTTTATTGGATAGAATCCAAATGTAGGTTGAAATACCTGTGTTGTAAAAAAGTTGGTCGGGCATTGCTATTACTGCTTCCAACCAATCGTTTTCAATAATCCATTTTCGGATTTCGCTTTCACCGCTTCCTGCTTGACCCGTAAATAAAGGCGAACCATTAAAAACTATTCCTATTCGGCTTCCTTCGGGTTTCATTTTCGAAAGCATGTGTTGAAGGAATAAAAGCGAACCATCATTTATTCTTGGTAATCCTGCACCAAAACGCCCTGCATAGCCTTTTTTATCTGCTTCGTCAGTTATCATTTTTTGTGCTTTTTTCCAGTCCACACCAAATGGTGGATTGGATAGCATATAATCAAACTTTTCGTTTTCAAGTCCATCAACTGTAAATGTATTTCCAAACTTGATGTTTGCAGGGTTTTGCCCTTTAATCATCATGTCCGATTTGCAGATGGCGTAAGATTCGGGGTTTATTTCCTGTCCGAATACCTCCATTTTTGCATCAGGGTTCTGTCTTTTAATAAAAGACTCTGCTTCTGAAAGCATTCCTCCTGTTCCACAGGCAGGGTCATATAAAGTTTTTACAATTCCTTTTTTGAAAATGTCTTTCTCGTCAATAAACAAAACATTTACCATTAATTTTATTACCTCACGTGGTGTGAAATGTTCTCCTGCGGTTTCGTTTGAAAGTTCGGAAAATTTGCGAATAAGTTCTTCAAAAACATACCCCATTTCCATTGAGGTCATTTTCGATAAATCAATGTCGGCAAAGGCTTCAACGATTTTAAAAAGCAAATCCGTTTTAGGGTCATCTAATCTGTCAATATGTGAATCAAAATCAAAATATTCAATTATCTCTCTTGCACCACTTGAAAAACCGTTTATGAAGTTTCTCAAGTTGGCAGCTACATTATTGGGGTCGGCTTTAATTTTTGCAAAATCATATAAACTGCGATTATGAAAATTAAGTCCAGCAACTTTGTTTAAAGTAATGTCTTTCGCACTGTCCGAGAGCTTTTCGATTTTTGGCATATAGTCTAAAACCTTTTGCTTTGTCGGTGTAATCACACAATCCAAACGCCTTAAAACAGTCATAGGCAAGATTATTTTCCCATAATCTGACTGTTTGTAATCTCCTCTCAATAAGTCGGCTACTTTCCAAATGAGGTTTGCCTTTTCTTTAAAATCTATCATTATCTATTTTCTTCTTTTTAAAATCGTTCATCAAAAGCTCAAATGTAACAAATTTGCACGGGTGCGTGAGTAAGATTGCACTCTTTGACAAACTTTGGTTGAATATCGGCTTGTATGGTTTGCCTTCGGCGAGCTCCCTTCGGTCGGTTAGCTTTGCTGGTCGGTTGTAAATGTGCTGTTTGGTGCATTAACTACTTCAGTTTTTCTCTCATTTCGCAGCAAAAACACCATTGTAGTTACGCCTAACACTTGCCATCCAGCCCATCTCCATTCAACCATATCCATAAATTACTCACCTTCCAGTAATCTTTACCAAAACTAACATTCTTTCTTGAATAATTAAACAAAATTACATTCCATTTACACTTTTCTATGGAAGCATGATTGTAAACCCCAGATGAAGTTAACGGTGCATCCTGTAATTGGATCAATTCCCCCCTAAACCCATCGGGCTAACTCTTGAATACTCGCTATTCATGGAGGATTAGGAATGACTCTCTGGTGATATTGTTGCTATTTTCCTTGTATAGGTAGAGATTATCCATGTATCGGAACAAAACATCCTTGCATTGGAATAAAACATCCTTGCATCGGAACAAAACATCCTTGCATCGGAACAAAACATCCTTGCATTGGAACGAAACATCCTTGCATTGGAATGAAACATGCTTGTATCGGAACAAAACATGCGTGCATCGGAATAAAACATGCTTGCATCGGAATAAAACATGCTTGCATTGGAACAAAACATCCTTGTTTTGGTAAAGATCATCCTTGCATTGGTAAGAATCATCATTGTTTTGGTAGGGATCGTCCTTGTTTTGGTAAAAATCATCTCTGATTTTTTCGTATTACCCCTTAAACATTATCATTTATAGGTAGTTAGGTTTGTTTTTGGGTTGGGGCTTATCTGGAATTCCTGTGCAAAGATGGGTTGGCTACCGATTCTTGTAACATTCTTTAGCAGTTTTTAACATCAGCTAAATAATTTTTGGCAAAGTTTGGCGTTTAAATTGTAATAAAAGTGATAGCATATACTTACTCGGCCGTTTAATGCTACTGCATCTGGGTTTAGATGCGTTCTTTTAAATTATGTAATTAGCCTAAGTTGCTAGTTGCTGATTACAAGTTGCTAGTTTGTTAATTTACAGTATTTTATTCTTTTGCATTTAGCTTTAATTAAAATGTAAAAAAATGTATCAATCAAAAATATCAGATAAATAACTAGAAGCCAGCAACTAGTATCTAGCAACCAGAACTAATTATATTTTATAGTACATTAATCTTAAAAAAAATTAGTATTATGAGAAAGTTAGGTTTGCTTTTAGATTTTGTGAGATTTTCTGTTCATGAGAAGATCGTTTTCTTTAGAAAAGTAGTTACAGATATGACCAATAACCCCTTGTTCCCCAAACCCGACGTTCCGTTGGCGGAGGCCACCGAGGCGGTGAACCAGCTGGAGAAGGATTATATAAACTCCGAGAACGGGGGCAAGGCAGCCACGGCAACTATGCACGAGAGCGATAGGAGGACAACGAATATCTTCCGCAAGCTAGCCGATTATGTGGATCGTGTAGCCGATGGCGATGAGGTGATTATCCTCGGTAGCGGTTTTAATACCACAAAGGAGCGAGCAGTAGCAAAGAAGGTGGAGTTTAGCGTAAACTCTGGCGAGAAATCGGGGACAGCACTCCTTAAGCACCAAGCCATTAAGGGAGCCCGATCCTACCTGTGGCAGTACTGCACCAACGAAATCCCTTCCGATGATAGTGGGTGGACGTTTGCAGGGGCAAGCACACAGGCAAGCTACGAGATTAACAGGCTTGCGCTAACAACCCGCTACTGGTTTAGGGTGGCGGCCGTAACATCAACGGGAACAACGGATTACTGCTCACCCATTTCGAAGATAATTCTGTAAAAACCCCATGCGAACGCGGTTTCCCCCGCGTTCCTTCCCAACTACCCCGTTCTCTCCGACTAGTCAGGAGTAACCCGTAGCACAGCCGGGAGAACTTAGGGTAAAATTCATTTAATGCCTTTGTTTAAAATTCTTTAACCGCTAAGGTCGCAAAAGAAAACGCAAAGAGCGCAAATGTTTAATAAGCAACACATTGCTTTTTTTGCGAACTTTGCGAAATCTTTTAATTCTACTTTGACAGATTAGCAAAACACACGAAAAATCAACCTAATTTACCCCTATCCCTAAAGGGTGTAGGTTGATTTTTCTGCTTTCTCCCTTTAGGGCAAGGGGTAAAAAAGCAGGAAAATCAAGTACAAAGTTAATATGTCAAAGTAGAATTAATGCTTTGCGAAATCTTTTAATTCTACTTTGACAGATTAGCAAAACACACGAAAAATCAACCTAATTTACCCCTATCCCTAAAGGGTGTAGGTTGATTTTTCTGCTTTCTCCCTTAGGGCAAGGGGTAAAAAAGCAGGAAAATCAAGTACAAAGTTAATATGTCAAAGTAGAATTAATGCTTTGCGGTTAATTCACTTTTTTTGACAGCCTTTTTGGGAGCTTTAGCCCTATAGTTCCAATTGATAATCCTATCTACACACAAAACCCAGCGGTAAATGCGCCAAACGTTTCCGCATCCCAACTATCGCAATTTGCGATACTCCAATACTAGGGGCAATTTCACCGAAGTACGCTAAAGGAGATACTTTGTATAAGGGACTGTATAAAAGGTTATTCTTTAACCGCTAAGGTCGCAAAAGAAAACGCAAAGGGCGCAAATGTTTAATAAGCAACACATTGCTCTTTTGCGAACTTTGCGAAATCTTTTAATTCTACTTTGACAGATTAGCAAAACACACGAAAAATCAACCTAATTTACCCCTATCCCTAAAGGGTGTAGGTTGATTTTTCTGCTTTCTCCCTTTAGGGCAAGGGGTAAAAAAGCAGGAAAATCAAGTACAAAGTTAATATGTCAAAGTAGAATTAATGCTTTGCGGTTAATTAACTTTTTTGAGGTGTTTATTTAAGCACTAATTTTAACATTCTGATATGTAATGGGATCACCTTCAACCATTCGAACAATAAGTTTATGAAAAATGGTTTGCTTATGTATCGATCTGTTGATCCTAAAGC